>CAZSFJ010000059.1:0-1684 GCA_964606125.1 uncultured Dehalococcoidaceae bacterium | reverse complement strand
CATTCAGCTCTACTGCTCGGGCAAGTCCATTGCGGGCTTTCTTAACCAGCCAATTCGGATAGTTCATTAGTCCAATATGCTCCAAGAATTCATCCTCGTCATCTAACATCGCGGAAAAATCCTCAAGAACGATAAGATCAAGATCAAGATCGATCCAGATAAGTCGCTCGCTCCTGAGTTCCTTATAGCATTGTAGGTAGGCGGGCGTCGATATATTCGCATAAGCGATCATTTTCCGTTTGCCGATGGGCTCGCTAGGAATCAGCAAATTGAACCACTGGTCCTCGAAAAAATAAGCACGTGTCTTGGTACGCGCAGGGAATTCCCCCCGATAGGACTTAATTGGTGAATCTTTTTCTACTAGACATTCCCAATATTTACCGAGAGTCTTGTGTTCTTTTGTTTCCATCACGTAACCTTGATATGTATAATGAAAACTACCGTCAAATTTAAAAGATTCAATAGAAACGGATCCGCGCCTAGCGTTCATAATCAATTTCATTCCTATAAAGTTCCACGCCACCATCAAGTCTGGTCTAGAGTGTAACGCGATGCACACCAAGAAAAGGTAATACTTTGACAACAACCGTAAACACTAAATTTGAAGCTGTGATCGGTCTTGAGGTGCATATCCAGTTGAAGACCAATTCAAAAATGTTCTGTAGCTGTGAGCGTTCATATTTCGACACGGAACCAAATTCTCATGTTTGCGTAATATGTATGGGCATGCCAGGCGCCCTCCCAGTTATTAACAGACAAGCTGTGTTTTATACGGTGATGGCCGGCCTAGCTCTCGACTGTGACATCGCCTCTGTGGCGAAATTTGACCGGAAAAATTATCCCTACCCTGACCTAGTAAAGGGATACCAGATCTCGCAGTATGACCAGCCTTTCTGTGAGAATGGTGCACTGCTCGTAGAAACCGATGATGGAAGCGAACGACCCGTAGAGTTAGAGCGAATTCATCTCGAAGAGGATACCGCTCGGCTAGTACATCGCGAGGACGATGGGAAAAGCTACAGTCTCTTGGACCTCAATCGCTCGGGCTCCCCTCTAATGGAACTTGTCACCCGACCTAATATACGGTCAGCCAAAGAAGCTGCGAGTTTTCTCAGACGACTCAGGCAACTAGCAAGATATCTAGATATTTCTGATGCAAATATGGAGAAAGGTCAGCTTCGTTGTGACGCAAACATATCGATCCGGCCAGTAGGAGAAACCATCCTAGGAACCAAGGTAGAAATTAAGAACATGAATTCATTTAGAGCAGTGCAGCGTGCTATCGAATATGAAATCGAGCGCCAGTCGCAAGTTGTACTTACGGGTGAACGAATCGTGCAGGAGACCCGAGGATTTATCGATCACACCGGCGAGACCGTCTCGCAAAGATCAAAAGAGGGTGCCTCGGATTATAGATATTTCCCTGAACCAGATCTGCCTCCTCTAACAATTAACCCTGGATTCCTCGAAGAAGTGCGCGAGGCCATGCCTGAACTTCCGCGGGCGCGAGCTGCCCGCTTTATAGAGGAGTATGAGTTATCTCCCTCCGAAGCCACTACTCTCACTGGTTCGAAATTACGTTCTCAGGCATATGAGGACTGCGTCCAATTTGATAGAACTGTGCCACCTAGGAGTATCGCGAAATGGTTTATTGGAGAGATCGCAAAACACATCAATGAGCTTG
>CAZSFJ010000058.1:0-8803 GCA_964606125.1 uncultured Dehalococcoidaceae bacterium | reverse complement strand
AGTAACGAAGATGCCTTTGGAATTGCAGAGAGCCACTTCGATATTGTCGTAGCCAACACCCAGCTGCGCTACTACTTTGAGGTGGGATGCATCTTCGAGCGCTTTATCATCGACAGTTTCAGCTATTGTGGTGACAACGGCGGAGGCAGTACGGTGTTTTTTGTGAAATTCCTCGGCAGTTGGTGGCTTTTCGTCTGGCCATACGTCTACATTGAACAATTGACTTAATCGGTCAAGTGGGCTGCCCCGATTAAGGTGTCCGGGCAGCATTCGTGTGACGAAAACTATCGGAGTGTTACCATTTGCGTCTTCCGGAGCCATCGCCCTCTCTCCGATCGTTTCTCTGACCTTCCCCATCACGTCGTGGCCGACGTCGAGGTCTATCTGATCGATCGGACGAAGATCGTCTATCTGATCTATCAGACGAAGATCGCGGCCCCCTGTTGGGTGTTGGGGCTGTATCACTATCCTCTAGTCCGACCTTTCCTCCACTACCTATCAGCGCAAGATTAATCCTGCCGCGGTCGTCAACTTCTTGAATGCGTACTTTCAGAGAATCTCCAACGCTTACGAGGTCTGCTATCTCTTGATCGCGAGATTCAGCGAGCTCTGAAATATGAAGTAGGCCGTCTTTGCCTGGGAGCAATTCAACGAACGCTCCAAAATTCATCAGACGGACCACACTTCCTTCGAATTCATCGCCGACAGCGAGTTCGCGTGTTAGGGCATCCACCTTTTTCAAGGCGCTTTCGAGCGATTCGCTAGTTTCTCCGCCCACATAGACTGTCCCATCCTCTTCGACATCGATAGACGCGGAGGTCTCGGCGATTATGGCGTTGATATTTTTACCACCTGGCCCGATCAACGCTCCAATTTTCTCGGGATCGATTTTAGTGACCGCAATTTTCGGTGCGTGAGTGCCAACGTCGCTTCTTGATTTGGGGAGCGCACTTGTCATGGCATCCAGAATTGTAAGACGCCCTACACGTGCCTTTTCGAAAACTTGGTTCAAGAAGTCAGCAGGAAGTCGTTTGAGTTTGATATCTAGCTGCACAGCTGTAACACCAGTCTCAGTCCCAGCAACCTTGAAATCCATATCTCCAAGAGCATCTTCGATTCCTGCAATGTCCGTCAGGATTTCATAATTAGTCACCTCTTCGTTCGTGACAAGACCCATTGCAACACCTGCGACGGGCGCCTTTATTGGCACTCCGGCATCCATCAGAGCCAGAGTTGACCCACATGTGGCTCCCTGGGAGGTAGAGCCATTGGACGAAAGGACGTCGGAGACTAGGCGGATTACGTAGGGGAATTCATCGAATTCTGGCAGGACTGCTTCAATGGCCTTTTCGGCTAGCATTCCATGCCCTATTTCACGTCGTCCTGGCGTACGGAGTGGCCTGGCCTCACCAACCGAATAAGGTGGGAAATTGTAATGATGCATAAACATCTTCCAGTCACCGGGCGCAATTGTATCGACGCGAGCTCGTTCTCTTAAAGAGCCAAGCGTAGCTACGGTCAGGACCTGTGTTTCGCCGCGCTGGAACAGCCCACTTCCGTGTACTCGCGGGAGAATTCCTACGAGTGCTGAAAGTTCCCTAATTTCGTCAGAGCTACGGTCATCAGCTCGCTTGCCTTCAGAGAGTATCCGACCTCGTACGAATTTCTTGATAGTTGCCTCCGATAAGCTTCGGACTGCCCCCTCATCGAGGTCCTCGTCGGACTCCTCCGATAGAGTTGATATTACGGATTTGGACAGTTCATCCATGCCGCGGAATCCGTCACCCTTCACCGCATCGAGAATGGCATCGGGATCGCTCAATAGAATCGTTTCAATTTTGGACTCAAGCTCAGAGTCAGTAGCCGGTGGGGTCCATTCGTTTTTTTCTACCCCTGCCGCATCGATAACTTCTTGCTGAAGGCTGTTTAGCTCGTGGCATATCTCTTCTGCGTACTCGATTGCTTCGATTAGGTCTTCTTCAGGGATTTGCTTCGCACCTGCTTCAATCATGACCACTGAGTCATCATTTGCCGCGACGACAAGGTTTAAATCACTCTGGTCGAGCTGTTCATAAGTCGGAAATGCAATCAACTCGCCCTCGACTCGCGCTATTTGAACAGAAGACACTGGACCCTCGAAAGGTAGTGGCGACATATTGATAGCTGTGGAAGCGGCCGTAGTCGCTAAGACATCCGCTGGATGTTCTCTATCCGATGCGAGTAGAGTGTTCACAAGATGCACTTCTCGCCTGAAATTTTTTGGGAACATCGGTCGGATTGGCCGGTCCGTCATTCGGGCTGCTAACGTTGCGTCAGTGCCGGGTCGACCCTCACGCTTAAAAAACGAACCCGGAATTTTTCCGATAGCGTACATTCGTTCTTCGAAATCGACGGTAAGGGGAAAGAAATCTGTTCCCGGTCGCGCGTCGCCATCACAGAGTGTTGTTAGCATTACCGTATCGCCGTATCGGATTGTTACGGATGCGAGCGTGCTTGGAGCGAGTCGGCCTATTCCGAGCTCAAAAACTGTTCCTCCGATTTCTCTTGAAAAGACTTGGGTTTGGCCACCGGTATTTGTGGCTAATTGTGAGGTGTTGGTCATAAATTTTCCCTTCGACTACATTTTCCTCTTAATTTTGCTGATTCTCAGCATTGGATAGCGAGGGTCAAGGGTTTGATACATATAAAACATGAGGGGTTTTTGGGAAATCTATGATCTTCTGTGATGGCGACATGCCAGCCAGTCAATGAGTGGCTGCTATTTTCTAAGCCCTAGCGAACTAATTATGCCGTGATATCTTTCCACATTGTTATTAGAGAGATACCTGAGTAGCCGCCTCCGTTGGCCAACCAGCTTTAACAGACCTCGACGGGTGTCGTAGTCGTGCTTGTGCTCACGCAAATGCTCAGTGAGCTTGGTGATGCGGTCAGTCAGCAAGGCGACTTGGACTTCCGTAGAGCCCGTATCACCGTCATTTTGTTTATACTTCTGAATGAGTTCGGATTTTTCGTTATCTGCCATCTTTATTAATTAAGTCTGGAGCTTCCCAATTTTGGTGCAGGTTTTATATTCTTCCTGACCATTCGTCATGCTTTCTTGTTGTTTCTTTCCTAATATTCCTTCGTTTATCCTCGTAAAACTCTAACAGTTAGCTATCTAATGCGCGACCATCTGCTTCGTAATAGGATAATCGTCTCTTTTTCAAGAGTGACTAGGCTACAATTTGTGCAATTCGCAGAGTAATTATGAGGAACTTATGACCATGACTGAACTGTTTCGCCCCAAAAGGATGCGCTTCGGGGTTTTTTTGGCACCCTTCCATCTCTTAGGAGAAAATCCTACGCTTGCTCTAGACCGAGATGTAGCACTTATCGAACATCTCGATTCGCTTGGGTTTGATGAGGCTTGGGTCGGCGAGCATCACTCAGCCGGCTGGGAACTTATTGCTGATCCAGGACTAATTATCGCCGCAGCATTGAGGTCGACTCGCAGTATTAGGATAGGAAGTGGCGTATCTTCGCTGCCCTATCACCACCCCTTGATGCTCGCCGATAAATTTACTCAACTCGACCATATGGCTCGTGGTCGGGCGATGCTTGGAGTTGGTCCCGGCGCCCTGTCGTCCGATGCGTACATGATGGGCATCAATCCCGGTGATCAGAGACGGATGATGGACGAGTCACTAACCGCGATTCTGGAGTTGTTTTCTGGTCGAGGTCCGGTGAATTTCGAGACCGACTGGTTTACTCTCAATAATGCCAGACTGATGCTCTCACCTTATTCCGATCCGCACCTCGAGATGGCTGTGGCTCATATTGCGTCACCGGCAGGACCATCGGCGGCCGGTAAACATGGTATTGGGATGATATCGATCGCAGCCAGCGCAGGCGGAGTATCTACGGCAATGGGTGTCGACTCACTTGCTCAAGCATGGTTGTGGGCCGAGGAGGCAGCAGTAGATGCCGGAAAGCCAATCCCAGATAGATCAGGGTGGCGTGTTGTCGTACCGTTTCATTTGGCTCAGTCGCGTGAGGAGGCTTTCGAACAGGTTCGTGAGGGAGCGAGGGCATATAACGTCGACTACTTTCAGAAAGTACTAGGCAGAGTTTCGGACACAGACGAAGATATCCATGAAGTTGCAGCGAGAGGTGGCGCGATAATAGGTACGCCGGATGATGCAATTGAGGCAATCAGTGAATTGTTGGACAGGACGGGTGGCTTTGGTGCGTTTCTCGGGTTGGCACACGAATGGGCAAGCTCCGACCACACCAAGCAGTCGTATGAACTCTGGGCGCGATACGTAATGCCTCATTTCCAGAACCAGCTCGAGAGTATTAGTGAATCAGCCAGTTGGGTCTCCGAGAATCTGTCTGAAATATACCAAGGCCCTCGCGGTGGAGTTGTTGCGAAGGCCTTTGAGGAGGCAGGGAAAGAGGTCCCCGGATCGATAAGGCCCACCCGAGGGCGGAGCTAACAGCTTATCGGTCTTGAAGCTTCAAGTCCTTCAAATCTACTTCGTCAGCTGTGTTCTTCTGAAGTTCAATCAGCCGTTCCCTAATGACCGCATTCTCGATTCCGATTATCCGGGCCGCGAGAAGTCCTGCGTTTTTTGAGTTGTTTATGGCCACGGTCGCTACGGGAACACCTTTTGGCATTTGTACGATCGAGAGTAGGGAGTCTATACCATCTAGTTGTGACAGCTTCACGGGGACGCCTATCACAGGCAGGGTAGTGACAGCAGCAAGCATGCCTGGGAGATGAGCCGCACCACCCGCTCCAGCAATCACTACCTTCAGCCCTCGATCGGATGCGGTTTTTCCGTAGTCGATCATTTTTTCAGGAGTCCGATGAGCCGAGATTATCCGAATTTCATAAGAAATGTGAAGCTCATCCAGTAGGTTGGCTGCGTCCTGCATCGTCGGTAGATCCGAGTCACTACCCATTGCGATTCCTACTATAGGGCGTTCAACTGGCATAAGCTTACCTCTGTGGTTTCAACTGATTTTAACTCTCGCCTCGTAATTTACTAGTGATCGAGCGAGCCCTCTGAGCTACCTCGTCTCGGTCATCTCCAATAGACGTGACATGTCCGATTTTACGCCCCTCTCGCGGGATTTTACCGTAGAGATGGATTGCGGTTTCCATGCTTTGGCTATCCGGCATGACAACTAGGGGATTGTTTTCACCAGCAGCGAGGATATTAACCATTACTGCCGAATTCTTGATGGGTGTTGCAGATCCGAGTGGCCAATTCATCACCGCCCGCAGGTGGTTTTCGAACTGTGAGGTACTGCAACCATCGATTGTTAAATGGCCGCTGTTGTGAGGACGGGTTGCTATCTCGTTCACGGTGAGTAGCCCTTCAGAGTCAAGGAATAGCTCGACGGCCATAATCCCTTCGACTTCTATGTGTTCCCCAATTATGGTGGCTATGTTTTCGGCGGAGACTCGAATCGCATCACTGATTGCAGCCGGTATGGAAGCCTCATGACATATCCCATCTTTTTGATAGGTTTCAACTACTGGGTACATCGCAATTTCACCAGTCGTCCGGCGAGCTAACAGAACGGCCAGTTCCATTTGTATGTCAATCAGCTCTTCGGCGAAAATACGGAGCCCGTTTCCCCAGAGTTGCTTCAGCAAAGCTTGACCGTCTGCCTCAGAATGCACAATCCAAACGCCATGCCCGTCGTAACCGCCTGTGGCACTCTTTACTACGAGTGGCCAGCCAGCGTCTGAGCTGAATTCAAGAAGATCGCTTTCCTTCGCGAGAGCTTTGAACTTCGGCACCCGCAACCCGAGGGTGGCGAACTGATTTCTCTGATATAGCTTGTCCTGGGCATAGTGAAGCGTTTCCGGTGTCGGCCGAACAGGTACCCCGGCTTCAATAGCAAGCTTGAGGCCTTCGGCACTTACTAATTCATGATCTAAGGTAACCACATCGCATTTTTTAGCAAACGCTTCGATTGCGATAGGATCACCCGGATCTCCAATCTCAACATTCGGGGATATAAGCGCCGCTGACTCATCGCGGGACTTGGCCAATACGCGACACTCAATGCCAAGTGATATTGAGGCCTGAATCATCATTCTAGCGAGTTGTCCGGCCCCAATAATGCCCACGGTTGGGATCAATGTTTTAGTCATTAAATGTCCTGATCGCCATTCCTAAGCTTAGGTATTCCATTTTTGCGTAGCCTCCAAATACCAGAAAGGTCTTCCGCTGCTGTTTTTATGATATTGACCCTTGAATCGGTGTCCTCTGTCCACTGTACCGGAACCTCTTCCATAGGAAACCCGTTGTGCTGTGCAACAATCAAAAGCTCTGAGTCGAAAAACCACTGAGTATCTATTACTTCTGGCAGCAGTCTTAAGGCTGCGTTTCGGGACATGGCCTTGAAACCGCATTGCGCATCCGTCACTTTCAAGCCGGCAAGCAATCGAAGGATTAGAACGTATGAGCGGCTGATGATTTCGCGCCTGAACGATCTAGTTGTGCGAGCATTCCTATGTAGGCGGCTTCCATACGTGACATCAGCCTTGCCTGAAGCGATGGGGTCCACCAGTTCTCTTATATGACTTATATCAGTGGACAAATCAACATCCATGTAGGCAACTATGTCGGCATTGGTGTTTAGCCACACTGTCTTGAGAGCGATCCCTCGTCCTTTTATGCCTATGTCATGGACAGTGACTTGGCCAGAAGATTTATCGGCTAGCCGGTGGGCGATTTCGAGAGTCCGATCGGTCGACGCGTTGTTAGCAATAACAATATTCCACGAGTACTCAGGCTGACCGGCACACCAAGCCTGCAGAGTACGTATGGACTGTTCTAGGATGACTTCTTCGTTATATACGGGGATTACCAGTTCAACATTAGTCATGACGTGGAATTCCTAGATTGCGCCAAACGCCTCTAGCGGGACTATGAAAACCACTACTCCCCCGACACGAATATCAATCATTTGTGTACTGGGGAGGTCTGGTTCCGAAGTAAATGGCAAGCTCGACGCCGGGACCGACTCTACCGTTTCAGGAAAATGCTTGCGGAGTAAACTAATCATATCACCAAGCCGCGACTCCTCAATTGCCGAGAAAATGGTGGAGGATCCCTTTCCTAAGAAACCTCCACTTGAACTAATTTTAGTGGAGTGGAAATCGGCATCGGACAGCATCTTTGACAATCTGTTGGAATCGTCACGCGGCACAATCATGACGCAGAGCTTCATGATTCTCCCATTCATAGGGAATTGTTGATCTAACATCTGCGTGCCGCCTTAGGTCTTAAGTGCCCTTGTATATCATGATGCTACGACCGGATATATTTCCGGATTCAAGTGCTTCGATGCCTTCGTTTATTGAGTCGAGGCCATCATATTTTACACTGATCATTTTCTCCAATGGAAGGGCCCCCTGTTTGTACCAGTCGATATATTGTTTGAAGTCGGTCATCGGGTGACTGGACCCCCCGAGAGAACCGATATAATTCCGCTCACCCATAAGCAATGCGCGAGCGTCAATTGTCGCGTCGGTTTGCGGGACCCCGATGAGTACAGCAGTGCCACCTCTGTCGCCTGCACCAAGCACACCGGCCCTGACCGTATTTAGTATTTGCCGCATAGTGATCTCATAACCTATTGCATCAAAGGCAAAGTCAGTTCCTCCACCGGTCAGTTCGACAATTGCCTCAACCGGATCAACCTCCGAGGCATTAATGGTGTCGGTTGCGCCAAATTCTTTGGCAAACTCTAGCTTCTCGTCTGATAGATCGACCGCAAAGATGCGTGAAGCATCTGCTATTTTGGCCCCCGCAATTGCATTTATCCCAACGCCACCAACACCATAAATGGCCACGGTAGACCCAGCGGGCACTTTTGCTGATCCGAGTACTGCGCCTACTCCCGTAACAGTCGCACAGCCCACGATGGCAGTGACGTCTGTGTCGACGTCTTCGTCGAGTGGAAGAACCATTTGCTGATGAGCTAAAACATGCTCCGCCCACGTATATATGTTTGGTCCGGTTTGTTCCTCTCCGCCTACGGACCACGAAGTTCGAGAAAAGTTTCTGTCACGGCCGGTCTCTGTGGTGACATCACGTGGCACCCAAGTCAACATCACCCGTTGTCCTTCACGGACATGAGTTACTTCGGTTCCAAGAGCTATCACTTGCCCAGTAGCTTCATGCCCCATTAAGGCTGGAGTGGGCGTGTCTGGATTGTGTATTTGATGCAGTTGACTATGACATATCCCCGAAGCAAACAGTTCTACTACAACCTCATTCGGTCCTGGATCAGGCAAGGATATTTCGGTTACATCTAATGGCTGGCCATGCTTCACATGCACCGCGGCACGGGTAGTAAATGGCATAATGGTCTCTCCCCTCGTAGGACTGTACTTGCCCTAGGTTCAGTTAGAACCATACACGGTATGGAGTATGTTTGGCAGAGTATCGCCAATTTTGGTAACGTAAGGCATGAGTATCTATGAGGAGTTAGAATACCGTAGGCTGATATAGCCAGTTACGGTTTATGCAAAAGGGGGAAAGTGTGGCTGCAGAGTTCGGCAGACTGATCACGGCGATGGTGACACCGATGGATGTCGATGGCGAAGTCGATCTTGAGCGTACCGGGGCTTTAGCAGCAGCTCTCGTTGAAGCAGGGACGCAGAGTATTGTTTCCACTGGCTCCACGGGCGAGGCGCCGTCTTTATCGGACGAAGAAACAGTAGCCGTGTGGCGTGCAACGAAATCAGCAGTGGGCCCTGATATAGCCGTAATAGCTGGTGCAACGAGCAACAATCATC
>CAZSFJ010000057.1:0-9015 GCA_964606125.1 uncultured Dehalococcoidaceae bacterium | reverse complement strand
CATCTTTATCAATTAAAAAAGTTGCTCGCACGGGGATGATCACGTGATTTTCTTCATCGACGCTTCTGCCACGTCCTCGCCAGAACTGGCCCTCGGAGTCATCACACTCGAACTCTCCCATGACTCCGTACTCACTCATCATCATTTCGTCAGGATCGACGCATAGCTCAAAGGGCAATTGATTGTCGTTAATCATACTTTCATGTGATTCTCTACTGTCTGGGCTCACGCCATAAACCGCGCAATCAAGTTCCTTAAAGTCCTGATAAACGTCACGGAATTCGCACGCTTCCTGCGTACATCCTTCGGTTCCATCAGCAGGATAAAAATAGAGGACAGCAGGGGCCCCACGTAAATCACTTAATCGAAGGACGTCACCTGATGGATCGACTAGACGGAAGTCAGGGACACGTGCACCTATTTCTGTGGTTTTGTCATCGACGAGACGCAAAAAATTCACTAGTAAATCCCTTCCAGCGGGCCCACTCCCGCTTGAGCATTTATCCATGATTCAATTTGTCAGGTAGATTAGCATCTTTGACTAATCGAACTCAACTACTTCAATCGGTTTCTTGGATGAGCACTGACAAATCTTGTCCGTCCTCGCCTACTTTCGATTCTATCTCAGTAATGATCTTATCGACCTTATTCACAAAAGGAGTCGGGAGAGTGAACCGAATAAGGCCTTCTTTGTAAAATTTTCTTCTCCCTGGAAATAGAGCGAAATTTGTTCGAAGGGCCGCGTCTGGGTCAACATGAAGAAGATCAGCATATTCCTGAGCAATGTTACTGAGACTCATCTCCGCCTGAAATATTCGGTTAAAACGTATGCGTTCCATTTGATTAAGATCGCCGTAGTCAGCTCCACCGCGAGAATTTATTGACGACAAGTCAGGATCTCCAGCCAATGTGAGAGCGAGATATTGCCGTTGCTCGTTGATGGACAAAACCAATTGTCGTTGAGCTTCAGCGTGCTGTAACCGGAGCTGGTAAGTCAACACGTACGCAACAGCTAAGGTTGCCAACGCCGTGAGCATTTGGGCTATATAGATGATGATATCGAGTGTCATGTGCTCGTCTCCATAAACGTGTCGCTCGTTTCCGTCAATATGTCTATCGAAATAGACACTGAAACCGATTATACAAAGTTATTTTTCCAAATATAATATGTGTAATCAAACGAGAGCTACAGTGTTACCGCTGGGTGTGTCTGAGTGGACGTCAAAAGACGTATCAATCACGTTGGTTACTCATCATCAACTGCTTTAACTCTTGGATTTCTCGGCGAAGTTGCGCTGTTTCATCTGTATCTTCAAGTAGGACTGCAGCGACGTTACCTGCTAACGAGGTGAACACGCTCACCCCACTGATCATCAGAAATACTCCAATACCTTTTCCAAACGGGGTCACCGGGGTGATATCTCCCGCCCCCACGTTGGTTATGGTTGCGACAGCCCACCACAGAGCTGTCGCTAGGCCGTCTATCTCACTGCTGGTACCTCGCTCTGCTTCGTTCAGGAGGATTGCACTAACGACAAAAGCCAACAAGGCAAATACTAGACTTAATTGCACTCCTCTTCTTGATGCAATCCTACGGAACGTATTGCCGATAAATCCAAGAGTTGCAAGTAGTCGTATCGCACGTAGTAATCGCAAGGCTCTGACTGTTCTTAGCAATCTCAGTGGTCTCAGGAGTGGCAGAGCAACTATCAATATATCGAAAGGGTGCGTCCGAAGAAATTTGACTCGGCTAGGGGACAGGTATGTGCGGATTATTAGTTCCAGAGCAAAAATTCCCCATATGACCCAATCCAAGGTGTCAACTGTGTTCATTAGTGGGCCGTCCAGTTCGAAGGCGAACGGCACGATTAATATTGGCACAAACAGTACTGACAAAACTAGGAGTGGAAGCTCACTAGCTCGCTCAAATTTTTGGAAGAGCTCTTCTCGTCGGTCGCTGTTCATGGAGTGATAGTAGCGTCCTATTGGCCAGTTTTGTGGTCAACAAATCGCGAGATGAGATTTTTACATTCTCGTCGTAACGCTGCATTTCTTGCTACTAAAGGTAAAGCGGATGGTGGGCGATATTGGATTCGAACCAATGACCTCTTGCGTGTCGAGCAAGCGCTCTAACCAACTGAGCTAATCACCCGCGGACCACAATACTAGCGTATAGAAAGCGAACCGGCGATCTTCCACATTCAGCGCTCCAATACTGCGCTTGCTTCCGCGACAAACACTTCCATGGTTTCGCGAACAGTCTTTACTTCATTGAAGAAAGCTATGCCCTGTCCGGCTGGCTGATGTAGAAGTGGTTCGACTTCATGTCTGCTGATTGATCCGAGTAAGTCCCCGACCAATATATCGTGGTAAGGCATTTGCAAGGGTTTTGGATTGTCTTCAGCATCCCATTCTTCGCTCCATGCGGACTTGATCATCCTTAAAGTTTTCCCACTATCCGATCGTGATCGTACTGTGTCATTTGAGTTGGCGTTAAGTAACTGGGTTAAGAGCTTTGGTGATGTATTATGTTCCTTAGTAGTTAACCAAGGTGTACCCATCCAAACGCCTTCAGCCCCAAGAGCGAGTGCGGCAGCAATGTGACGTCCTGTTGCTACTCCACCGGCAGCTAGTACAGGGATCCTGCCAGCTACAAGATCAACGATCTGTGGTACGAGAGAGAATGTCCCGATTTCACCCGTGTGAGCCCCTGCATCGTAACCTTGTGCCACTATCAAGTCTGCACCTGCATCAAGAGCCTTTTCGGCGTGACGTGGAGCGCCAACGAGAGATAGAACTGTTTTCCCAAATTCCTTAGCCGCACCGATCATCTCCGGAGGGGATCCAACCCCCATTGCAAATATTTTTGCGTCTGAGCGTAGGACTGCATCCAGCTGATTGCGGGCAACCTCTTCGGACCGGACGAATCGTGACCGCGCCCCCGGCAGGTTATCGCGTGGCACATTGTATTTCTCATATAGGTGATCGACAAAATTTCTGTGAGCATTAGGGAGTTCGGCTTCAATTTCTTCTCGATTATTCTTTTCAGGCATATTTTTGGGGAGCACTAGGTCGATTCCGAACGGCAAGTCTCCAACTCTTGAACTGATCTCTTCGAGAGCTTCAGTAATTTCTTCAGGAGTATTTCGTGTGCCTCCGTAAACACCGATTCCACCTGCGAGGCAGACCTCTACTACGACATCTATTTCGTGTGTGAAGCCGAAAATAGGGTATTTCGCCCCGAGCATTTCTGATACCCGTGTGCTTAGTGCATGAGTAGCCATTTCAATTACTCCCGTCTCGATTGATCATTGAGGTCCTAAGTAATGTTTGTATCCTAACTCATAGTCGACCAGTGATAAGCCACAGGTATTATTGATGTTCGCAAGCTATAGCAGGCTTGGAATAACATAAAGCTCCAAAACGTGACTTTAGGATTGCTCGGTAATAGACTGTCTTTGGGCCTCTAGCTCAGTGGTAGAGCAACGGACTCTTAATCCGCAGGTCGTGGGTTCGACCCCCACGGGGCCCACCAATCCTCACTATCCTTACACATATGACGACTGAAGAAATAATAATCTCTATCGTTCGAATTTTCGGGGCTCTGCTGATTCTCCGGTGGGCGTTTGCAGGATCAGTACTTGCGATCCTGATTGATCTATCAGACCTCTTTTTAATGAACCTTTTAGATATGGGTGGGGTAAGGAACTACCAGGCATTAGATAAATGGTTAGATCTGACCTATATGGCTACTTTTCTTTGGGTGTCGCTCAAGTGGGAAGAGCCCTACCGCCGCATTGCGATTTTTCTCTTTGTGTATCGGATAGTGGGGGTATTTATTTTTGAACTCGTCGGCAATCGATTGATTCTATTGGTGTTCCCAAATGTGTTCGAGTTTTGGATAATAACGGTCACTTTCATCCGACACTATTTGCCCAAAATAGAATTGAGTGCCGGAAAGATATTACTGGTTTTGTTAGTGCTACTTGGTCTTAAAGAATTTCAGGAGTATGCGCTCCATGGTGGGAAATGGCTGGACAAATACACGGCTGTGGGTGTAGTGCAATATTGGTGGGGGATATTGAAATCTCCATTCTGAAATACAATAACCTTTAATCAAGTCAGGAGTAATACATGACAGACGTAGCTTTGGTGACCGGAGCAAGCACTGGGATTGGCAACTCAACGGCCTTACATCTCGCACGAGACGGATATCACGTGTTCGCCACGATGAGGAACCCATCGGCAGGTCAGGAATTGGAGCAAGCTGCTGGTGAAGAGAAATTGTCATTGGATGTACTGGCTCTTGATGTGAACGACGAACAATCAGCACAGGCATGTATCGACGAAGCAGTTTCGAGGGCAGGCCAAATAGATGTTCTCGTCAATAATGCTGGTGTCGGCGGTGGCGGCTCGATAGAAGAAACTCCTCTCGGCGTAACTCGGGATGTATTTGAAACCAACGTGTTTGGGGCGTTGCGTATGACCCAGTTGGTTCTACCAGGCATGCGTGAACGTGAACACGGCTCGATCGTGAATGTGACCTCGGTTGCCGGTCGAGTGGCATCTCCGAGTATGGGTTCCTATGTAGGGAGTAAATTTGCTTTGGACGCAATGACTGAAGTCTTAGCGGCTGAGGTGTTCCGTTTTGGTATTCGAGTGGCCTTAATCGAACCTGGCGTGGTATTGACCCCAATTTTCACGAAGCGTGACGATCGCCAGGCTCCGCCAGAAGATTCCCCGTACAAAGAATTCGCTGATCGAATCGGCCATCATTTTGCCACTAAATTACAGAATCCTGCACTGCCTGAGGATGTTGCTGAGGTGATTCTTTCCGCACTTACAACCACTGAACCAAAGCTACGGTATCTCGTAGGAACTGACGCGATATCACTCATGGATGCCAGAGAGAATATTTCTGATGAGGAGTGGGTTGCGATGGGACGCAGAATGTCGCTCGAAGAATTCGCTGCAGCTCAGGAGGCACTCGGGGTCGACCTTTCGTAGCCGTAACCCATAAATATGGTCGTGTGTATCCCATTAGTGAGGTTTTGGTATACGATTAGAGGGTGCGGCTCCGGGGGTAGAAAGCTGGAGAAGTATGAAACCAAATACACTAACTGGAACATTTTTTATAGTCGGGGCGCTGGCTCCGCTGATTGTATATATGATCTTGGGCGGTGCTGAGATCACCAATACTCTGCAGACAGAACTGATCGCGAGTTGGGCTCTACTGGCGGTTCCAATTGCCTTTATGCGGTCTAGAGACGCTATGCCTGCCGGTACGGGCAAAGACATGGCACAGATTGGCCTGCTTATCCTCGTGATTGGTATGGCTGGCGGTATGGTCGCTGATGCCTTTGGATCTGTAGGCAATGAGACAGACCAAGAAGCTATCGGTCGACTTCTCTGGTCAACAATGTTTATGGGTATGGCGTTCACTGGTTTGGGTTATTACTTGGCTGAGTTCTTCAACAAAATTCTCTCAGGAGCTCTTGGTCTGCTTGGTTGTGTTGGTTTCTTGGTGCTCGCCATCGGTGGTGCGAACGATGACAACGAAGCAATGATGGTTATGTGGCCTCTCTGGATGCTCACCATGCTCGTAATCGGAGTTATGACTTTACGAAGAGCATAACGACCACTAGATTGTCGTGGATTAATCAAAGTTCGGGTGTTCTCACCCGAACTTTTTTATACACTGGAAATATGAAGACACTATCAAGATTGTTGATGCTTGGTTGGATCCCACTACTCCTACTTATATGCGCTGGCTGCTCAGGCGGAGAGACTGACACAGTAACTGAATCTCAAGTAAACGCAGGCTCGCAGGTCCAGCCAGGTCAAACGTCCTCCCAATCTACCCAGAGCCGGAGCAACCAATCAGCCTCAGGTAATCCAACCGACACGAATCGACCGACTACTGAATCCGGTGTGATCTATGAGGACGATAAATATGCCCCGTTCAATCGACATATGGATGTACACGGAATCCGCCTATTCGTATTGGATGATGTATCAGATGGATTTGTCATAAAAATTTCTCGTACGCTCGCAAGTATGTGGCGAGATACAGATCAAATCGACAGATCGCGTCGGACGGAACTGCGTTTCCAGCTCGAAGATAGGTATGTCTATCAAAGAATTGGCTATGGTGGCCCAGACTTTTATGGTGGTGAGCCACTTGAATATCCAGAGATTGCTGACAGGCTTGATCACGACGCCCGTGAGTTCGCGCACAATCATATTGACTACATTTGGGAGAAAGACGAGCGTGAGAGCGACCGCCAGATTATCGAGGTGATCGAACACTTGCTGCATACATTGACAGATCAGGGATTCCGTTTTGCGTTTCCTGCAGATTGGGATTGGGAAGATCCGAATTCTACGCTGAATCAAGCAATGGAACTCGCTATAGAAAATGGGCACTATAGCGTTGAGTCATATCAGGACTTGCGAAATTTCGATCCCGAGGGATATAAGCGAGTCATTGCCACCGAATTTGCGTTCTGGATGATATTGGCAGCGTGGGACATGTTCGAGGTTACTGGTGTCACTGCAAATGAGGAATGGGGTATTGATTCCTCCGAAGGACTAAAGGAAGAACTGCCTGCCGCATATGCGCTATATGAAAACACAGTAGCGACTGTGTTGTCTCCGCCTGAACCTGAATACATCCTTGCAGTGTTTGAATCTTCAGTTAATGCATTGGTGGAGCATAAGGATTCTGACGACCGGGACCACGATGATGACGACCGGGACCACGATGATGACGACCGAGACCACGATGACGACCACAGGGGCCATGATGATGAGCTTCCAGCCGACGATCCAAGGCAGCAGGAATTAATTTCATTCGGTCAGGCAGTTTCAGAAAATACCGGCCCAGGCTGCAATATTTGGACAGCCGTCCCGTGCCCCGAATTTCCTAATTTTGTAAAAACTGAACCGAGCAGGACCGCACTACAAGTGTACTCAGAGACGACATGTCAGGGATCGTTTAGTGAGCGTGAATACTTGTTGCAAACACCGAAAGATGACTACGTGACCTGTTTAATTAATGCCAGTAAGAGTAACGCTGAGCCGTATTTTGTTGCCGGAGCGGAGATTGATGCCCGAATTATTGAGCAGATTCGTGAGGCTGAACTCTATGGTGCTGAGGTGTTCGGTAATTGGGGCCCAATTATGAATATCCTTGTGAGATACGGTGAACCAGACGTCGAATACGTCGCAGCCCAGTCGTGTTTGTACTTGGAACGGTATCGTGACACCGAGTATGAGTCCTGTCGAGAATACAACGAGGCGTATTACAAGACTTTTGATGACTGTTGTGGAGCCCTCCATGAGACACCGGTACCACTTTCGCCTGTCCGAGTGCAGTATTTCACTTATAGCGCTCCTGAAGCATCATACAAAGAGGGGATGATCCGTAAAACTACTCTGCACGAATATGTACACGTCTGGCAGAGCGCTCACGTGGTCCACCCACACTCGACTCGATGCTCAGATGAACAAAATGTGCTTTGTGAACTTGGAAATGGACCGCTCTGGCTTGAGGAAGGAACAGCGGAGTACTTTGCGCTGTACTTTGCAGAAAAGAAGAATTGGAGTGATTTCAAAGGCCCAATGACTGGCGCACTTGGAAATGCTCAACGTATATATGACCGCTGGGGATTTACGCTTCAGAACTCTCATAGTCGAGCAGACAAAGACGCACTGGATGAGCATCAGTGTCGATGTGGTGGAGCGATTATGTATGACATGGGGCTATGGGGAGTAGCCTGGCTGATCGACAGAACGGGTACAAACGATTCATTCCTGACGGAATTTTATCCAAACGTTGCGTACCTCGGCTATCAGCAGGCGTTTAAAAATGCCTTTGGTTTGTCGCTAGATGATTTCTATGCGGAGTTTGCCGACTGGTTTGACTCCTCATCCCAATCGGAGAAACTCGAACTACTTGATCAAAACTCTCGATACTAATTGTTTGATTTTTCAGGTATTGTGTTAACAATGACGGTCCAGTGCGATCTGCAAATAATAGTGAATTCGAGCAGTAGAGAGGTATGACTATGTACGGTTCAGTGGCGGAATTCTCAGTAAAGCCCGGTCATGAGGATGATTTGGTCGGCCTATTTAGTAATAATGACCGAACTCCAGACGGGGCGATCGCAATCTTTGTGTTGCGCCCTGATGCGGGCGGCAATTGGTTGGCCGTGGCTGTATTTGAGAGCCAGGAGGCCTATGTTGCTAATGCAGAACTTCCCGAGCAACATGAAGTGTTTCTAGGGCTGATGGAGCACCTTGAATCCGAACCAACCTGGACAGATGGGCACTACGTCGTAGGCGACATCATGTAGCCCTGCTTCTGAGCATACATATTCGACGTTCAATTCGTTACCGAATCGGACTTGCCTTCGATGGATATATTTGGTAACCACTCCAGCCACGAAGGCAAGTACCAGGCTCTATCACCAAGAATACGCATCACGCTTGGAACCAGTAGTGAGCGGACAATAGTTGCGTCTAGCAGCACGGCTGCTCCGAGGCCGAAGCCCATCGACTGAAAGAACGCAATGTCACCTAGAGCAAAACCTCCGAATACTGCCACCATGATTAAAGCGGCTCCGGTGATAATGCTTGCCGTAGTTCTCAGACCAAATGCGACAGATTCGCTGGCATTCCCAGTGACATCGTAATGTTCTTTGATTCGACTTAGCATGAAGACGTGGTAATCCATGGACAGACCAAACAAGATACTGAACATAAAGAGCGGCAACCAGAATTCAATCTGATCCACTTGCTCAAAGCCAAAGAGGTCAATCAGGAAGCCTTTCTGGAATACCAGAACCACCAGGCCGTAAGAAGCACCTACTGACAGCAAGTTCATCAATATGGAAGCAAAACTAATAGTGACGGATCTGAATGCAAAAAGTAAAAGAATGAAACTCAGTCCCAGCACTGATCCAAAAACAATTGGTAGATATTTATCCGTGATTTTTACAGAGTCAACGACTT
>CAZSFJ010000056.1:0-9091 GCA_964606125.1 uncultured Dehalococcoidaceae bacterium | reverse complement strand
TGGCTGGGAGTTTGCCCGAAAGATTTGACATCTGCGCCGGCACAGAAAGCTCGGCCATTACCCGTAACTATGCCAACCCACGCGTCTTCGTCCTCCCGAAACTGACTCCATGCGTCGTTCAAATCCTCACGCAATTGGGGATTTATAGCATTCATAGCTTCAGGTCTGTTGTATGTAATAGTTGCTATATGACCCTCGCGCTCGTATAGGACTGTGTCACCCATTTTCTACTCCTAAGTTGTGAATAAATATTCTGAAGCTTAAGTTACCAGATTACGGTTGCAGCAAGCATCAGTATTAGCAGTCCCATAACTCCTATACCAGAAAGATATAGAATTGCGATTACCAGACGACTTTCACTCGTCGGAGCTTTAATCCCCGACTGGGACAATAGTTCCGAAGGGATATCAGCCTCCACAGCTGGTATTTTCCGGGAGTGAATTTCCGGGAGCCCAGCATTATTGTAGCCACCACTAAATGCTAGTCCGACCGTCACCAATGCCCAGAGCATCAATGCGCCTGCAAGAATAAATGGAATAATGGCCGGTACATCTATTGTCATATTGATCCCAATTCTATGATTTTGTTCAGTTCTGCACTAGAGCAATGCACTAAGGACCGCCCCAGGTTGCTCAAGAAGAATCTCATGGCTGGCGTTATCAATTTCCGTCAGACTAGATCCTTTAATCCCATCAAGAAAATCCTGCGCGTATGCTATCGGCACAACTTTGTCCTGTTTGCCCCAAACAATTTGGGCAGGGCCTGATATTCGGTGTATTCTTTTCTTCAATCCACGGTCGGGGAGTGGCCAGAGATATTTTGCAGCAGTGGCCAGTGTTTTGGAACGTTCGACATAGATTTCAATTAGTTCTTCTCCCTCTGCCGACTCGGCACCAGCCTGCGCTAACCTTCGTAGACCGGTATCACCTGCTGATTGAGCTGCCTCACCTTCAGGATCGAGAAAAAAAGCAGCAGCCATCTCAGATGGCGTGCAGGCGAAAAAGTCGAAGGTCGGGTTTTCTTTATGGAAAAAGCCCATAGGCGATATGAGGCTGACTGAGCTAAACCGTTCCGGTTGTGTTGCGGCGAGTTCTGCCGCAATCATTCCTCCGAGCGAGTGGCCAACAATTGGAAGGTTATGTAGTCCGAGCTCATCTAAAAGGTCGAGATATACATAGACCAAGTCATGGATGGTGTCGAGCTCAGTCTGACTTTCGTCACCAAAGCCTGGGTGGCGTGGTGCTATAACATGTTTACCCGCTTGCGCCAATCCGACGATGACTGGATCCTCGTGAAGGCCGGAGATGCCGTGCAGGAATAAGAGGTAGTCATCACCGTCGCCCCACTCAGCAATTTCAATTTCGAAGCGACCATTACCCACTGGTATCTGTCTTGTTTGCATGAGGCTCCCCCGAATCTCCACCACTACTTGATATCTAAAGGGGAGTATAGCGCTGGTAGCTACATTTGAATCAGGTCATTTGACAGGGATGATCAGTACCTGTCCAATTGAAAGTGAATCAGGATTTAAGAGTTGATTTGCACTGCGGAGCTCGGCGGGAGTGATAGAAAATCTGGCTGCAATGGCATTCAATGTGTCCCCACTTTGAACAGTGTAGGTACTTGAAGAGCCATTATTACTGGGAGAAGCGGTTGAGGCTGGTGGAGCGCTTCCTTCAACTATCAGTGTCTGACCTATTGATAAGGAATTTGGATTCGTGATACCTGGGTTGAGCTTGGTTATCTCTGCAATAGTCAAATCGAATCGGTCAGCAATGGCACCGAGTGAATCTCCGCTAACAACTGTATAAGTACCGGCCTTGATTTCTTCGGCCGAACGAACAGTCCCCACTGTGATTGCTGGCGCGAGGTCTGTATCTACAGTCAATATTTGACCGGCTCGCAATATTATTCCTACATTTGGATTTAGTCTAACCAAATCAGGGATAGAAATATCAAATTTTTCGGAAACGCTGGCCATGCTGTCCCCCACCTGAGTCCGGTATAGTCCGCTTGCAGGATTAAGACTTTGTATTTCTGAGTCGGGCGAAGTAATCAGTATGGGGGTCGATCGGTACCAGGTCCCTGTAACTGAGTTTTCATAATCAAACATGCGGAGTTTCGGACATTGGCGTTCTGGTTGTTCGCCAGCTCCGACGTCTAGGCAGAATTCAAGCTTCCCATCAGGTAATTTTCTTACGACGATTTCAGCTTGTTGAGTTAGCCATACAGACCGTGCAACAAGCAAGGTGCTTGGTAGGAAGGCTATGAGACCGATCAAGACTATAAAGATAAGCATTTTTGAGCGGGTAACTCGGCTATGGAGTTTTGCAGAAAGATTGTCCTGTGACACATTCGCTCCGTGACTACCAATATTTGATGGATCTATGAAATTATAGTACTCCTTCGAGCAAGAGAAACCACGCTCGCATGCAAGTCAAAAATACTGGGCAGAGTCCCTGCTGTAATTTCTGTCTTAAGCGCCGCCGCCGGCTGCCTCTGCGAGCTCGGGGTTATTGAACATGGGTTGCTGTTGGACTCGCCCATCTAACATTTGTGGCCACCAGTGGTCCTCATAATCAGAGTGCAGATGCCGTAGATTCGGGACTACTTCCGTGGCAGTCTTCTTAATATTTTCCATAGCCAGCTCATGTGGCATAGATCCGATTTGCGGCAAAAGCATCAAGTGTCCAATGTTCAGGTCTAAAGCAACCTGTTCCAGCTGTTCGGTTACGTCCTTCGGGGTTCCGGCAACAACATTTCCAGCCTCAAGCAGAGTCTCCCAGGTACTCCCACCAGGGCGCTCACCAAACGAGCCAATCTGTCCGAGTAATCCAGCCTTTAACGTGTCGAGTGTTCGATATCCTGGGGCGTCTCCGAAGCCAGGATATGTATGCAGCATCTTATTGAAAAAATACTCAATATGTGGGCCATATTTCTCAGCACATTCATCCAACGAGTCACCTGTTACGACGAGCTGTAGAAAGCCTGCCTGATACGGATTTTTTTCCATACCGCGCTGGTCAGCCTTATTCCAAAAGCCATCCATGACTTGTTTTCCGCGTTTGAATCCTGAATATGACAAATATGCATAGTTGAATGACTGATCGAGGCACCAGTCCCAGGTTTCTATGGAGCCCGCCCCTGGCACCCATACGGGTGGATGGGGTTGCTGGACTGGTCGAGGCCATATATTGACGTATCTCAGTTGAAAGAACCGTCCATCCCACGTGAAAACCTCTGGGTCTGTCCAGGCTTTGAGTATTAAATCAGACGCTTCATAGTACTTATCACGAAGAGTCGCAGGATTTTGGCCATACGCATAGTTTGTATCCATCGAAGTTCCGGTAGGGAAACCAGAGACCATCCGACCACCTGATATGCAATCGAGCATAGCCATTTCTTCAGCGACTCTTGTGGGGGGATCGTATAGGGCAATCGAATTGCCCATCACGATTATTGCCACATCTTTGGTTCGCCTGGCCAAACTTGCCGCCATGATATTAGGGGATGGCATGTAACCGTAGGCATTTTGATGATGTTCGTTTACACAGACACCATCAAAACCGAGAGACGCCCCGTATTCAAGTTCGTCCAAAGTCCAGTTGTACATTTCGTGAGCCTTAGGGGGATCAAACAATTCGATCGGGACGTCTACCCATACAGATCGGTATTTTTCAGCGAAGTCTTCAGGAAGGTCGCGGTAGGGATGTAAATGGAACATTTCAATTTTCATGGAGACTCCTCAATCGATTTAGTGTCGTCCTAAGAGAGGTAGACTCTAACGATATCTCTCTTAGTAACACTCACTGGGCACATTGTAGGCTAATTTAAGCTATTTAGACGACAAATAATGCGGTTAAAAAATGTAAGAATTATCTCCCCAAATCAGCGAAAATCCTGTATAGTCTCCCAACCGGCTGTGAAATCAGACAGAGGGGACACTGCGCGCAGTGTGGTGCCGGTACAGAACGACAAGGAAGGAAATTAGAATGGAAAAAAATTATTGGAGTAGGTTGGGGGCTCAACGACGAGTTTCCAGACGCTCTGTGATACGAGGTGCGGGTGTTGCCGCTGCCGGTATTACAGGGGCAGCATTGATCGGATGCGGTGGAAGTGACGATGAGGGTGGTGATTCATCCTCCTCTGCTGCGACTGCTGCTGCGACTCAGGCTTTGGCACAACAACAACAAACGCAGGCCGCTGCTGCCACTGCGACTCAGACATCAGTTGCCGCTGTTGCGACCGCGGCAGCCAACGTTGATCCGTATCCTGGAGTTAAACGAGGAGGAACAGTCGTTGGTAACTGGGTTCAGGACCCTCCAACAATTGATCCATATGGGAACCTTTCGTATCTCTCGAAATACCCAAGTTTGTTCTCCGTGAGTAGATTATTCAGAAATGGCACTGAAGAAGGCGTCAGCCCTTATAACTTGGGCCCGGTGCCGGATCTTGCCGAGTCGGCTGAAACCGAAGATGCCGTTACTTGGATCGTGAAACTTAAGCAAGGTGTAAAGTTCCACAATAAGGCGCCCGTTAACGAGCGTGAGGTGACTACTGCTGACGTTATTTCTTCGTGGGCAAAACTTGTTGCAGATGAGTCTCCCAACAAGGACACGGTACCTAATATTGATTCTTGTGAGGCGATTGATGACCATACACTGAAATTTGTGTGTGGTGCTCCGTCGGCTACATTTATCGATACACTTGCTGACCCCAATGCGCTGCACGTGCAGCCCGTTGAGGGTCACAATGGTGGTTTCGACCCTGCGAAAGAAATCATCGGTTCAGGGCCATGGATATTTGAGAAATATGAGCCATCCGTGGACTTTATGTTCTCTCGGAACCCAAATTGGCACGGCTCTTTAGCTCCAATGGGGAGTGAGTACGCAGCTCCGTTTGCCGACAACTTCCACTGGATTAGTATCCCTGAGTACCAGAACCGACTAGCGCAGCTCAAGGCAGGTAACCTGCACTACACAGGCGCTACCGCTTCCGACGTCATCCCGACCAAGGAGGAGATGCCAGGGTTACAGTGGTATGGTTCGCGACCGGCGCTGATGTCGTTCCTGTACTTCTCTAACAATGAACTAGATGTCGATCCTATATGGCAGGATCTTCGATTCCGCCGAGCGACATCGTTAGCTCAGGACCGAGATGCTCTTACAGAGCTCGGTTATGAGGTTGAAGCGATGGAGAAGGCTGGAGTTGGGTCGCGCGCTGATCTGTTGCGTTGGAACAACTTGATACCGGCTGGTTTCGAGAAGTGGTGGTTGAATCCAACGGACCCCAAAATGGGTGCTGCTGGTGATGACTTTAAGTACAACCCTGCTGAGGCAAAGAAACTTCTAGATGCAGCAGGCTATGACGGTTCGAATATCAAATTCCAATACTACCCATATGGTGGTACTGGTGGAACGTTCAACAAGCTTGGCGAAGCGATTCAGGCGTACCTGACCGGTGCAGGAATCACGAGTGAAATTGAGCACCAAGATTATTCTTCGCAGTACATTACTCAAACATTCACTGGTAACTTCAGTGGTATTGCTTGGGGTTATGAGACTCCATTCCCCGAGGTTGGTGGATATTTCCCACGAATGTTCGGTGATAATGAGCGTAACCACGGACGTATTAAAGACATGCGTATTCGTGAGCTTGACGCTCTGCAGGCAGCTGAGGCTGACTATGAGAAGCGACGGGAGTACATCTACGAAATCCAAAAGATTAACGCAGAAAATATGTACTATGTTCCGAGTCAGGCTGGAGCGGGTGTCGGCTGGACCGGTGCTAATGAAAAACTGCGCGGTTACCGCGTGTGGAAGTCTTACGGGATGGGTACTGAAAACTCGCCGTGGCTGTGGTTGGACGTCTAGTTCAATCAGGAATTCATTGCTTCTTGTAAGCAACGAACTTAAAAAGGAGCATCTCTACGGAGATGCTCCTTTCTTTGTGCTATTTTATTCTCGGATGGTCACGAGCGTTCGATAACAGAGGGGGAAAAATGTCATCTGAAAAGAGATTTAGTGGACAAGTTGCGGTTGTAACTGGTGCTTCGGGCGGCATTGGCTCAGCCACTGCTCATCGATTTGCCGAGGACGGGGCAAATTTAGTACTTGTTGACTTGGATGGGACTTCCTTGGAGGAAGTTGCAGCACGTGTGGAGCGAGCAGGTGCGAATGTCATGATGATTGCTGCAGACGTGAGTAAATCTGACGAAGTCGAACGATATGTGTCACAAGGAATGGACAAATTCGGAAGGGTCGACTCCTTTTTCAACAACGCGGGTATTTTAGGGCCATGGAATAATCTCTTTGAGTATCAAGAAGAAGATTTTGATCGTGTCTTGTCTGTGAATGTTAAAGGTGTATGGCTGGGGATGAAGTTCGTGGCTCAGGCTATGATGCGGAGCGGGGCGGGGGCAATAGTTAACACCGCCTCTGTGGCTGGACTGAGCGGAACTCCACCTGTTTTTGCCTACGGAGCGAGTAAACATGCTGTTGTGGGTATGACGAAATCTGCAGCCATAAGCCTTGGGCCACACGGCATACGAGTTAATGCTGTGTGCCCGGCTGTGATCGATACGCCGATGGGGGAAGCAGTATTGCGGGGAGGAAATCCTGACGATATCGAGGCAGCCAAAGATCGTCTATCTGAAGTCTATCCACTAGGTCGGATTGGTCAGCCGGAGGATGTTGCCGGTCTTGTGACTTATTTATGCTCGGACGATGCGGGATTTGTAACTGGCGGCATTTATCCAGTCGATGGCGGAAGTCGGGCTCGCTAATTCGCCCTAGTTTTGAGAACTTGAAGAAGTCGTTCAGGCACGATAATTGTGACTGTCGATTTACCTGATTCGGTGACTATTTCTAGTTGTTCAGTTAATTGGTCAGCGGGTATATAAGCAAATCCAATACTTACCTGTCCCTGGGAGGAATATATCCCAGCAACGCACGCCGCAATTGGTTGTTCAGTTGACGAGTTTACTAACGGATCTCCTCTTTTTGCCAGTCCTTTATCTCCCAAGATTAAAGCTCGGAGTAGCCTTTCAGGTCCAGCGATGGTGTCAAGGTTACGAAGCGAATTTGAGCCGATAAAGTCACGTTTTATTCCATTGGATGCCACAAAGTCCACGAGGTAGTTTAGTCCAGCATGGGCAGGAGTAGAGGGAGCGGGAGTTTCAGTGGGAGCCTCAAGTCGGTTTGCTTCAAGCCGCAGCGCATCTGAAGCAGCAAGACCTATCGGTTCAGTCCCTACAGATAACATTTGTTGCCAAATATGTTCGCCCACCTCAGGGGATGTCAGTAAGTAGTAGCCATCTTCACCAGTGTCACTGTACCTGGCGACGAGCGCTCTATATCCACCCAAAAGGATTTCGTGAGCCTCACCCGTTGGAACTGCCTCAGGAATCGTTGGGCCTAGTGCAGAAACTAAATCCTTTGCCGCCGTTGGTCCCGATACATGGAGCAAGACAGACTCCTCAATCCGGTCACGAATTACAATGTCACTGTCCGGATCCGCCGCTGCTTGGAGTGCAATTAATAGGGCTGTTTGGGTCCGCGGACCTGTGATAATGACCCATCTATTTGAGTCAAGCTTGGCCCATGCCACTATGTCAAAGATCGTCCCATCTTGGTTACATGCGATCGCTGGACCAATATTTCCGATACTCATACGTCTCGGATCAGTTGCGAAAATTTTTTCTAAAAGAGCTTCCGTATCTTCGCCAGTGACATAGAATCTACCAAGATAGGACCGATCAGCGATAACGCTCTTTGTCCGTGCCGTCATCTGTTCGTCGTATGTTCCCCGATACCATAGAGGCAGGGTGAAGGAGTGAACCGGGGCTGGATGCCAATTTGCTTTCATGTGAAGATGAGCCAGTGCTAGCACGTTGGTACGCAGGGCTCCGCCGATTGTGGGAATTATTGGCGTTCGGGAATTGTCCTGGTCAGTATTGTCATCCATTTCTAATATCCATTATCGCTAGTGTGAGTGGTCAGAGGAAGGCTCGTCTATCCACTTGCGAAATCCACGTTCGTCCAATTTGAGGCGACCGACGCCCGGGTAAGGTCCATGACAGAACATTATGAGTGCTTCAGCATCAATGCACTCTTCGGCGAGCCGCTTTTTCGTATCCATCGATACTAAAGGCAGAACATCTAATCCTGAGACCCAGGCTGTCCGTTCAAGTTGTGTCTGATGCTGAACCATGTCCCCCACATATACTCCCCACTCTTGGCCTGATTTTATGATGACCGCACTGTGGCCTTCCGTATGCCCTGGAGTTGGGGTAAGAATGACATTATCCGTAATTTTCAGTTCATCAGAGTATAATTCCACATGATCCTCGATTGGATTTAGGTTTTTGCTTAGATAAGTAGCTCGGGTGCGTTCATTTGGGTTAGTGGCATCAGCCCATTCTTTTTCAGAAATGTAATATTTTGCGTTTGGAAACGTGACTAAAGGTTCGTCCTCATTTTCCCCAGGTGATGTATTCCATCCGCAGTGATCAAAATGGAGATGTGTATTGACTACGATGTCGATATCCTCAGGGAGTATTCCCTGAGTCTCCAATGATGAGATTAGATTTCCATGTTCGAGCGGCGTTGCATTCGCCCGATCTCCCGGTTTTCCACCCACACCTGTATCTAGAAGGATATTTTTTCCCTGTGAGCGGAGAAGTATACAATTAAGACCAAGAGGTATGCGGTGTTGATCGTCTATCGTGTTTCCCACATTTCTCTCCCACATAACTCGTGGGACGACTCCAAAAATCGCGCCAGCATCATACATAAAGTGACCGTCATTTACGACAGTGATAGGTATTGATCCGATATCGAAATTAGCGCCAGTAAGAAAGGTGTCCGCGTTCATTACCTTAGATTACCAACAGAACCGGTTTCGCAGGGATTGTTGCGTTTTGTGTTCTATTTGAAGAAGTGCTCTAAGGTAGTCGCGTGGAGTTTTCAGATTGTGCAGAAAATTCTAACGATCTATCATTGCTTATCGACTCATTATATTTTTTGAGGTTGGTAAAGGGGGGGATTCATATGGCAAAGCAGATGGCCTATTTTGAAGGCGAGTTTGTGCC
>CAZSFJ010000055.1:0-9226 GCA_964606125.1 uncultured Dehalococcoidaceae bacterium | reverse complement strand
CCATTAATATTCCACTCCTGTGCTTGTCGTGCGACATGCAGAAATAAGGGTTGGTCAGACTCACCCACTAACAGATCTTGAAAGTCGCTGGATCCTGGATTAGATGTCTTACAAAGAACGAATACTCCTTTTTCAGGCCTATTGAAAAACGGAGAGACTGAATCTTTACCCAAATAGGGATTTACCGTCACCGCATCCGCATTCATTCGGTCAAATATTGCGGTCGCATAGGCCTCTCCAGTATGGCCGATATCCCCCCGCTTCGCGTCGAGTATTACGGGAACCTCTCTTGGAATGATGGTAATCAACTCGTTCAACAATGCAATTCCTTCAATTCCCTCACGCTCGAAGAAGGCAATATTCGGTTTATAAGAGCAAACCAGGTCAGAAGTCGACTCCACCACCGATAGGAGAAATTCTCGAATCGTTACACCTGGTGGAATCCTAGAAGGATCAGGATCAATGCCCACACATAATCGGGAATTATTTTTCTCTGCTAGTAGGAGATATTTCTCGAAAAAATTCATTCTGATTCAAACGTTACACTAGCGATCATTTGATTGGAAGCGGTACAGGATTCACTGACACCATGGGAATCATGCATCCTGCAGTTTCGAGCCTAGCAACGGAGGCAACAAAGCCAGCTGGGTCACCAGTGACGAAAACGGATATGGGATTAGAACTCTCGCCCACATCATCCGAACTACGTGATTCGGCCCAAAGTTCCAAGGTTCTTTTTGCCACTGGGAAGGCTGCATCGAAAAGCTTAACTCCGTGAGGAAGTACTTCACGAATCTGCTCATATACGAAACTATAGTGACTACAACCTAATGCCACACTATCCACTCCATCAGAACTTATGAGATTGAGGAGTTCCTGCAGAACTGAATCAAGGTCTTTACCCGTAAGCTCACCTCGCTCAACACTACTAGCGAGGCCACTCGCAACAATGAATTTCGTAGTTGTGTCGGTAGCCACTCGGTCTCTTAAATTAGTCAACGCCTGACCAGCGACAGTTCCCGAAGTCGCCACCACTGCTACAGACTTATTACGTGAATGGATTGCTGCCGGTTTGAGAGGTGGCTCCATTCCAACTATTTGAACACTCGCGCGCGCGAACTTTCTTCTGATTGAGGTCAAACCTGCTGAAGATCCAGTATTGCAGGCAATCACTAAGAGTCGAGTACCTGCCTCAACGAACTTCGTTGCCAGAAAATCAATGCGGTCGGCGACCTGTACACTATTCTTGTCTCCATATGGAAACACGGCAGTGTCTGCGAAATATCCTATTTGTATAGAGGAATTCAAATTCTGTATTTCGCGAGCTACCGCCAGTCCCCCAACACCGGAATCAATCACACCGACATCGAATTGAGGAAGATCGGCTTGCTGCGAAACGCTGTTAATGGCAGTCACGTATACATTCCCATTACGCCCCGACTCAAATAGCATAACGTATACTCGAAACAGGGTAATTTGGAGATTCAACTAGGGTGCGATTAAGGGACATAAATGGCTAAGAATTCAAAGGACGCTGCAAAAGTATCTCGCAAGGGCGGCGGCGGTTCGCGTGAATACATGCAGGATTTCCAGACTGGGCGTAAGAGAGCCAGTTGCGACTCTTGTGCTTTCGAAATGAGACGGCCCGAAGATTATGGGACCGAGTCAGACGGCTCACAAGTCGTAAATCTCTGTTCCACCTGCTACGCAGATGGTTCATACCGTCATACCGCTTCAAATATTGCCGAATTCATCGGTGAGGCAGTTGCAGATCTCGCAGCACAGAGGGGTCAATCAACCGGCAAATTAAAACTGACACTAAAAAAAGAGCTCAAAGGACTCCCCAGATGGAAATAGCCATTGAAACAAATGTGCTAAAATCCATCCTATGACCGAATTAACCAATTCCGACAACTCTCCGTCATCAGATCTGGACCGAAAAGGCTCCAGAACAGAAACAGTAGACCCCAAAGCCACTGAAGAAGACTTAGGTACTGAAAATCGACTACGGCCAAATTCTTTAGGAACATACTGCGGACAAAATCAAGTTAAGGACAGTCTTACTATCGCAATAGAGGCTGCCAAAGCGCGTTCTGAGCCACTGGATCACATCTTATTTCACGGACCGCCTGGACTTGGTAAAACAACACTTGCAATGATACTTGCGGCAGAAATGGGTGTTTCAATCAGAATCACTTCCGGACCAGCGCTCGAAAGAGCTGGTGATCTCGCAGCACTTCTAACCTCTCTTCAACCTGGTGACATTCTTTTTATAGATGAGATTCATCGTCTGTCACTCGCTGTGGAAGAGGTACTATATCCCGCCATGGAAGACTTCTCGGTCGACATTATTTTAGGGAAAGGGCCAAAGGCACGGGACGTGCGATTGAAGATCGCTCCATTCACCTTAGTTGGCGCGACCACACGATATGCCATGATCTCACAACCTCTCAGAGATCGATTCGGCTCGACCTTTCGCCTTGACTTCTACGATATTGAAGCTCTCTCTCAAATCCTTGAACGGTCCGCGAAGGTACTGAAATGTAGTTTCGAGCGTGACGGACTGGTCGAGATAGCAAATCGATCCAGGGGGACCGCTCGAGTGGCAAATCGACTGCTGCGCCGAGTACGAGACTACGCTGATGTTAGATCTGATGGTCAGATAACAAAGGAAACAGCATCGAAGGCATTGGAACAGCTTGAAATTGACGATCTCGGTTTAGACAGGATGGATCGCGAGTTACTTACAGCATTAGCAAATCGATTTGACGGAGGCCCAGCGGGACTAGAGACGATCGCAGCCGCTATATCTGAAGAGTCAGACACAATAATGGACGTATACGAACCTTTTTTACTAAAAGAGGGATTGATCGTGAGAACGCCTCGCGGTCGGATTCTCACCCGTTACGGTTATGCACATATTGGACTCGAAGCGCCTAAGCATTCCGAAACTAGTCAATCACAGCAAACTGGTCTGTGGTCCAATCCGTCTGACTAGTTAGCGCACAATATTCTCTTCCAAGAGATCGTCTATTTCCTGGCGAGTCAAACCGGCATGGAGCAGCAATTGTTCGGTGTGCTGACCTATTAATGGAGACGGTCCCTGTACTGATGCTTTTGTCTTGGAAAAGTTGACTATAGGACCCACGACTTCTTGCGGGCCAGTCACAGGGTGCTCGAGAGGAATCATCACACCGAGAGCTTTGACTTGCTCGTGATCAGAGAGTTCTTCAGGGAACTGTACCGGAGCCACAGGACAACCAACTTCTCGCAGTCTGCGTAACCAGTGTTCGGTACCATGCTCTTTTACACGCTCCGTAATCTCTCTCTTCCATTCATCAACTTGCTCCTGATAGTTAGGATCTTCAGGATCAAAGCTCGCATCATCAGTGCGCTCGTGTTGCATGTCCAGACCCAAGCGAGCGGCATGGCGGGTCTTTGGAGTCAGGCAGCCGAGCATAATTGCTCCATCTGCTGTCTGATAGGCACAGTAGTAAAGACGTGGAAGTCCTGCAGACTGCTGCCTATACCTAACCCGATCGGCTAATACTTCTTTGTAAGGCATACCTCCAGCAAATGCTTCCTTGACCCTATTCATCATGGGGTCTCTGTATACCGAATCGCTGGCAGGCTCGCGCATTACGAAGGAATCTTGAATGGATAATGACGAGTTCAAGAGAGATGCGTCTATTTTTTGGCCAAGACCAGTCTTATCACGAGAAAAAAGAGCAGCACTGATCGCTCCGGCACTGGCAAGTCCTGTTAAATAGTCAGCGACAGACGGAACCATACCCACAGGAACTCCGTCATCATCCGTTTTCCCATCACCTGCAACCAGTCCCGAAAATGCCGTAGCAACATAATCTGTTGCCGCCTCGTTTGCCCAGGGTCCCACAGGGCCAAACCCAGTGATCGAACAATATATAAGCCGCGGATTAATTTCCGAGAGATCCTCATAACCTATACCCAGACGTTCAGCCACTCCAGGCCTGAAATTGATAACTACTGCATCAAATCCCTTGATAATTCTTCGAATCAGCTCAGCCCCTTTGGGACTCTGCAGATCAACACTCAAGGATTTCTGCCCTCGATTCAATGATTGCCATCTCTTGCCATGATCGGGCACGACCGCAGCCACGTTCCTATAATATTCGCCGGTTGTTGGTTCTACTTTCACAACTTCAGCCCCGAAGTCAGAGAGGACAACACCAGCAAATGGACCAGCCACAATTTGTGTGAACGCAAGGACACGGACTCCCGAGAGTGGACCAGAAGCTTGAGTCTCAGATGCGGACATTTGTAAATCCAATAAATCCTAAAACGTTATCCCCAGAGCCTAGCCTAAGATGAAGAATCTGACGAACTTAATGAGAGTAGATATTGATGTACCCATGTGGCGGCACGTTTCCCGTCCGCAATCGCCGTCACTACCAAATCAGCACCATTAACAACATCACCTCCAGCAAACATATATGGGATATTTGTTTGTCCGGTTCTAGGATCGACCTGTATTAGTCCCCAATTATCTGTTTCTACTTCTGACGTCTCGCCCATATCTGAATCCGCGTTATAGCCGATCGCTATTACAACCGCCGAAGCATCGATCACGTATTCAGAGTCTGTGATCTGAACAGGTCGTCGCCGGCCACTCTCATCAGGATCGGATAGTTCCATCTTTACGAGCTCAACAGAATTAACTTTGCCGTCCGAACCACCTATGAACCTTGTCGGTGTGGTGAGATATGCGAAGTTAACGCCTTCCTCCCGGGCATGCACTCGTTCTTCCTGGCGACCCAACATTTCGTTCTCTGTTCTTCGATATACACACGTTACATTCTTCGCACCCAGCCTAATTGCGGTACGAACGCAATCCATTGACGTATCACCGCCCCCGACAACAACTACGTCGTCTCCTACATGTGGTAATCCCCTCTGTGACTCAGGCAGTTCAAAATCTTCTAGATTGCCGCGCACGAGGAAATCAGTGGCCTGATACACGTTATCGAGCTCTTCACCGTCAGTTTTTAGCAAATTACCGATTCCTGCACCATTTCCAAGAAAAATGCAGTCAAATCCCCGGTTCTCCCTCAAGTCTTCAAGTGAAATATCTGAGCCGATTTCTACTGACGTTTCGAAGGAAACCCCCATCTCCTTCAGAGACTGTATTTTCTCCTCAAGAATCGCTTTACTCATCTTGAAGTTTGGTATGCCATAACGAAGCACGCCCCCAGCCTCGGGCCATCGATCAAAAATAGTGCAGGAGTGGCCGCGAATTTGCAGCTCCTCAGCTACAGTCAAACCAGCGGGACCTGAACCGATGATCGCCACGCTCCGGCCGGTTGACGGCAATATCATTGGTACTGGGAACTTCCCTAGATTTTTCCTCTCAGCGTCTGTGATAAATGATTCAAGTCGACCAATCGCAACGGGGGGATGCTTCGATCCATCCGTTCGTAGTGCGAAGCCAACCACACATGCCCCTTCACAAAGTATTTCTTGTGGACAAAGTCGACCACACATTTCAGGCAAGGTGGAGGTTTCTCTAAATTTCGAAGCAGCACCATCGATGTCATTATTTTCAAGCATCTTCAACGCGGAAGGGATGTCGTTGTGCACTGGGCACGCATCCATGCATGGAGCTGATGGGCAATCAATACACCTTGCCGCTTCAATTATCGCTGAATCCATATCCATTGCGAGATATGTCTCGTCAAAATTATTTACCCTGTCAGAAGGATCTTGTTTCTCAATTTTTTGTCTAGGAATAGACAACCTATCATGGACCAAATTGTCCCCGAGCTGGTTATATTCGTTGGTACTCATATTGTTAGATTCTAAGTGAAATCAGGCGGTCACCGTTAACACAAGTCATATCCAGACTACTCCGCCGATTTCTCAATAGTTATCAGAATATCTCGGGCTTCCGATAGCAGTCTCGTCGCTTCATCAGCCTGTCCCAGAAACTCTGTTGCTTCCCCCTCAGACAAACTAGATAATGCCGTTTCTGCGCTTTCGGAGAGGAACGGTGTTAGATCTCTCAGTCGCAAATACTGAGCCTCAAACATCGCCTCGCCTCGTAAGCGACGGCTTTCAAACGCTGATAAATCAGAAATCGAGATAATCGACTTCACTTGCGCGTCGAGACTGGCTAGATAGGTTAGAGAATGTCGGACAGTCCAGCCATCCTTATCCGGGACCGGACGAGAAAGACGAGTTTCAGGAAGTTTTCCCAAAGCCTCAACAACTTTTTCTCTCAGCTGCGTCCATTCCGTTTTAAATTCAGTCAAGTCCAATGCAATCCGCCTCTATTGAAGCTTAAGGATAATACATACAACCAGCTATATGAAATTGTGCGATATCGCAAGATACAAGTCTCATCTATGCTACTCAGGTGGTTTAGCGTGGACCGTATCCAATCAAGCGTGAAAGTGGGAAATCAATGTCGGAAAATCACAGTGGAACGAATGGAGAAATATCAGTTGCGGCGAGATTAATTGCCGATGCTGTGTCTGAGGTAATCGTGGGCGGGACGGAAACAATCCATCTCGTATTAGTTGCTCTCTTTGCCAAAGGCCATATCTTACTTGAAGACGTACCAGGGACTGGTAAAACTTTGATGGCCAGAACATTTGCCAAAGTCATTGGCGGAGATTTTAGTAGGATTCAATTCACGCCCGATTTAATGCCGTCTGACGTGATTGGGTTAAATTTTTTCTCGCAAAAACATTCTGAATTTGAATTTAAATCTGGTCCGATCATGAACAATATAGTGTTGGCTGATGAAATCAATAGAGCTACTCCTCGGACCCAAAGCGCTCTACTTGAGGCTATGGGCGAAAGAACCGTGACGGTCGACGGTAACACCATGCAGCTGCCTGAGCCCTTTGTTGTGTTAGCTACGCAAAATCCGATTGATCAAGAAGGAACATTTCCTCTCCCTGAAGCGCAGCTCGACAGATTTCTTATGAAAATCAAAATCGGCTATCCTGATGCAAGTGGCGAAAACCAAATTCTAGAACGCTTTGAAAATGAATCCCCTCTCGATAACGCATCGGCTGTGACAAGTCTTGGGAAATTGTCAGAGTTATCAAAAAGTCTGTCATTGGTAAACGTTGACCGCTCGGTTCGGTCCTACATAGTCGATATCACTCGCGCGACGAGGGAACATCCATCGCTTGAACTGGGTGCCAGCCCTCGTTCATCCCTAATGCTATTTCAGGCTGCCCGTGCGTCAGCAGCAATATATGGTCGTGACTACGTAAATCCTAGTGACGTGAAGCAACTAATAAAACCAGTTCTTGAGCACAGGCTAGTCCTCTCAAACAACGCCAGACTGCGAGGCAGTGAGACGGGGAACATCATCGACTCGATTTTGTCTGAAGTCCCTGTGCCAGTTTCGGAGGACTAGCGAGACTCAGTCAAGCAGGAGATTCAAATGCGAATACTGATGACAGAATCTTGGGTAACAGCTCCAATCGCACTTACTGCGATTGGCATAGCAGCGAATTTCATGCCGCTAGTTGTAATTGCCAGTCTGATATTTGGCTTGTCCCTTGCCGCTCGAATTTGGACACGCTTAAGTCTCGAAAGGGTATCCGCGGCCCGAATGTTGGAGTCTACAAGAATATTCATTGGGGAATCTGTTCCGGTCGAGCTGACTGTCCATAACAACAAGAATCTCCCTGCCCCTTGGATTGAAATCAGAGAAACTCTGCCGAGCGGGATGATCTTAGATAAGAAAACATCTCCGGGAGGGCCCGGAAAGCGAATTTTGAGGCGAACCACGAGCCTGAATCCCAACGAACATATAAGGTGGGACGTTTCTCTAACTGGAGAAGAGCGTGGATTCTTTAGAATAGGACCCACCGTAGCCAAGTCAGGCGATCTGTTCGGGTTTTTCCAAAGAGAGACCGTCCTTGAGCACACGAATACCAATATTGTTGTCTATCCAGCTGTATACGAAATTGGACAACTCGGGCTTGACTCGAGTCGACCATTTGGCGATCTACGAGGAGGAAATCCTATTTTTGAGGACCCAGTTCTAGTCTCCGGTGTTAGAGAATATCTTCCTTCGGACAACTTGAGACGGATCGACTGGCAGGCGACCGCAAGATCAGGTGAATTAAAGAGCAGAATATATGAACCCAGCAGATCACAGGCTCTCATAGTCGCTCTGAACATCCCCACCTTTCGACAATGGCAGGGATCCGACCGAGTACTACTTGAACGAGGAGTATCAGTAGCGGCTTCAGTGGCCTATTGGGCATCGTCAACCAAATTGGCGATAGGACTGATAGCAAATGGAGCTTTTCCCGAGGCTGACCGCACAATACGGATTGGGGCCGGCAACGGACCTGAGCAGATCAGTCAAATTCTTGAAGCCCTTGCTGCTGTGCAAAATTTCACTACTGGCGAACTTGCCACAGAGCTAGAAAATCCGCGACATCCACTACCTATAGGCAGCACCATCGTCGTGGTTGCCGCAGTAATGCCTCCCGCCCTATCACTCACTTTGAACAAGCTACGAAAAAAAGGACACCTTGTGAACGTTCTCAGGACGTCACTACCTGATTGGGATCCGGAAGGATTTGAAACCCTTGAAAATATCCCATTAATCGAGGTAGCGGATCGCATGGACATATTGATGAGTGGAGGGGCTGAAATAATCAATCAGGCATCCCAAATTGACGACCTGAGGGGTCAAACAGTCCATATGTCAGAGAGAAACGAAGAAAAATCATTTTGAAAACACGACATCTTCTAAATATCTCCTACATCATCACAGAAGCTCTGGTATGGTTTATGGCGCTGCGACTGCTGAGTACTTTTTTTATGCGAGGGCATCAAGCGTCTCTTTTAAGTGATATTCAGAGACAGCCAGCTGAACCAATCAATCAAGACCGGCTGATAACGGCAAAACAGGCTATAGAGAGCACGACTGACACGATTGTGAGCGGTCCAAATCTCATTCTGATAATTGCTGTCGCTGCTTCGGCATTTCTGTTCAGGCGATTATTAGATTACGTAGGAATCGGCGGACGAATTGCAGTATTTTTCATGTGCATAACGACAATCTTGTCGATAAACGTAGCCCTTCATCTCCACTTATCAAGCCTCCAATTTTGGAACACGGCAGCTATTTTTGATAGTTTCAATGAGGCAAGATTACCAGCAGTGACGAATGATTTACTCAGTCATATTATTGATTCTGGTGGCGTCACAGCCT
>CAZSFJ010000054.1:0-9280 GCA_964606125.1 uncultured Dehalococcoidaceae bacterium | reverse complement strand
GTTCGACTGGACTCTAGGCTCAAAATGACTAACGCATTCATACGCAAGATAACCGACTGCTCCTCCATGAAACTTCGGCAACCCCTCCACTGGAAATGCTCGCCACGAGTCAAGCTCTTCCTCAATACCTAATAGAGGGTCCCCTGCCCCTTGACGACCTATATGTGTCTTATAGGGATCTGAGCCGATGAAAGAATATCTTCCCTGTCGTTCGCCCCCTTCCACTGACTCAAGCAAGAAGGAATATTCACCATCCTCTGCCACCTTAAGATAGGCCGAAACGGGTGTCTCCAAATCAGCACGGACCTCTCGATAAATGGGGACAACGGTGTACGGCGCGGTGATTGAACGAACTTTATCCAACGTAGGCTGATAATTTGGCCGCAGAACACTGTGATTCATTTTCCGTCTCCAATTTCAGTGCCTGGGACAAGTGCCCAAAATGAAACTGAACAATAGTTGGTGGAGAGGTCGCGAGAAAGATTAAGAGGCAAGCCAACGACGGGACGACAATAGCAAAGAAAATTTACTTCTAGTCATCCCTACACCTCTCTTCTCACTTGACTTAGTCGATAATGCTATCTCGAGACATTTTGAACGTCAATTCGATTGAACATAGTTACTCTTCCAACATTAACATAATTTCGCGGGCAAGCTTCTCTAGTTCACCATCTCGATTGACAAACACTCGGCAGAATTTACGAGCTCTAGCCATCTCACCCTCCGCAAATGCTGCGCGCGATTCCACAGCTTCTGCACTTTCAGTTCCTCGTCCTGCTAGGCGTTGTCGGAGGTTATCCAGTGAATCAGGCTCCAGACAAGCGAAAATTGCATCTGGTAGGCTGTCAAATAGGCTTTCAGCACCCTGCACATCTACCCTTAAAACGACATGATGTCCTGTTGCAAGTGCTTCCGTAACCGCTTGCTTTGTCACCCCGTAATAGTTTCCATAAACAGACGCGTACTCTAGTAAATCAGAATTCTCAATAGCCATATTGAAGTCAGCATCAGTTACAAAAAAATGATGAATGCCTTCCACCTCACCGAGCCTAGGCTGCCGAGTAGTCATTGTGGGCGGACGAACCACCGGACAGTCCATCGAAAGAAGAGCATCAACCAATGCATCCTTCCCAACTCCAGACGGACCAGTAAGGACAAGTACTTTAGGCATACTTGCTCGCTCCAAATTTCAAGCCGTTGTGCTTAGACTTGCTAATCGGTCCCAAAATTCGGGATATGAAATACTGACTGCTGATGCTCCATTTATTCGGGACACACCATTTGCCAATAGACCGGCCACCGCTCCAAGCATTGCTAGCCGATGGTCACCGTACGAATCAACGGTGGCCCCCTGCAATTTCGTCGGTCCACGAATGACAAAGCCATCAGCTGTACCGTCTATATCAGCGCCGAACTCACTGAGAATCTCCACCGTGCAATCTATTCGGTCGCTTTCCTTGGCTCTGAGTTCACTAGCATCATGGATAACTGTTTCTCCCTCTGCCTGCGTTGCTGCTAATGCAACGAGCGGTACCTCATCAATAGCTCTCGGAATTAAATCACCCCCGATGACGGCGCCATGGAGCTTGCCAGATCTCGCGACCAAATCAGCAACCGGTTCACCCCCAATTGCACGATCGGATTTCAATTCAAGATTTCCACCCATGAGCTTAAAAATGTCAATTATTCCCGTCCGGGATGGGTTAACTCCCACCCCATTCAGAGTAATTTCTGCCGCATCATGTAATACCCCAGCGGCAATCCAGGGGGCCGCTGTGGAGATATCTCCGGGGACGGTGACGTCGACCGCCCTAAGCTCCTTAGTTCTTTTTAGTAGTCGAACACCGTGGCCTCGATCGTCTTCAAAGTACTCCAAACTAGCTCCCATCGCAGACAATAGGCGCTCTGAATGATCTCTGGAGGGCTTTGGCTCGATCACGGTAACAGACACCCCTGCAACGACTGCACAGAGAAGAATTGCGCTTTTCACTTGAGCTGATGCAACGCCGGTCTCAATAACGAGGCCATCCTGAATAGTCGGGCTCCCCGAAATTTCTAACGGCAACAAAGTGTCGCCGGAGCGCCCGGAAATCCTCACACCCATTTGACTCAATGGCTGAATTATCCGGGCCATCGGTCGGGTACTAAGAGATTCATCACCGCTAATCACTGATGGGATTCCAAGACCGGACACAATACCAGTCAATAACCTCGCTGTAGTCCCTGAATTCCCGCAGTCCAACGTCGACTCGGATTGGCCCAGCCCATTGATCCCTCTGCCGTTCACGGTAAATGAGTCGCGTCCACTCGCCGATATGTGCGCATCCAATGATCTCAAACATTCCATCGTGGAATGGATGTCATCGGATTCAAGAAGACCATCAATATTTGCGACTCCTTCGGCAAAACTATTGAACATCAGAGCCCTATGGCTGATTGATTTGTCACCGGGTATATCTATGTTCCCGATGAGTTGGGCGGTCGGAGTAACCTCCCTCACATCCAAATTATCGGCTCCGGAATCTAGGTTAGACATCTCGTCGTTGCAGTCTCTCAAGATCAGTCTGCTCACGTCTCTTCTCAGCATCTTTATCCATCTGACCAAGCTTTTCTTTCACCCATCCGCCAGCAATAAAGTCCATCATTCCAGGCTCGAGGTCCTTCGTATCCGATAAACCCTTCTCCTCGCGGCCAACCTTCCCGTTTCTAAACAAATCATACTCCCACTGAGTAGCAGCAATCAGTCTGTATAGATTTTCATTCGATTTCTCTGTATTTTCGATTTGCCCACGCAGCTCGACTAGTCCGGCAATATATCGATCGATCCAATGAACGATATTCGAAGAATTAGTGACAGCAATGTCATATGCCATATCGCGGTCCGACGAAGCCAAGCGAGTGGTATCTTTGAATCCGTTAGCGGCCAAAAGTGAAAGCTCCGGCCAAGCTTGAGACGCCCTTACCACCGAATACAGTGCTGTGGCAGCCATTAAAGGTAAATGTGAAATTGCGGCCACATAAGAATCATGCTCCTCGGGATCCATCACCATTACCTCGGCACCGCACTGCTTCACTAAATTCTGTACGGTGGTAACAGCCGCTTCGCTGCTGTTCACCCGAGGAGTCAGTACCCAACGAGCCCCCTGGAATAGATCAATATCCGCGGCATCTGGGCCTGTCTCGGTTTTCCCTGCCATCGGATGTCCTCCAACAAAACCATTATGCTCGGGCAAGTATTTATCTACCCATCGATGAATTTCCGTCTTAGTCGAAGCCGTGTCCGTAATAATTGCCTTCGCTGGGACTGCGTCGGCGATTTCCTCTACTATTTGCTCAACCGCTAACACCGGGGCCGCCAAAATCACCATATCCGCATCTGAAACAGCGTCGATAGGCGACGAGGTTACGCGGTCGACAGCGCCGACTGACTTTGCTCTGCTTACCACATCCCCATACTTATCATAGCCAGAAATAACTAAATCTTTAGGGCGCTTTTCATAAATCTTTCTTAGGTTAAGTCCTACTGAAGAGCCTATAAGTCCGGTACCTAAAATAGCCACATTTGTCATTGTCAACTCCCTTAATCCTAAGCCTACCTCTATCAACCGAATAAATCATCAGCTACCGGCGAACAACGGAATGAGAAAGGATAATATCGGACTGATAATCGAACCTAAACCAGGTAAACCAAAATAGGGAAGGAAAATAAGGAGTATCAGCAATAGAAACCCATAGTTCGATAGTCGCTCATAAGCCCCTCGGACTTCCCGAGGTAAAAACACCGGGAGGATCTTCGAACCATCTAACGGCGGTATCGGTAAAAGATTGAACACACCTATCAGCACGTTCAAAAGCATGACTGTTCCTAGAAACAAGCCTATTAACCCTCCGATTCCGGTTGGAACATACAGCACATTATCAAATGGTGTCCGCAGATCAACAACACCTAGCCTTATCGGAATACCTGCGGCAAGCGCTATCAGAAAATTAGTGGCTGGTCCCGCTAAAGCAACTAAAGCCATGTCAGTCACCCGACGCCGCAGATTGTATGGATTGACTGGCACCGGCTTAGCCCAGCCAAAACCCACTATGAACATCATTGTTGTACCTATTGGATCCCAGTGAGACCGTGGATCGAGCGTCAAACGGCCCATTACCCGCGCTGTGTTGTCGCCTAGTCGCGCCGCAACCAATCCATGTGCCACTTCGTGCAAAATCAGAGCAGTCAATAGTGAGCAGAAGAACGCTCCTACAAATACGACGAATGCAACCGGTGAGATCGCTAAAAGATCCAAATAATAATTGATCAGCATAATTTCTTACCCAATGCAAAAAGTCGCAAGTACAGGATAACGCCGCATGTTTCTATGCAACGCGCGTGATCGTCTACAGACTAAAATATATTTGGACATGAAAACTTTTCGACTTTATTTTCAGCGGCGGACACTAGTAGTGGCTGGTACCCTAGTCACCATCTCGATAGGAATAGCGCTTCTCGCGGTAGCTCTTTTCTCGTCGACTCCTGATCTTCGGTGGAAATCTCCAACTGATTCCGGGGCAGGGTTCCTATATTCCCGATTTAATCAGAATTATGACGAAATTTATTTCAGTCCCCAATCTGATTGGAGCGGTGCTCAGCTCTTAACAGTCATCGAGCATTCGCCCAACTTCTCGGTAGTGCCAGCAAACAGGATAGTCAATAATTATGTCGCTTTCATGGTAAAGCCGCCACAAAACACAAATACCGAGCCAACGGGTGAGTTGTGGTTGCTCAACCTCAAAACAGGAAAGCGGAATCTACTCGCTAGCGATCCCGATATAGCAGTGACCCCGATTTGGAGTCGCGACGGTACACACTTAATGTATCGGAGGGTTAGCGAACAAGTTCAGGAATTGGTCGAACTAGAATTATCTACTCAAACCAGGACCATCTATGCGGTTCAACGAGACTACTCTCAGGGTTTATTTCCTTTAGGAGAAGCTCATTCGGGTGATCAATATTTCGTGGAAATCTTTCCTACCGGAATTTTTGTTTCGAAGCAGATGAAATCTCAGATTGATCCCCAGATTTGCTTCAAAATATCAGATACCTTTGCCAGAGACTTTTCGATCAGTCCGGACGGTCAAAAAATGATATACATGCAAACTGTAATACTGTCTGAACGTCTATCTTTCCAAACATACCTAGCTGAATTGAACTGCAGAGATCAGGAACCTCACGCTCTACTACAGGGGGATCAAGCCGAGCATTACTCTCCTATATGGTCCCCAAACCGACAAACAATAACTCTCGGTACAAATATTCCCGAGCAACAAAAGAGTGGCATAATACTTTCCAATGCAGATTCACTCAGTTTTGTACTCCTACCCCTTAACCGGACAGGTTTTGACGTTCCAATTAGTTGGTCGCATGACGAAAAATATTTACTAACTAAAACCTTTGATGGGTTATCGAGTACGAATCCTGGCTATGGCATGATTTATGTAATCGATCACGAGACAGGCACGAGATACAAAGTCGATGACAGTGCAGAAACAAAAATATTCGGGTGGTGGTTAAATGAATAGTTCTTCACGCCTGACCAAATCAATTCTGATATTTTCCGCCTTAGCTCTGTACCTAACCCTGTTTGGGGCATCGGCCCTGACGACCAAAACATATGCATGTGCATTCGGTGCGTACCGCCCTGCCGCCTACGAAGGTGGAGAAAATAGACTTCTCTATATTCATGCAATTGATGCCGCAGCAAATAACTCGCTTTTCCCACGAGATCCACGGTTCGCACTAGAGCAACTTGAACAGGGAACTCGCTACAGCAGATACATTAGCGGCGGATATGTCCCGCCCACGCTTATAAAGTCAATTGCCTGGGTGGAAACAAAGATGACTATGGCCACCAAGTCTACAGCATGGAACGGTCTCGGCGATTCCGTAATTTCGTTCGATTGTGGTCATGGAGTTATGCAGGTGACCACAGGGATGATTAATCCACTTGGGGAAAACGCCCAACCGTCTGATGCTCAAGCATTAATCTCCACCCATTTCACTTACAACATAGCGAAGGGTGTAAAAATTCTTGGCGCAAAGTGGAACAATGCTCCTCAAATTTCTCCGATTGTGGGCACTGACACTGATAGTCAAACACAGATTCTCGAGAACTGGTATTACGCTACGTGGGCCTATAACGGTTTCACTGGATATGGTTCCTACAGCAGCAACCACCCCCTCGATCCATCTTTTACTTGGCCTCGCCCACAATACTCTTGCTCGGGAAGCCAGAGTCATAATGGCTTTCCGTACCAAGAGCTTGTATGGGGATGCATAAAAAACCCACCGACTATCAACGGTAGCCGACTCTGGTCACCTATATCCATCACTCTGCCCGATCTTTTTAGCCCCGAAGTGAATAACGCGCTGTCGCCCGCTAATTTCTATGCACCGTACACAAATATGGATATCAAAACCCCCACCCCTTGGCACACAGAAGTCAATTTAGCCACCTTTTTACAGGAAGAATCTAAGCTAATTGGAAGGCCGGTCCTGTCAGCACCTTCACGAAGTCACACAATTAGGATGAACAGTCCTGCCGCCACAACCTGGGTGGATATACCCATTAAAAATTCGGGTAGTGGTCTGTCTACATGGCGAGCCAAGTCTAGTGTGGGCTTTCTGGTCGTTAATCCTCCAGCTGGCATAGCGCCAGGGGACAATCTAACTTGTACAGCAGCTTCATGTGACACCGCGTCGCTCCGGATCGAGGTTAATCCAACCCTATTGCCGGCATCTTATGCAACCGGGATCGTGTCAATATGGTCGCCAAACGAGGCGAACACTCTGATAGAAATCACTATAAATGTTGTAGCCGACTTTGAATTAACATTCCCTGGTTCGTCAAAAAACACCGATTGATCTAAGGTTTGACCATGACATCTATCCTAGACATCACTAACTCCTGGAATCCAACCGACCCGTCTGTGGAGGAGCTCTTGTTTGAATCTGCGTTTGACAAATTAAGGCAGTTCAGTGGGGCCTCGAATTATGTATTTCTAGCCTCCATGGTGCATCCGACCGGTAAGGAAGGATTTGCAGTGTATAAACCAGTGGCTGGGGAACAATATTTATGGGACTTCGAATCTGGACTCCATCTCAGAGAAGCGGCAGCTTACGAACTATCGAAGCTCCTCGGCTGGGACCTTATTCCACCCACTGTCATAAGACAAGATGGCCCTCATGGGAACGGGTCCTTACAACTATTTATTCGCCATGATCCGTCGATGCACTTTTTCGCGATGGAACAAAGCTTAAACATGCCACAGAATCCTGGCACATCAATTAAATATTCGGAACTCGGCCCAACAGAAAAATCCCTCATGGAACTTGCTGTATTTGACTACGTGTCTAACAATGCAGATCGCAAAGCCGGCCATGTATTAATCGATGACACGGAGCATATTTGGGGAATTGATAACGGTCTTTGTTTTCATCGTGAAAACAAACTCCGCACCGTAATATGGAATTTCGCGGGTGTCGAGATCGATTCAAAATTGATCATTGATCTCCAGCACACTCTCGAATTTCTATCCTCACCAGTCGACAAGAACTGCAAGCTTTATTCTCTGATTAGTCAAACCGAGCTAGAGTCTTTGCTATACCGTATTCAAACGCTCCTCACGGAAAGGACCTTACCCTCGATGCCTTCAGAATTTAGAGCTTTCCCGTGGCCTCTCATCTAACACACTGTGAACTCTCGTAAAATAGGCCAGCTGATGAATAGATTTCGCATAAAAATAGTTGAACACAACAATGAGCTCGAAAAAATCCTAGAGCTCCGAAGTGCTGTATTTATCCAAGAGCAAGAGGTTCCAGAAGAGGAAGAGATTGACGACCTCGATTCAATGGACGCAATTTCGTCCAATCGAGTAATTCATCTCATCGCCTATAAAGGCGATGAGGTCGTCGGAACCGCCCGGCTATTCCTCCCTACCACGACAAATATAAAAATACTAGACGCTGAAACACTCCACGTCGGTCGCGTGGCTGTGAAACAAAGCGGGCGCAGGCTCGGACTAGGCAGTCTGTTGATGAACAAATGCCACGATATTGCTAGAGAACTCGGACACAAACAAATTACGTTGTCCGCACAGATTCAAGCCATGCCGTTCTATCAGGAATTAGGCTATAAGGAAAGAGGCCCCCTATATCTAGATGCTGGCATACAACATCAGGACATGGATATTAGCCTGGATCCGGATTAATTTAGAAACTATCTAAGATATAGAGCTAAGGAATATTTTATGACCCATGAACCACCTATGGCAAAGGTCTTACCGATCAGTAGTCGAGCGTCCGATGAGGGTGTACTGCAAATCGGTGGGTGTGATATTCGAGAGCTTGCCAGTGAATATGGCACTCCATTGTATGTCTTCGACATAGAAACTTTGAGGCATCAGGCGACTAGTTATATTGATGCATTTACCTCTCAGTGGCCATACGGCGTAGAAATTCACTATGCATCTAAGGCATGGATCAACATACCCCTTGCAAGATTTCTTTCAAGTCTCGGACTCTCCTTCGACGTAGTATCAGGCGGCGAAATTTCAGTCTTACGACAGGCGGGAGTCAGTCTATCTAGGTCGGCGTTTCACGGCAATAACAAGGGGCCACGAGAAATAGAGGAAGCTCTCGATGCTGGAATAGGCCAAATAGTGGTTAACGCACATGATGAAATAAGGCTGATTGAGTCCATAGCCTGTGAGCTAGACAGCAAACCAAAAATCCTTCTGCGAGTCTCACCAGGAGTGGACGCACATACTCACTCAGCGACAACCACTGGCCTTCTTGATTCAAAATTTGGGGTTTCTGTAGCAAACGGGGAAGCTCTCGAGGCTTGTGAGGAGATATCTGCATCCCCGCACATGGACTTCCGCGGTATCCATATGCATCTTGGTAGCCCGATTTTTGGCACAGAGCCTTATGTCGAAGGAATCAAAGTTGGCTCTCAACTTATCAAACAGCTCGCTGATAAAGGCATACTTGTTTCCGATTTCTCTCCAGGTGGTGGATTTGCGGTCGCTTACACGGATGATGATGAGCCGCCCGATGCAGGGGTGTACGCCAAGGCTATATGCGAAACACTGGCATCTGAAGCTGACAAGCTTGCTTTTCCCCCACCTAAACTAATCATTGAGCCTGGTAGATCTATCTCAGCCAGAGCTGGCGTCGCTATTTACTCAGTTGGCTCAAGAAAAGAAATCCCAGGTGTGAGAACGTACGTTGCAT
>CAZSFJ010000053.1:0-9530 GCA_964606125.1 uncultured Dehalococcoidaceae bacterium | reverse complement strand
CAAGGCGCACCAATTGACTGTGATTTGGTCATCTACTGCTCAGACGCAGCGACTCGCTCAAAATCAGTGCCTACAAGGAAGGGCTTCAACTGTTTTTGCTGAAAATGCAGGGCTAACCGTCCACACAGTGTGGTTTTACCACTCCCTTTCGTTCCCACCACGAGTATCTTGGTCACACCTGATTTCTCTTGTAACAGGCTGGGGCTGTCTTTACCTAAAATCTCAATCAGTGATTCATGAACAGCGGCAGCTACTTGCTGACCTGGTGCGACAGTGGTGATGAGTTCTGACCCTTGGATTCTCGTTCTCACGTCCGAGAGGAAATCACGGACCACGTTGAAGTGAACGTCTGCTTCCAACAGTGCTATTCGTATTTCTCTTAGTGTTTGGTCTAAATCTTCGTCCCGGATACGTCCAGATGATCTCAGCTTGGATAGCGAATTTTGTAATTTTGAGGAGAGTGAATCGAGCATATTCTTATCTTAGCGCCGAAGATCGGATACTTTCTACATCTAGACTTAACCAATCAAACCATATTTTGTGACTGGAAGTTATGGTGACACTCTATCCAATGGGGTATAGCTTAGTTAGGAGATCGTTGGGTTCCCAATGCGAAGTTCATTGGTTCCAATCCCCCTGATCTCCATCAGAAATAATTAGAAAGATGGTCTGGCTAATTGTAAGGTGATCAGCGTCGTTTCATTCTTCCGACTAGATCTGAATTAGGCTCCCAGAGGCCGCAATCTGTTTCTATGTCTTCGATAAAGGGCCCTACACAGTCCTTCCCATCCCGTACGATATGGGTGCAGATCATCGCGTATGGATCTGGTCGTTCCTTGTCAATGGTCCGGCGAAGAAATCTACATTCGATTGCGTAAGTAGAAGTCGGTTTGGTCACATTGAAATCCGGCATAATTGAATCTTATAGTAGTGGCCCAACATAGAAGATTCCATCCTATGGGATTCCCGCTTATTATCCTGTTATGTCCACGGATATTGATCTAAACCCTAGTAATGGCAAGGGATTGCGCTTCTCAGTGTGGTGGTAAGTGCCCTGAATGGGGCCAATATGGGGCCAAAGCCCCACAAAAAGCCTTATTTTTTCGTACCTTTAGCCTTCTTTTTTGCTAGGCGATCAGCCCGAGCACTACAGTTTTTCGAGCACACAGTGTTGGGATTGTTCTTCGGATTCAGTGTGGGAACCCAGCGGCCACAGCCGCTTACTTGGAGTCCTGAATGTGGGTCTTTGTGAGGTATGCCAAACCCTCTGCATGGTACGTAAGAAACGGAGTTTTCCACTTCCCGAGCTATCATCAACCAACAGAATCCAAGCAGATTCTTTGGAGCCAGTGCGACAGGAGAAGCGTCACCTGATCTTTTCTGATATTTGAAATCCAAGTCGGGCTTGGTGAACTCCTCCAGCTTGCGACTCAATGTAGAGGGCAGGGTCCTCTTAACCTCATTCTCGGTCACCACGCGCTTCTCAGTGAGCTTCTTGCCCTTCCGTGAGTCTATGAGTGCAACTGCATCATCAAGTGCTTGTAGCTCAGATCGCCAATTACTAATTGGTGTTCCGACCAAACCCCTCAAAAGTAGATCAGCGGGATACGCAGTAAACAAGTCGCCAACACATTCCGCGAGAGTGATCGCCCAGGCATCGAACTCCCGAGGTGATCCATCCTTTACTTTGCGGTAGTCACGAACGAGGCCACGGTGGAAATCCCAGCGGGTCAGTTCGTACGGATTAAACACCGCGGAGCCTCTGCCATCCATTAGGGCCGTCTTTTGCTTCTTGCCTTTGTTACGCTTCTCGCCATCAAGGACAGGATCGAAGGTCAGGTACTTCACCCTCTCCCTCGAAACTATCACTGGGTCACGAGGAACTAAGTTGAAGAAGTTATCAGAAACAACAACGTTAGCCATCGGTACTCTCCAACAAAGAATCTATCACGGTCGCTCCTTTGGCCTGAGAGTGCAAACTTACGTGGCCGTAGATATTGGCCGTGATCACGATCGACGAGTGGCCGACGCGCCTAGACAGATGGAACAAGTCCATACCTGCTTTCAGTGCCAATGTGCAGTGGGTGTGTCTGAAAACGTGTGGGGTTATCGATTTTGGATCATCGATTCCCGAAGCCTTGGCGACTTTTGCAAGCTGTCTGTTGAAGTCTGTCGAACCGTAAATGCGGCCGACAGCATTCGGGAACATCAGGTTTTCATCGGAACGATCCATGTACCCGAGCCTCCCGACGCGCACGATCGGCGAAAGGATTGCTTGGGCCTCCTGTCGGGCACGGTGTGCTTCAAGTTCCCGAAGTAGTGGCTCTGATATTTCGACACTTCGGTTACCGTTCTTCGTCTTCGTGGGGCCAATGTGAGCAGTACCTTTAATTTCGTACGCGGTTTTTGATACTTGGATTGCTGGAATCTCTGGGTCCAGATCATCCCATTTCAGCGCCCGAAGCTCGCCTATTCTCACTCCCGTGCCAGCTAATGTTTTGATCTCGCTAGCAAGAATTCCCAGACGTTCGGCGGTGTTAATCAGCAAAGACAGTTCCGCAGCACTGAGGCAGCGAGTCTCCTTTGCTGGCGTTGCCTTCGGTGCATCCATGAAATCAAGAGGATTGCTGTCTATTACTTTTCTTTTGTACGCATGTTTGCAAATCATCTTCAAAAGCTTCCAGCGAGCAGACGGGGCTACGCTCCCAGCCTTCGTCGAGTACAGGCCCCTGTCAATGTGGTAGGAAGTCAAATCTTCCATTTTGATGGTTCCGATTTCGCCAACGATTGCCTTAACGATCGTGCTGTAAGATTTCACCGTGTTCGGCCGGTACGACTTTCGTTCAGCCTCCGACTCCAGCCACTCGGCCACATATTCCCCGAAGGATGTAGCAGCCTTGTCCAGATGCAAACCCTTTTCTACTTTGTCCCTGAATGCGGAAGCCTGGGCAATCGCTTCTTTTCTGGTGGGCGCAGTAAATGACTTTCTCCGTCTTTTTCCGTCCGCACTTATAGGTAGGCGGTAGCGGGCTACGTAACTGTTACCTCGCTTAAATACTGCAAATTCCCCTGCGCCTCTGTTTTTCTGTCCCATCGTTTTACTCCTTCTGTTCATCGGTAGAGAACTAACACCATCAGCTCTCTTGACATGATGATATCAGAAATCGTAGCATATTGGTAGTCAACTAAGTACATCAGATGTCGACCACGAAGTGCGTGGCCCATCGGAGTACAGGAAGGAATATCCGTGAATAAAGTTGCAACCCCTAATACCGAATGGGACAAGCTGTGGGAGAAGCCATTACTGAACCTACAGGAAGTCGGGCGAATGCTCGGAATGTCCAGAGGGACTATTTACAAACTCCGAGAGACAGGCATACTCCCCGCCAGTCGAATACCAGGCACTCGGTCGTGGCTTGTCCAGCGTGACGATCTGCTGAAACTCATCAGCGAAGGATATGCGGACAACCCTGAAACAGAAGTGGAGTAATGATGCAGCCAATAAAAAAAGCCCCCTGCGGATACAGAGGACTTAGCCATTCCACCCATTATACCAGAAACGAGGTGCGCAATGATCGGTAGCTATCGACATACGCCCTCCACCCCATGTCCTGTTTGCAAAGGCCACGTGAACTTACGGCGAGGCCGCGGCATCAGATGTTGGGGCTACACAAGCGGCGATTACGCAGTGTGCACCCGAGAAGAACAGGGAGGCAGAGCAAAAGAGGGTGGGGGCTACCTCCACTATTTAGTACTTGGGTCGTGTGAGTGCGGCCAGAATCATCTCGTTTAGGAGCCATTATGAACGAAACAAACGGACTAATACCAAGGGGCGAACCCTACCTAATTTATGACATCACCCAGAAAGGGAAGCGCGTGATGAAGTGGCGACAGGATTTTATCGATCCCGTCACCAAAACGTACGCGGACAAGAATATCTTTTACGACCCACCGCTGAGTCAGCTTGGTCTCACTGTCAGCGAGCTCAGGCCGAAATACCAAAACGTACTCTCCGCAGGGATCACCACCGTTATCTGGGTAGAGGGGGAGAAGGCAGCCGACGCAATGAATCAGGCGATACCAAAAGACTTCAATGCCCTGGCATTGGGCTTACATGGTCAGGTCATACCAGACGTGGAGATTCTCGAAACCCTGAACACAGCAGAAACACACGTGCTCTTTGGGGACAACGATGAAGCTGGGCGCAAAGCAATGGAGAACTTGCAGCGAGCACTCACCGCACTATTCCCACAAGCCGAGTTCGCATCGGTGGAACATCCACCAGAGGGAGAGCCTAAATGGGATGCAGACGATTACAAGTGGAAGTCATTGGATCTCGTGCAGGAGGCGCTCGGTCGCAAGACCAAGCACGAGAAGGCCGAGGCCATCCAGTTCGAAGCACCTCTATATAAGAAAAAGAAACCCCTGCCTGTTGAGGATGAGTTCTACCACGGACTCATTGGCGAAGCTGTGAACCGTCTCGACGATCACACAGAGGCAACCCGAGAAGCCATGTTTATGACGCTGCTGACGGGCATCTGTCCGATACTTGGCGTTAAGCCGCACATACCGCAGCCTCTCCGAGCCACACCGAACCTCTTCACTTGCATAGTTGGACCTCAGAATTCAGGCCGCAAAGGGACCAGCTGGGAAGTTATCGAGGAAAATTTCCTCAAGAAGATCGCCCGCAATCTCAACATGAACGAGGACTGGGCCAACTCACGGAGTACCAGTGTCGATTCAGGGCAGGGGATTATTAATCTCGTGGCGCACGGAGATACTGACAGGCTGTTTGTCATTCAGGAATTCAAGGCACTCTTCGATGCCATGACCCGAGACAGCAGCAACGTGGACAGCGTCATGCGGCAGGCCTACGACAGAGAGAGCCTACAGGTAAACAGAGCGCGGGAAGTGCAGAGGGTCGACCAAGCCAATATTTCGTTCCTAACCCACATCACACCCGACGAGTTGAACGAACAGTTACGAGCCATCTGGGGCAGCAACGGTTTCTTTCGTCGCTGGGGGTGGGTCTATTCCGAATCTACAAAAGAGGTGAATCACCTTATACCTCCGAACATCACGGAGGATCTGGTGGATAGGTTCCAGCTTTCGATAGAGTACGCCCAAAGGCATGAGGCCGTGACCCTCACAGACGAGTCGTGGGCCTTCTGGAAAGAGTGGCGCAGGTCCATCCAGTCGGATGATGAGTCATTTATAAGTAAAGCATCGGCAGGACATGAAACCCGAGTCGCACGGATCGCCCTGGTATTGGCGCTACTGGATGAAGCACAGCAAGCAGATCTCCCCGATCTGCACGTAACAGTCGGCGAAACATTACGAGAAGGGCCAAGGCCCACCAAATTCGATACACGGGCGATTGTGGAAGTGGAACACCTCAAGGCAGCAATCCGCTGGGATCAATATTCCACCGACACGCTGGCGTATGTGTTCCGAAACCGTCGCTGGGATTACTCAACACAAAAACTCGCGGACCTCTTGGAAGACGAGGGCGAGCTATCGCGCACCCAGATCAATGCGCAGGTATTCAGGGGAAACAAACTCAAGGCCGAAATAGAGACCATGGGCGAGAAGTTGGAAGGAGCAGGCGCAATAAGAAGGTATATGAGACGAAAAGAAGGCGTGACGAAAGGCAGACTGGAAGAGGTATGGGTATGGATAGGCAACAACTAATAGAGCAGCTTGACCCGACTAGGGATTACGGCGGGTACAGCCACAAGCAATTAGTAGAGAAAATCGAGGAAGGGGAGATCAAGATCAGCACTGGACACTTCAGGCCAGTCCTTCGCGATCGCAGTGGTGCGCTGGTGCGCGGGTCTGATGCGCCCCTACGCAGTGGTGTCCGCTTTGCTGAGTGGTTCAGTGCCCTCGGTGACCAACACTTCGAGGACGTATTACGCGGACTGGTGAGAGCCGCCGCCGAAGGAGGCGACACCAAGGCAGCAATCTGGTTGCTGAATAAGTGGATCAAAGAGCAGGCAGCAGAGCCAGAGAGCACGGGTGATCTCTTGCAGAGGATCGCAGGGAGAAGATAGTGGCACTGAATTTAGACAGAGGGAAAGTTCGGAATAACTACCTAGTATCGGCAGAGGTGATAGAGGATGTACGAGCAGCACTCCGCAGAGGACTGGCAACAGAGAAGGCGATCTGTAAGTACTGCGACATTCACTGGGTAGAATTCTGGGCTGCAATAAAGATTCTCGAACAGAAGAAAGAAGTCGCGCTCAAATCACCAGTAGCGAGATATCAGGGCATAGTGCCGAATACCTGGTCTTACAGGAAGCGCAGGAAGTACAACCAACTCGGACAGTGGCGCAGTACCAGAGGGCGAATAAAAAGATCGATGACGGGGCAATCTCTAAAATTCAGTTGGGATCTAATCATGCGCGGCATACCAGTGAACTGGCACAGTCTTCGGTACTTCAGAATGAACCACCCAAAGAGGCGAGACCAACGCTACGCCCGATTAGAAAAGCAACGAATGAAACGAGAGAAACTAAACAATACCCCGAATACTTTCGTTTAGTTCGTAACGAGTAAGTCCGTTACAACCATATAAGTTCTAGTTGCAGAAACTTCTCCTGTTTCTTTTTTATTTTCGGGATCTTGAATACACCCAAAACGGTCAATTATGGAAAATCGATATCTATCCGCAGATACCAGGTATATACGGGGGTATTTCTGCCGAACTGGTGACCCCACCGGGAATCCCATCTCGTTTACACGCGAGGCCATAGCCGCACATACTAGGGTTATTTGGCTCTCTTTTAACCCGTTTCAGTGTTGATTAAGTTTGCAGTTCACGAAGTTATGCCAAAATCCTGCTAGAGGTTTATAGTTTCCACACTGACATTGGAAACGAAGCGCGTGCTAAGCGCACACGAAGTAGCTCATTGGGAGTACGAATATGGACGCTGACAAGAAAAAAACCACCCTACGCATGATCCCATATGGGCTGTATGTTCTAACAGCAGATGATGGAAATTCGATTGGCTCAGGTACAGTAAATTGGGTGTCACAAATGGCGTTCGATCCACCGCTGGTTGCGATCGGGGTAAAGAAAGATTCCGCCACATTTGAAGCAATATCGAACGGAGCAAAAATCGGACTCAGTTTTCTTGAATCAGGACAGGGCGATCTCGCTTTTGCATTTTTCGGAAGTGCAGAGACTGATGGTTCGGAATTCGTAACAAAAGATAAGAGGATTCCTTTTTCGAGAACTGGCAACGGAGCGATTGTCCTCGACGATGTGCCTGCGTGGGCCGAGTTAACTGTGGTAGAAATTAATGCCACAGGTGACCACGCCGTTGTAGTTGCTGAAGTTATTGATGTTGGTCTGAACTCCGATAACCCAGATATATTAACCTTGAAGGAACTTGGTTTAAATTACGGTGGATAGTACTTCTACGCTGGAGCACAGATCTGGTTCGGATAAAAGATGAGACAATATTGTTGGAAAACAGAAAGAGCGCAGAGATGAAAGTTATATGTCTTGGGTGTGGAAAAATTATGGCTGCCTATTCTCCACCTGATATAACGAAGCAAGATATCTGCGATCCATGCATTGATCGATTGGCCCAAACGGACGATCGCTTTTTTTGTGGCATTGCTATATGTCCATACGGACAAAGACCGACCCGATGTTATATAGCCGAGCTTGAAGGACCGAAAAGCGTAGCAAAACTTGCGAATCAGTGTGGCGAGATGCAAAAGATGAAGCACTCATCTGACGTTTTTTAAGATTTAACAATGAATTGAGGGGCCGTGCCAATGACGAATGCAAATGAGGAAATAATCAAACGATTTCTGGCGGCTTGGTCTAATCTCGATCCGAACGAGCTTACTGAATACTTCACGGAAGATGGTATTTACCACAATATACCTACATCCCCCACCGTCGGGAAAGAGCAGGTTCGAGCTCAAATAACAGGGATATGTGAACGCTGGACCAAAACCAGCTGGGACCTCGTGACTATCGCTTCAAATGACAACTTGGTCATTGCCGAGCGCGTGGATCGTACCGAAATCGGTGACAAGAAAGTTGATCTCCCTTGCACGGGCGTATTTGAGATGGAAGACGGAAAAATTAAGGTCTGGCGAGACTATTTCGACTTGAACACTTTTCGCAAAGCAATGGAATGAAGCCGTAATGACAGACTAAAGGCCATGAGGAATAGGGTTGCAGAGCCAAAGCTAAGCGCAGAAGAGACGCAAAATAGAGCAGCTTTTGTAGCCGAGCACCCCTCCCTCATACCCGACGGGGGGTGTCTCTTTTTGACCTCCCACCCCTCAAGACCAGGGATCTCACTAAGTATCCACAGCGATTCCCCCACCTTTAAAGGCAGCGGGCAGCCACGAAGAATTTTTCTTTGATCAGAGACCTCTATGGCGTCAATTCGTGGGCTTTACTGACGACCTGAGTATGCAACACATTCAGGTCACCGTTCGGGTCCTCATAGAGACCGGAACCGGCGGTGATGGCGACGGGTTCGCCCGGTGCAGTCATACAAAACTCCACGTGATTGTCGTTGTCGAATGCGTCCGCAAGCAGCGTCGCAACCCGAACCTCGCCGCTTGCATACTCCACCGTGGTCCCAAGACGGTGCGACTCGTCGAGGTCTGCTCCCCCAGGGCCTGAGACGCCCCCTTCCCAAGTGGTTTTGATGATGTGATCTGTATCGGCAGGGCATTCATCTGTGCCCCCCGTCGGGAGCTCGGAGATGAGGTAGTGCTCCGCCAATACGATAGAAGGACCAGCGGCGAGAGGAACCACCGTTTCGACCAGGGCCCCTTTCGCATCAACACCATCGTCAGTCAACAGTGTGCCAACGATCTCGACTCCAACAGGCGGATCACCATCACTGGCAAACTCCCCAACGAGAAGGATGGTCCTTCGCTCTTCCGCCTCGTCCGCAGGCGCTAGCGTGGCGCAGGCAACTGGGCTTTCTGCTCCGGAGGCGCGATGCACGACAAACACGGAAGGATCAAGCAGTGCTGGTAAGGGGATTCGCCGATCAAGCACAATCGGCATTCCATCCTGGAGACCGGACAATCCACATCTGAACGACCGACCTGGGACACCGTTGTCTAGTCCAAAAAATGCAGAGAGAATATGTACACTCTCAGCCCCTCCGTCCATGGTGGTGCTTCCGTCTTCGGCACTGCCGGTATCCTGGGCGGCGGTGCCGTCGCTATCTCCGTTGCATGCTGTCAGCAGCGCCCAGGTCACGATGCCTATCACAAAAGCCGAGTTCTTCAACGCCATCTCCGTTCTCTGGCCAAACGCGTAGGTCGGGCTGTTTGTTGGCTATAGACTACAACGCTCCCAGCAACACCGCTTTGCAGTCAAACACAGTCAGGACCGCAGTCAATCCGAATACATATGTTCTAAGGTTTGCAGTCTTTTGAGAGTTGAGGCGAAGCTAATGCTGAAAGGAAGGGATCAGGCTCATTAGCTTCCCCCCAACTGTCTCTAATGAATTTACGGGAAGAAAATAAGAAAATCCTAAAAT
>CAZSFJ010000052.1:0-9662 GCA_964606125.1 uncultured Dehalococcoidaceae bacterium | reverse complement strand
CACCAATAAAAATCTCGGCATTACATGGGAAGGGAGGCGGTGATCTTCTAGATGAAGTATTAGAGATAATCCCTCCAGACGCAGAACCCGAGACAATCGACGAAAATTCCTTCGTCGATCAACCACTCGTGAGACTTGCGATCGTCGGCAGACCAAACGTGGGTAAATCATCTTTGACTAATGCGATAATCGGTGAGGATAGAGTTATCGTGTCTTCCATTCCCGGAACCACCAGAGATGCGATTGATACGCGATTTGATTTTGCCGAACACAAGATGCTTATTGTTGATACCGCTGGAATTCGAAGGCGTGGTCGAGTCGAACGAGGAGTGGAACGACATTCGGTACAACGGGCTGAAGCATCCATGGACCGAGCTGATGTGGTGGTTCTTCTTTTGAACTATGAAGAGATTCTAACCGCTCAGGATACCCATATTGCGGGGTATGCAAACGAAAATTTCAAAGGGATGATAATCGCGGTTAATAAATGGGACTTAGCTGAAGATAGATCCCATCGGGCAGAATTAGTTCGCTCGTTAGATCACCGTTATCGGTTTCTCCCATGGGCACCGGTGATGTTCGTGTCGGCGCAGACCGGGGAAGGTGTTCAAGATTTGTTAGAACTTGCAGTGAATGCCGCAATGGTTCGTCGGAAACGGATCGGTACCGGGGAAATTAATCGAGTAATACGTGCAGCGATCGCCCCCCACGCGCCCCCTATGACTGGCACAAGGAGGCTCAAGGTTATGTACGTGACTCAGGCAGAGATATCACCGCCCACATTCGTCTTTTTCGTGAATGATCCTGATCTAGTGCACTTTTCCTATAGGAGGTTTCTTGAAAATCAAATCAGAGAAAATTTCGACTACACGGGTACAGCAATTCGTCTAATATTTCGGAGACGTTCTGCAGACCGCTTTGAGGAGGAATCTGAAATATGAGTGACTTAAATCCAGCACTAATCTCTCTTTTGTTACTCTTTCTAGGTTATGTATTTGGATCGATCCCTGTGGGAATTCTTGTCGGAAAATTGAAGGGGTTGGGCGACGTCAGAGACTATGGATCAGGTTCAACGGGCGCGACCAATATCCTACGTACTTTAGGGCTTAGATGGGCCCTCTTGGTCGGAATTTCCGATCTTTTGAAGGGCGCATTACCGGTGCTTTTAGCTGTGCAGTTAGCAGTCCCAGATCTGGCAATTGCCCTGACCGGCTCTGGTGCGGTAATAGGCCATATATGGCCATTATTCACGAGCTTTCGAGGTGGAAAGGGAGTGGCAACAGCTTTCGGTGTTTTTTTAGCTTTATTCCCCCCCATCGCATTACTCGTTCTAGTTTGTTCGTTTCTTGTATTGGCAGTATTTCGGTACGTTTCTCTGATGTCGATGCTGGGGACTATTTCGGGTGCGGGCTACGTAGCTCTTGTGGCACTATCGGATCGCTTGGATCTTGGTTCTGTGGTTGGAGACCCCTATCATGATTCTTACATCCTCTTGGCTGCTGTTTTGTTCGCTCTAATCGAGTACAAACATCTCCCGAATTTGCTGCGACTAATATCTGGAACAGAGCCAAAAGTCGGACAGGGTGGCTCGTTGCGACCACAGAATTAGGTATATATGAGCGATGTCATTAGAAAAGCATCCGTGGTTGGAGTAACTTCGTGGGGAGTGACACTTTCGTTACTACTTGCTCGCAATGGGTTGAAGGTTCGATTAGTTACTCGATCGGGAGATGAGGCAAGCCGCCTCAGCACCAAGATGGAACACTCCAGACTTGCAGGGATTCCTCTACATAAAAATGTCGAGCTAGTCGCTCCGTCGGAGCAAGCTTTCGAAACCGATCTAATTTGCTTTGCGGTCCCATCTAGGTCGATGACGGAAAATCTGATAAGAGTGAAAAATATCATCAGTGATGTCCCGATTTTGATGTCAGCGACTAAGGGATTTTCTGCTTCAGGAAATAAGAGGATGTCCCAGTTGATCAGTGAATTCCTGCCTGATAACGAGATTGCGGTTCTAAGTGGCCCCAACCTGTCTAGAGAACTCGCTGATGGCCTCGCTGGTGCGACTGTGATTGCATCGGCCCCTTCCGTTCGGGATCAATTAATCGAAGCTTTTCATTCGAAGCTGTTAAGGGTGTACTGGGAGCATGATGTAATTGGTGTCGAATATGGTGGCGCGATGAAGAATGTAATAGCAATTGCGGCGGGGATGGCCGACAGTCTCGACGTAGGACATAATGCAAAAGCCGCCTTAATCGTGAGAGGACTGGCTGAGATCAGCAGATTGGGTGAGGCATACGGTGCTGATCCCCTGACATTCAAAGGTCTTTCTGGGATGGGAGATCTCATGGCTACAGCCTATAGTCCCCTTTCCCGAAACCGGAGATTCGGTGAAAAAGTAGGATCGGGTCATTCTGCCCAGACGGCTTTGGAGGAAATTGGTGAAACGGTCGAAGGACTTGACGCACTGAAATCTGCTCGTTTATTGGCGAGCGAAAAAGATATAAACATGCCGATCTGCGCAGAACTTGCAGCTGTCTTAGATCAAAGTAAAAGACCAGTTGAGGCGATGTATGCACTTATGGATAGATGACCACAAAAACTGCATAAAGCACGGCAGCAAAGTACTGCTGAGAGATGATCTAGGGTATGCGAAGACTTGAATTTAATAATGACGAAACTGACCAAGCATATGGGCTAGAACCAATTTTGGATAATACCGACGATACTGTTTCGTTTGATGAAATAGTTACTCATATACGTGATGTAGTTGATCTTCAGCCGTCGTTCCTTGAGGCATTGTCAAAATCAAATGTCGAGATGTTGAAATCTCTTCTTCGGCTTTGGGAAGAGATCCCTATAGAACGACTGAGAGCTGTTGTGGAGAGCCTTGTCACATTGACCCAAAACGATCGAACTCTCGATTTCAGGGCAATTTTTCTATCAACGCTGAGGAACAAAGATATTCCGGTACGTATTTTTTCTATTCGCGGCTTAGTCGAAGAAGAACAACCCGAGATTTTGCATCTGTTTTTAGATCGGTTACGTGACGAAGTTTCGGATTTGGTCAAAGTGGAACTCGCTGAGGCTCTCGGTCATTGGGTAGTGGCTGCGGAGCTTGGTGTCTTATCCACCCAAAACGGCGAGATACTAGTGAACGCGCTGCGGCAGACTATTGAGGATATAGAGACTGGAGACGCGGTGAGAGGTCGGGCACTGGAGTCACTTGGTGCCCTCAGCGGGGAGCTGATCTCAGAGCTGATTACTGAGCAGTATGAACTTGGAGGAAATGAGCTCAGATTAGGAGCGCTCCGTGCAATGGGACGAAGTGCTTCTCCGACTTGGCTTGATCTTCTAGTGTTCCATTTTGACGATGAGGATGTGAATGTGCGAGAAGCCGCCGCAGAAGCCTCAGGCGGATTGGTTACTGATGGTGCTATCGAACCTCTTACCATGCTTCTGGAGGAGGATGGAGAGCTTTCAGTACGAATTGCGGCTATAAACGCCCTGGCTGAAATAGGTTCGGCTGACGCAGAGCGAGTACTTGAAAGAATATTTCAGGATGGACGTGACCCATCTATATCTGAACCACTCGAGAATGCTCTGAATGCTCTGCAGATGAATGTTGATAGTATTTTCGGCAGGAATGAATTGTCAGACGAGAAATTCTGAGAGCTGCGGTAGTCACTAGTTATGCAAGAAGTAATTCAGGCAGCGGGTGGTGTGGTTTGGCGGAGCAAGAATGGTTGTATTGAAGTAGTTCTCTGTTCGCGACATCTAAAAGGCTCCACCAATTTGTTCGTTCTGCCCAAAGGCCATGTCGAGCCTGGCGAGACGAGAGAAGCTGCTGCGGTCCGAGAAGTGAAAGAGGAAACTGGCCTGGTCGCGCGAATCGGAGGCAGGCCCTTACCAAGTATTACATATGACGTGCGGTCAAGGGAAGCCAATGACTCGTATCGTAAAGTCGTCTACTTTTATCTGATGACAGAAATTGGCGGGAACTTTCTCAATCATGACGAAGAATTTGATGAGGTTGCTTGGTTCCCAATTGCTGAGGCTGAAAAATTATTAACATATGATAACCATCGTGAAGTCTTAGCTGCCGCGATCGAAATTCTCGGTTGAAATATTCGGATAATATAGACTACGGTGTTGAATTGAAATTTAGGATGACGTGTTGAACAAAACAGTTCGATCTCAAGATCAGTTTCTAGCACAAGGGACTCTTGTACGACTTAGAGATAAACGTATTGATGACGCCGAAAATGATTTTTCATGGAAATCGGACCCAGAACTAGCTGCCTTCGATGGTGCTATCCCCTATCAGGGAACGATGAAGAATTTTCGCGATAATGTATCTCGGGATTTGCGTGAGCGTACGATCTATAGAAAAACTTTCGCTGTTGAAGACAGTGAGTCCGGGCGCCATATCGGAAATGTGATGTATTACGGGTACGACCCCTTACGTCGTGAGGCTGAGGTTGGAATTACGATTGGCAATAAAAAGTTTTGGGGAAGAGGATACGGGCGAGAGATAATGTCTCTAATGCTGACCATCATGGAGAATAGGCTGGCACTTTCCAAAATATATTTGCATACATTGTCATGGAATGTCAGAGCTCAGGGTGCTTTTAGAGCTGCCGGATTTCAGAAGGTTGGCGAAGTCGTGAGAGGTGGTCAGACTTATCATCGGATGGAGGTAAAGGTACCTCGGCAGGACGATTCCTCTGACTAGTTAAAGTTAGTTGCTTTAGTTTTTCGTCCTCAGGTGGTGATCTGAGGACGAAAACTAAAGAGTTTGATCAAACGGGTCTGCCAGGGACACTAAGATCAGCTGGCGGTGGCGCCGGGTTTCTTAGACCAGACATAAGCTGTGAAGGTACTAGAGCTTGAAGCTCATCAAGCTCCCACATGCCAGCCTTGTTGATTGAGCGGTAAGGAACCTCATCAGAAGAGAGGGAGACCTGTCCACCCGAGACATTGAAACATTTCCCATTGACGTTCCATGCTTGATCTGTGAGGAGATAAGCGACCATGGGTGCGACATAGGACGCGTCACGTAATTGATTCACGATACTCTCGGCACGCTCTTGCCCTTGAATTCCTGAACTGGACCTGAGGCTTCTTGCTGCATCAGGCACTGTTGCAGTCATCCGTGTAGCTGCGCCCGGACAGATTGCATTTGCGGTGACCCCATATCGACCGAGGTCTCGGGCAGCGCAACGAATACCCCCGGTTATTCCTGCCTTAGCGGCACCGTAGTTAGCTTGCCCAGTATTCCCATTCATCCCAGACCCGGAGGAGAATCCGACGATGCGTCCGAATCTTTGTTGTCGGAACAATATAGAGGCAGGTTTGACGACATTGAACAGACCTGTGAGGTGAACTGCGACTACATCATCCCACTCTTCTTCCGTCATGTTGAACACCATGCGGTCGCGCAGGATGCCGGCCACGTGTACGACACCGTCGATACGACCGAATTCATCGACGCACTGGGTGATCATGCTCTCTCCGCCGTCAGCAGTTGCAACTGAGTCGAAATTTGCACTGGCAGAGCCTCCTGCATCTCGGATTTCCTGAGCGACTTGCTCTGCTGGGGCGCTATCAGTCCCTGAACCGTCAACGTTTACTCCAGGGTCATTCACGATCACATTCGCTCCTTGAGAGCCAATCAGTTTTGCTACTTCCGCACCGATACCTCTACCGGATCCTGTAACAACAATGCTTCTACCTTCTAAAGCTGAAGTCATAATTTATTTCCTTTCAACGCTGGTTAAGCGATTCAAATGATTATCCTAAGTTCCGAGGATCGATATCCCTGCCGGGGACCTCAATGTCATCTCGAGGCGGCGCTGGATTTTCCACATTCTTCATGAGTACATTTTGCACTGCGTCATCAAGTTCGGGAAGTGTCCAATGGCCAGGTTTAAATACTGTTCGCTCAGCTACTGGGTATCTTGAAACGGAGATCGAGCCTCCTGACACATTGAACACCCAACCATTAATGTCCCAAGCATCGTCTGACGACAAGTAGGTGACCATAGGTGCTACGAATTCCGGGTCCCTCAACCCTTCGTAGGAGCTCTCTTGCACGGGCTGTGCCGAACCAGCACCCTGAATACCGGAACTTGCTCGTAGTTCACGAGCCGAATCTGGCACAGTTTGCGTCATACGAGTTCCCGCGCCGGGGGCGATGATGTTACAGGTTACCCCGTATCGACCGAGGTCTTTGGCAACCACTCGTCCAAGCCCAGCGATGCCCGATTTTGCAGCACCATAGTTGAACTGCCCAGTGTTGCCGATTGTTCCACTGCTAGAGGAGAAATTTATTATTCGGCCATATCTTTGCTGCCGCATGAGAATTGAAGCCGGTTTGATAGTGGAAAAATGTCCTTTGAGGTGTACGGCGATGACGTCGTCCCATTCTTCCTGCGTCATGTTGAACACCATCCGGTCACGGAGGATACCCGCGGTATTGACTAGAATGTCAATTTTCCCATAGGTGTCGACAGCCTGCTTCACCATATTTTCTCCGCCCGCCATCTCAGCGACAGAGTCGTAGTTGGCAGAGGCTGTGCCTCCCGCTTCCGCGATCTCATCCACAACCTGATCGGCTGGCCCGGCATCATGGCCACTTCCATCAACGTTTACCCCAGGGTCATTAACAATGACTGAGGCACCTTCGGAAGCGAATTTCATAGCGATCCCGCGCCCGATTCCTCGTCCTGAACCGGTAACAACCGCAACCTTTCCATCTAATATTCCCATATTTCTCTCCTCTTAGCGCATTCGATTAAGTTCTCTTTATAGATCAGATAAAATCTTATGACCTGACTGGGAGGGCGACCCGGGCAGTTCCGGGTGTTGTTTTCCTTCCATCTGGATTCTCCGTCCAGACTTCGACATCGACAAGATGTCTATCACCTTCAGTATATTTCGCGGTGACTGTGCCACTCACAGACATGTCTTCTGCTGGGTAGTCCATTCCCCTGTAGGAGCATCCAAATTTTTCGATCCGGCCATCTGGTGCCACCCAGTCATGTAATAATCTGCCTAGGAATGCCTGCTTTAAGGCACCATGGACAATTATATTGTCCAGCCCGGTGTTTTTAGCAAACGGGATATCGTAGTGAATCTGATAAAAGTCACCAGAGGCTCCCGCCCACACAACTAGTTGCTGCGTACTACAATCTGGGCTGATGATCGGGAGGGAATCACCTTCATTGATATCGTCCCAAAATACCTGTTCACTCATTTTCGGTCTCCTAACTTGTGCAAAGTATTATTAATTATTGTCTGCTAGTAATTGATCATATTTGAGGATCCTTTTGCTACAACTTTCCCATCCGATTTTCTTCGGAAAGTTGTTTCACGCCAGGTGATTAGCATAGGTCCGACCGAACCCTCGCGTTCTTGGAATTCGGTGATATGACTGCTCGAGGTGATTACATCTCCGGCAACTATCGAATCGTAGTATTCGTAAGTTGTACCCCCATTGAGTATCCGCTTATATGGGATATTTAGTCCGCCTGGAGGGGCGCTTGCGCGTTCTGCATCTGCCGGCTTGTACACAGTTGTTCCTAAAAAGCCCGGTGGCGCCACAATTGATTTATATCCACGAGCTTTAGCTACCTCTTCATCGTAGAATATTAGGTCAGTGTGCCCAGCGGCACGAGCAAACAGCCGGCAACCTGTTGTGGTGACTTCTGCTTCACTTTCAGGGCCGTCGACACCAATTAAGGATTTCAGTTCATCCGTGATTATTGATTCAGCCATTTGTACCCCCTACATGGTCTGCAACCGCATCCTAATTCCGATGAGGGGTTCGGGTCAAGGCTTGATTTAACAAAAAAGCAAATTGAACTCGGTATTTCGGAAGCAGCTTATATGTTACTGATCGATTGAATGACTTTCACACTGTCCTCAGCGAGCGTGACCCGTTCTGCAGCTTGTTCTTCCGGATCGGTGGAAAGCAGAGAACGTTTCAGGGCTAAATCACTAAACTCTCTGGAGAGGTCTTGAGGAATCTCCCAGTACTTTTCATTCTTCGTGACTTCACCCTTGGTTACATCAAGAGGCCAATATCGACCATTTCGAAGGGCATTGATCAGGTCGTCCTCAGAACGAATATTGGCATCGAAGTAGGTGGCACATTTTCCTATATCTTCCACCGCATGGGAGTCGGTACCAGCTGTCCCTGGCAACGCAAGGTGTTCTTGCAGGATTTGGGCGAATTGATTCTCATTGATTTTACCCCTCCCGTTCAGGACTTCCAGTCCATGGACATATTTCAAGGCATCATTCCGTTCTGAGCGTTCAAATGCGTTCACCCATTCCTTTTCACTCTCCCAATTCCAAGGATGTTGCCGTCTGTACGGATGCGCCTGAAACATAATTCCGTCCGATTCGTGTACATGCCCAGCAAGCTCGCTCACTCTGTGCATACCAAACACGTACTTGTGCATGCCATAGACGAGCATATGACCTTCTTCAGTATTTATTTCCATCCCAGCCAGCACCAGGAAATTGTGTCGTTTTGATAGAGCCTTTACTTCCTCAGCATCCCAACTAGCATCATGTTCGGAAAGGACGATTGCATCTAGTCCTGACTGCTTACTGCGTTCTACCAACTCATCCGGTTCCAGAAAAGAGTCCCAAGACAATGGCGATGTGTGGGTATGTAGGTCGATTAGCATTAGAGCAGATTATCACTACTCTGCTTAAGGCCCTGACCGTGGAAATATTGAATCTCGATGACTAGGCACAAAGGATGTGTTCAGGATCCCAGCGGTTGTACGAGGGATCTTCCTCCTCCGCAAGTCGATTTCGAGTCGCTTCCCACATGTGGGCCCATTCTGTAGCATCCCTTAACTCGGTTGACGGATTTGACCGGCTACGTGCGACAAATTCAGGGAAATTATTTCTGCCGGTAGGTTGACCGACAGGTTGATATCTTAGGTCAAAGGACCAACGGATTCTGGAACTTATGTTTGGAAGTGCGCTATGAATTGTTTTCTTGTTAAGGAGTAGTATGTCGCCTTTTTTCAGTGGGATGGCTCGTGCAGTTTCGCTAGCGAGTAGTACTCCGGGTATTTGTACTCCCTGTGCACCCGGACAATGGGTCATTACTTCCCCATTGTGACTCCCGGGCAACACCTGCAGACATCCGTTTTCTTCATCAGTGTCCATAAGCGGGAACCAGACTGTGAGCATATCAGTTTGATCAGCCTCCTCTGTCACGACGCCGAGATCTTGGTGCCAGGGCGTAGCGCCATATATGACGTTCCCCTCAGAGTCTCGTGGCGCTCTGCTTTCCGGGACCTTCACTCGGACGTGTTGGACGGGATTAGATGCGATTTCTGTGCCCACGATGGATTGAACAATATCTAATAAGTCTGGATTAACCAAGGCATTAAAAACAGCTGGCCCAGCCCAGAAAGGCGTGTCTTTGGTGATTCCTTTTTGCGGAAGTGAGAAATCAAAGAACTGATTGTGTATTTGCTTACTCTCTTCATAGATTGAGGTAACCCGTTCACCAAATTCAAGAGATTCATATGTTGAAGTAATAGTCCCCTGCTTAAATAGGCTATCTGCCAGGCTATCGAGTACTCCTTCGTATTCTTTAATTATTGGATCGATCACTTCTTCCGGATCAAACG
>CAZSFJ010000051.1:0-9672 GCA_964606125.1 uncultured Dehalococcoidaceae bacterium | reverse complement strand
GCTGATGCGTGTCCTAATGTCACACTGTTACGTGGTCGGGATGGCGAGACTGCGGAGTTCCCAGCTCTGGATCTCGAAATTTGGGGCAGGGCTCATACGGAGACATTGATGGATTTTTCTCCTTTCGAGGGGATACCTGAACGAGGAAGCTACGCTTGGTCTTTGGCGGTGGGGCATGGTCATTTCATTCATCCTAAGGCGCTTCTTCATCACTCATTTCATATTCTTGAGGAAGAACTTGCGGCCTCTGGTCGTGACTATGTCGCGCTTGGACATTGGGAGCAGATGACAAGGGTGAGTGCAGGAGACACCGTGGCCGCCTACAGCGGAGCGTCGGAAGGACTGGGTGGACACAACGGTGGGCATGCGCTCAGAGTTCACCTTAAATCGGACGGAGAAGTAGCGCTTACTGCCCTGCCACTAGGGGAAGGTGGTGCGGTAATCGAGAATGATGATATTCCAATACTTGAAGGCTTGTCAGCGTCTGATATATAAAAGAATTTACCTGTTGACATAAGTGGGCTGGTAGTAGCATTATTGTCACTGAGCGGGATGCAGAATTGGAAGGTATGTGAAGTATGACGTATGTGATTACCACACCCTGTATTGACACGATGGACCAGTCTTGTGTGGACGTGTGCCCAGTAGACTGCATCCACTTCGAAGAGGGCGTTGACAAGATTCTGTACATCGACCCTGAGGAGTGCATTGACTGTGGAGCTTGTGAGCCTGCTTGCCCTGTTTCGGCGGTGTACGCTGAGGACGATGTGCCTGACGAAGAGGCCCACTATACAGAAATAAATGCTCTTTGGTTCAGTGACAAGGATGCAGCTCGAGCTAAAGTCGGCTAGTACCCTAGCTTTCCTCTTTCCTAAAGCACAAGATACCTGTAACCGGAGCTGGGTCGAACCTGCCTTCATGTCGCGATGTTTTGAAGCCCCTGCCAAGAATTCTATATCGATTATCTGATCTAGAAGTCAGCCGGCTACGAAGTCGCAGGGTTTTTTCACCAGATCTTCCACCATTTGTTTTTTGGTTCTGATGCCTCGTTTGTTGTCTGAGTTCTTGTATCGATCTCAGCCTGAGCCACACTTAGATACTCATGGAACCTGTTTTTCAATCCAAACGGAAGTGCTACTAAATCCATCGCAAGGCCCGGGTCAGAGTCGGTGTCTGGAAAGCATATTGTCATGGAAGTCGCGAAAGATTCGACCATGGACTTGCCCTCACTGATAGCGAACTGTTTCATTTCATTGATCACCCCATTGAGTGCTCCTCCCAAAAGTAATATTTCTTCTGGTTCGAGATTCAGGGTGCATGTGGCTTTACTGAAATCAGACTGGAGCTGCTGCTGCAGACTGACAAGACGTTCTCGATCGATGGTTTGTCGTGGCAGGCTCAAAGTATAGACAACCGCGAGGAACAACGGCCGAATATCCTCATTTTTTATAGATATAGTAGTCATCCTCAATATTCTAACGGACTCGCCAATTTTTAAACCGCCATCTAATTGCCATCTAATTTTTGAACAGCTAGGATTCTGGTTGACAAAGACCTGTCTATAACCCATAATCTCGCTAACGAGGGATTCCGGTGAATAATACCGGATCTAATATTGGAGGTTCTGTATGGCTGGAAATTATTGGTCGAGAAAACGATTTTCTCGACGAGCAGTCGTTCGTGGTGGTGCGCTTGGACTTGCCGGTCTGGGTGGCGCTGCGCTGATCGGTTGTGGAAGCGGAGACGAAGAAGAAGTCGCGGCAACTAGCTCGGGTTCTAGTTCCTCGTCTAGTGCAGCTACAGCTGCAGCAACACAGGCATTGCAACAGCAACAGGCAGCAGCAGCTGAAGCAGGAATATTGACATCTCGTCAATATCATGAGCCTCAGACTCTTGGTGGTATTTTCAAGGGTATTACTCAGGCTGAGCCTGAGCAGGTCGACCCTCTTCAGGCCACTTCATATAAGGCTGCTTACTATTCTCGCTGGGCCTACCAGACTCTACTTGAGTTCGAGCCCGGTGAAGGAGACAACACTGCTAAAGGTAACGTACAAGGAGGGCTCGCCGAATCTTGGGAGTTTGCTGACAGTACGAAACTTATTTTGAACTTAAGAAAAGATGCTAAGTGGGATCCTCGTCCCCCAACAGAGAGTCGACCCTTTGTGGCCGAAGATGTTGTACAGTCTTGGAATAAATTCAAAGAACTATCTAACTCGGCCGCTGACCTATCACATGAACGTAGTAAAGATGCTGCGATCACGGATATGACAGCAATTGATGATCACACTGTTCAGATTGATATGGCGTTCACCTTTGGTGACATTCTGGCTGCAATCGCTTATCAGCGATGGTTTATGATTCAGCCTCAAGAAGCTATTTCAGAACAATATAATCCACGAGACGATATTCGTGGTACTGGTCCTTGGATGCTTGACAAGTGGGATCGCTCAGTGGCGATGCACTGGCGAGCAAATCCAAATGCCTGGGGTATAAACAAGCCAAAGATGGATGGTTTTGATAACCCAGTTATTGACGAGTACGCACAGCGACAAGCGCAGTTCAAGTCTGGCCAGCTTTGGTGGAGTCAGACTCGTCAGGAAGACATTATCTCGACTAAGGAAGAGATTCCTGAGCTTGATGTTTGGCAAGAGCCAGTTCAGAAAGGTAACTGGGGTATTGCGTTTGGTCTAAGGCCTGGTTCGATATGGCGTGACCAGAGAGCTCGACAAGCACTTTCTATGCTAATTGATAGAGAGCTCATTAACGACACGTTCTATGATTTAACGGCATTCCGTGACAAGGGCTGGCCTACCAAGGCGAGAATCCACGGTATGGGTATTTCATCCGGATACAATGATTACTGGGTGGACCCAAAAGCTGAGGAATTCATGGATTACGCTCAGCAGTATAGTGACGCGCAACGACAATTGTATTTCCGTAACCCAGACGAAGCTGCAAAGCTGATGTCGGCTGCAGGTATGGAAATGCCGTATGAGATGCCGATGCGTTGGATCGCTACTACCGAGTACGGTACAACGTTCCCAAGAGTCGGAGAGGCCTACCAAGGTTTCTTTGAGCAGGACGGGCACTTTAAGATTACGGCTGAACACCCAGACTATAAGACTGACTACCTACCTCACTACTACTATGGTAGTGGTGACTTCGACGGCGTTATATGGGCCGCGAAGCAGGGTGGTGCAGGAGGACTACCGTTCGTGTCTCAGACAATGTTTGCTGACCTGTACTCGCAAGGTACAAGACAGCATGTTGCCTTTACACCAGGCGGTAACCAGCACAAGAACGACTACGCGAACCCAGTTGAGGTTAATGCTATCGAAGGTACTACTGCTTCTGACGATGCAATTCTTGCGATTCGTGGTGAAACGGATCAGGAGACCCAGTTGGCGATGATTCGTCAGTGGCAGGTGGACAACGTGGAAAGAATGCCATGTATTCCTGCTGGTTGGCCTTACGCTGTTGCGCCTTATGCGCTCAGTTGGCCGTTCACTAAGAACTGGGGTTGGCGTCGTGACCACCTTGAGTACGAAGAGCAGCAGCGATTCTCTCAAGTCTGGATCGATGAGCCAATGCGGAAGCAGTTACTGGGCTAGGAAACCGGTCCGTAACAAGTTTGGTTTTAAGGCGAAGGCTCGACATAACTTTGGTTATGTCGAGCCTTCGTGAGTAACAACAGATAATTATTACTTTTTCGACTCTGGTATAGGGTCAACCTTGGGGGTGTTTGGGATGACAACCTACATTATCCGGCGAGGCTTATTGACATTAGTTTCGATTTGGATGGTTACAGTAATCATCTTCCTTTTGCTTCATGTCATAGGTCCGTTTTTTATCTCGGATCGCTCATTTAACCCGGACGACTGGACGGAATCGATATCGTATTTTCTAGTACCAGAAGAGCAACTTGCTGACCCAGTGATGGTTAAGCAGACGTTAGCTCGAGCTGGATTGGATAAGCCTATTCTCGAGCGATACGGTTTCTGGCTTGGTCAGCTATTGCAAGGTGATCTTGGCTCTTCGGTGATAAGTGAGCGCGCTATTTGGGATGAGTTGAAGTGGCGGCTTCCGGTTTCGATAGAACTGGGTGTGGTCGCGATAGTAGTGGCGGCATTCGTTGCTGTGCCTCTTGGTGCTCTGACAGCGGTTAAGCAAGATACGGCTCCTGACTATGTTGTTAGGGGATATGCAATCGCACTTAGTGCCTTCCCAAACTTTTGGATTGCAACCTTGATAGTTGAGTATGCATCAAGGTGGTGGAGATGGGCGCCAGATATACGATTTGAACACTTCTGGGTGGATCCTTTGCAACATTTCAGCGTGATGTGGCTTCCAGTACTTTTGATCGCTCTTGCGCCCGGCAGTGTATTCGTTCGATATATGAGGGCGACTATGCTTGAAGTACTGCGGCAAGACTTCATCCGAACCGCCCGTTCCAAGGGGCTTCAAGAGTTTTCTGTGATCGTGAGACATGCGATGCGAAATGCGATGATTCCGGTCATTACACTGCTCGGATTGGTGGTACCAATCGTTATTGCGGGTAACGTGATATTTGAACGTTTCTTCACGCTTCCGGGTATGGGTAAGTATATTGTGGATGCTGTCGGTGATTTCGACATCCCAGTGATCCAAAGTATGGTCCTAGTGTTTGCACTGATCATTTCGTTCACTAATTTCCTAGTGGATTTGTCCTACGCGTGGATCGATCCTCGAATCAAGTACAGTTAGGCAGGTCTGAATGTCTCAGGAAGAATCTACAGTATCCGAGCAGGAAGAGTTTTTCGATCTCGCACCAGAGGATAATCGACCCTGGGTGATTCAGAAAGCAACTGCGATTGCACGGTTTGCAGTTAGACGTCCTCTCGGTTTCTTTGGTGGTGTAATTGTTCTATTTTTCCTAATCATCGCCGTATTTGCTCCGTGGATAGCGCCAATAGATCCATATAAGCAATCACTTGCTGAGAGGTTCGCTGAACCATCTGGAACTCATTGGGTTGGTACGGACTACGTTGGGCGAGACATTGCATCCCGACTGATATACGGGGCGCGTTTATCGCTGTTTGTGGGGATGGGCACGGTAATTCTGAGTGGTATATTCGGCACGGTTTTAGGAGTGATGTGGGCATATCTTGGTAAAACATTCGACGCTTTCATGAGTATGATGGTTACGGCCGGCTTGGCATTACCCGATCTGGTGCTATTGATCATTGCGGCACAGATAGCTCGCCAGGCCGAAGTGAGCGAAATCTTTTCGATTGTTGTCACACTGTCCTTCACAAGGATGTGGGGAGTTACCAGAATTTATAGGTCAGCAGCGTTGGAAGTGAGAAGCCGGCCGTTTGTAGAGGCAGCGGAGTCGTATGGGGCTGGAGCTGTTCGCGCGATGGGTAAACACGTTTTGCCAAATGTATTACCACTAATTATTGTGAGTAGTACTCTTGCTCTTCCGAACGCGATTCTTGCAGAAGCGGGATTGTCCTTCCTCGGATTTGGACCAGCAGGTGAGCCTTCATGGGGACAAATGTTTGCGGGCGAAGCCAGAGAGTATTTCAGAAGACAAGTTTGGATGCTATGGGCTCCAGGTCTGACGATTGGACTCACTGTGATGGGCTTTAACTTCTGGGGTGATGCAATGCGAGACCTTTTGGATCCGCGTCTACGCGGGACTACATAACCATAGGTTTAATGCTGTAGAGCGTAACCCAGCTCGTATAGTAAGTACTTGTTTAACGACTAAACCGGCTTTGAGTAGGCAATAGATCTCCTACGAATAGCGGTCGCTTGATGACTGTAACCGTTGGTTACAATCAATTCTCCTCAGGGGTATTTGTTGTTTCTAAGGTGGATATAAGACTATATGTGCCTGTTGCTTCTCGGCTACAACGCCTAATTTAGTTCCTTGGGGCTGCAGAATAATCCTGATAAGGGCCGTCTCGCCATGCGAGGGCTTCCTTGAGGCCACCCTCTTTAAATTTGTCGCTCCATCCATACGATTGGGTCGTGAAAGTGCCGGCCGCATCAAGATCAGTACTCGAGTGGACACTGGAGTATATCCCCATATTTTCATGGAAACGGTTCATGTGAATCTTGAGTTGTGCTAAGTGATCCGCTGGCAGGTTTGCAACTCGTTCAGCAAGGGCCAAGGTCTCGTCTTCGAGTTGATCGAAAGGAACTGCCTTATTTGCCATGCCAATTTCTGCTGCTTCTGCCCCAGATATATTATCACCGGTATAAAAGAGCTCCTTTGCCTTTCGCATTGGAACGAGAAGTGGCAATATCATCGACGTTCGAGTCCCAGCGAATCGGAGTCCAGGGTGACCAAATCGTGAGTCGTCAGCGCAAACCACCAAATCTGCCATCATGGAAAGCTCACAGCCACCGGCGATCGCATAACCATGTACTTGTGCAATTGTTATCTTCTGTAAATTCCAAAAGTACATGTGAATGTTTGTAATTCGCTGCATCCCTGCACGTACACCCTGCCAGAGCCGCCTTCCGTCATCATCGACAGTCCGGAATTCTCGTACAACGGCGTCGGCGCCGGTACCCTTCGCCGGGGTAAGGTCATAACCCGCGGAGAAGGTTCGTCCAGCACCACGTAAAATAATGACCCGAACCGAATCATCCGGCTCTAAATTTTCCAATGCATCGCGGAATTCAAATAACAGCTCCTGAGAAAGAGAGTTCATTTTCTCGGGGCGATTAAGCGTAATTCTTGCTATTTGGTCATTTTTGCCTACGCGGTCGATTAATAAATTCTCGTATTCTGGATATGCCATGGTTTTCTCCTTAACTTGTTAGCGCTACCTGATGCTAAACGGGTAAAAGCCATCGTCTGGAATTTCGCACAGATCGATAGCCTAATCCTCCAATATCAATTGATGGACTTAGAATACCTGAAAGTAAACTAATCGAAAACTAGGACGCTTCTAGCTACTTCCCCGTCACGCATTGCTCTCAGTCGGTCATTGACTTCACTCAGAGGAGCTGTTTGGGTAATCATTTCGTCGAGTCGCAGTAAGCCTCTTTTATAGAAATCAATATAGACTGGCATGTCTACCTTAAAGTGATTCGAACCCATACTTGATCCTTGAATCTTTTTTTCGCGAAGGAATTCAGGCCCGGGGATTTCGACCATTTCACCCTGCGGGATCATGCCGACCACGGTTGCGGTACCGCCCGGTCTGATTGCAGCCCAGCATTGTTCGGCGAGCACTTTCAGTCCCACACATTCAAATGCGTAGTCTGCGCCTCCACCCGTGAGTTCCTGAACTTTCTGAACAGCATCCTCAGTCGATGCGTCGACACTGTGTGTGGCACCCAGTTCTCTGGCAGTGGCCAACTTATGCTCGATGCGGTCCACCGCGATAATGGTCCTTGCACCGGCGATTCGTGCCCCTTGGATCGCTGAAAGGCCTACACCACCAGCTCCGAAGACGACCACAGTTGACCCAGCTTGGACATTTGCAGTCTTAAGTGCCGCGCCGACTCCAGTGGTGACTCCACATCCAATGAGGGCCGCCTGTTGAAGCGGCATATCTTTTTCGATTTTCACCACTGCATTTTCGTGTAAGAGCATTTTTTCAGCGTACGAACCGAGGCCGGCGAATTGCCGCACTCCTTTGCCTTCCCATAGAAGTCCAGGATTTGAGTCAGGATCACGTACCGGTTTATTACCACACAAATGAGTCTCACCAACTAGGCATCGTTCGCATTTCCCGCAATAAATTGACAGGCATGCAATGACATGGTCCCCTGGCTTGACCTCAGTAACCAATGGTCCCACTGACTCCACAACTCCTGCTGCTTCGTGTCCTAACACTGCTGGCCCAGGCATAAAATAGAACCCGTCTACGAAATGAAGATCAGAATGACACACACCGGACGCTGCTGTCCGGACAATTAATTCGAAGCCTTGTGGCTCATCGATCTCGACGTCCTCAATTGACAACTGTTCGTGCGCAGCATGATAGATTGCAGCCTTCATGAAAATACCCTCTTTCTGAATTTCATTGCCTGTTGAACTAACCGAAAGTAGTGTAACCATTTCTAAGCAAGATGAACAGGAAAACTCTCAGGTACAAAAGATCTTTAATTCTTCACCTGTAGTAACCTGTACCGGTGCCCACATATGAACAGAGCAACGAGAATGTCGAGCTAATCGCCGATACGGATCGGCTGGCGGGGGTGGTAGAAAGTATCCGTTCATCAAGTTCTTTTGGACTAGACCTAGAGTTCATAACCGAAGGGTATTATTCGCCCAAATTGGCGTTAGTGCAGGTTGCATGGGGACATCCGAAATCTCCCACAATTGTCATAATCGACCCGTTTGAGGTGGACATCGGTCCAATAGCAGATTTGGTCGCGGATCCACAAATTGAAACTATCATTCACGCGGCCCAAGCAGATCTACAGGTACTTGCGGATACGTACGAAGCAGTTGGTCAGAATGTAATTGATACCCAGATTGCAGCAGCATTTGCGGGGTATCAAGACCAGATTGGTTATGCTTCATTAGTAGAAAAAATTCATGGCACCAAATTAAGTAAGGCATCCCAATTTTCTGACTGGGAGCAGCGACCACTGGCAACTCGCCAGTTACATTACGCTCAGAATGATGTTCGATATTTATCCAGCTGTTGGGCAGTGATTAAAGAGCGATTACAACAGACGAATAGGCTATCTTTCGTTGCGTCCGAGTGTGAGCACTATGCCCGGTCATGGTCACAGCGACCTGCTCCAGAAGAAATGTATCTAAAAGTGGAGAAAATGAAGTCACTTCGCCCGAAGGAACTCGGCGTACTGAAATATTTAGCAGACTGGAGGGAACGGCGAGCGAGAACATTGAATGTCCCTCGAACGCGAGTAATTTCTGATCGTACATTGATTGAAATTGCCCGAGCGATGCCTGATACACCTTCAGATCTTGAGGTAATACGAGGTATGAGTAAGTCTGTAGTTACTAAATTCTCAGAAGAACTCTTGGGGTTAATTGATATAGGTAAGGAACAGCCATTGCGTTTGACGGAGCAATATTCGTCGAAAACGCAGCATGCTCCAGCTCTCAGTTCAATCGTCTCAGCGATCATAGGTGTCGAATGTAAAAAGGCTGGAATAGCGGCCCGATTTGTTGCAACGCGGAAGGATATTGATAAGCTTATCCACTGGTATCTATCAAGCGATTACGCTGAGGAGCCCGATTTGAAACTGTTGCAGGGTTGGCGCAGAGAACTGGTAGGTGAACTAGTACTGGACTGGCTTAGAGGTCGAATTTCTATTTCCGCCAATCCTGAAAGTAGCTCTGGTATTACTCTAGATGTTAAGGAACCTGACGTCAGCTAGAAGTAGGAGAATTTGCAGGCCAAATTATGGAAGAAACATCCTTTCGAACTCATCAGTGTGGAAATCTAAATGAGCGTCACTCGGAATCGAGAGTAACGGTCGTAGGCTGGGTGAATAGGAGGCGAGATCACGGTCATTTATTGTTTATCGACCTCAGAGATTCTTCTGGGATGATCCAAATTGTGTTCAATCCCGATGAAAATCAGGAGGCTTATGAGATCGCTAACGAAGTGAGGGCGGAATATGTTGTTCAGGTGACTGGCACTGTTGTTAAGCGACAGGAAGGTTCAGAAAACGAGGCACTTGCCACTGGTT
>CAZSFJ010000050.1:0-9720 GCA_964606125.1 uncultured Dehalococcoidaceae bacterium | reverse complement strand
ACCGTACAGCCGAGGGAATTGTCTTAAGTATGGGTGTCCCTCTGAAAATCTTCCGCTCAGCATCATGTCCCGCATCTCGTAAAGACGACGGTGTGACGCGAGCAATAAGGTCATTGCATGATCTGCCACTTCCTCAATAAATGTGTCAGGGACATTGGTTACGGGTATGCCGGCTTCTGTGGCAGCCTGCACGTCCACAGTATCAGTGCCGACACTGCCAACTCCTATAATCACGCAGTTCTCTAGTCCTGCCACAATCTCCGCACTGATTCGCCGACCTCTTGCTATCACTGCGTCCGCACCCTTAGCTAGCTCTACGAATTCCCGATCGGTTTCGGCGTCTATTTCAACAATCTCTGCCCCAATCGGATCCAATGCCTCACGTTCGAGCTCATAAGAGTCAGCTAAATTAAATTGTGAGCCCCCACCCTGCTGAATTTGTCTCGGTTTTTGCACTGCGACAATGAATTTTCCAGACATCTTGAACCTCCGCCGAATATGTAGGGAACATCCCTCTAATACGTAATTGCTAATGAATAGCACGTATTTGTGCTAAGTCCTAGCGGAGGACCACACTTTGAAGATCTCCAAATCAAGTCTGACCTGAATATCAATACACAACTATCTAAATCAACAAAATTAACGAACACGACTTGCCATACCTAGCGAAATTTAGTACGGTACAAGGCGTTAGGTAGCCCACACAGCCGACAGTGAAGCTGTACGAGAGCGATGAGCATAATTTGCTTTCACTCTCAGTTCCCGACTGTCCATGTTGACTTAAGGGTAAGGTTTTTAGCTCAAAAAATTTGAGCGGGCTGCCTCGTGTGTTCGAAATTGTAGATTGAGGAGTTATGTATGGACGAGCAGCTGAAGAGCAAATACTGGAGTAAAAGATTAATCTCACGACGGAGCCTCGTAAGAGGTGCTGTAATTGGTGGCGCAGGCTTAGCCGGTGCGTCACTACTGGGTTGTAACGTGCTAGATGGAGATTCTGGTGGCACAGATGGAAGTAAGGGAGGAACATTACGTTCAGCCCCTGATATTGAGCTTTCTACTACCGACCCAGCATTCTTCACTAGTGATGCAGAAGCTGCAATCGGCTGGCAGGCTGGAGAAAATCTCGTAGTTAAGCAGCATGACCTGAGTATTACTGGTGGTGTTGCAGAATCATGGGAGACACCTGACCAACAAGAGTACACATTCAAACTACGTAAAAACAATAAATGGCATGACGGCGAATCCGTAACCGCTGAAGACGTAAAATTCACCTTTGATCGAATTTTTGCGATGGACGCGCCTCCAGCAGGCCAATTGGGTTCACTAGCTGCAGGAACTACCGAGGTGGTGGACGATAATACAGTCAAAATGACGCTTGAAGCACCAAACGCGTTTTGGTTGAACACATTGTCATTTTATCAGGGAAAGATTGCTCCTCAGCATGATGACCCGACGAACTGGGGAATTGGTAAGTACGTAGGTTCCGGTCCCTTCAAAATGACGAGTAACGTACCAGGGGAAACCACCACGTTCGAACGAAATACAGATTACTGGGACTCTGGCAACACCTATTTCGATAACATCCAATTTTTCTATCTTCCCGAGCCAGAAACTCGAATTGAGTCACTCAAGGGTGGTCAGATAGATCAGGTCAATAGGATCACAGCAGCTTCAGTACCAGAGGTCGATGCAAGTCCTAATTCACGTGCGTCAAAAGCCACGTCAGCCTCGTACATGACACTAGCGATGAACACTCTCATTGCTCCGTTCAATGACATTCGGGTCCGTCAAGCTGTTCAGGCAGCAACTAACCGAGAGCAAAATTTGTCCAAGGTACTTGAGGGATTGGGTGCGGTAGCAAATGACCATCCAATTGCACCAAACGATCCACATTATGATTCCGGAGTAGCAATACCAGGTTACGACCTGCAAAAGGCTCGGGATCTCCTAGCTGCAGCTGGTTACGCTGATGGGCTTGATGTACCGGTTACAACCATGGGCGCTACCTACCACGAAGAGATCGCTCTTACTTTCCAGGAATACTCACGTGATGCGGGATTCAATGTAACTATTGATAAGAAGCCAGAAGATGAGTACTGGTCCAAGTGGTGGCTAAACCGTGAAGACGTGCAAATGTTGACCGTGAACTGGAATGGAAGAAACCCTGATGCTGCACTTAGTATCGTGTATCACGGTGACGCACCTTGGAATGAAACTTTCCACCAGGACGACGCCTTGGATGCGCTTATCGAACGTGCGCGAGGAGAGGGCGATGATGACAGGAAAGCCACATATAGCTCCATCCAGAAACATCTAGTTGAGCAGGCTTACCGAGTAATACCTGTATTCGCGAGTACTCTTATGGGAGTAGGAACTAATGTCCGCAATATAGAGGCTCACCCAAGTCGATGGCCATTCCTATCGAGAGGTTGGTTTGAGGAAGCCTAAATAGCAATTCTTACAAATGCCCTAGAGACTATATATATTCTCTAGGGCATTTGTATTTAAGAATATAAATTTGGCGACCATAGATTATGATTCGTTTCCTTATAGTCCGTTTTACGTTAATTTTCGTGACCTTGTTCGTTGTTTCTTTGGCTATCTTCGGTGTAACTGAGGTTCTGCCGGGAGACGTTGCAGAAGCAGTGCTAGGTAAAAGCAGGACTCCCGGAGCACTGGAAACACTCCGTGAACAAATGGGGCTTGATCGACCAGCATGGCAGCGCTATGCCGATTGGATACTCGGTGCGGTGCAAGGGGATCTCGGCAAATCTCTAGTACAGGACAGACCTGTCACTGATGTTCTCGGAAGTAGACTGCAGAATTCACTCGTGCTTGCGGTTACTGCTTTCCTTATAGCCGTCCCTAGTGCAATTTTGGTTGGAGTCTGGGCTGGAGTCCGTCAGGGATCGAATGCTGATCATACGGTTAGTGTCTTATCACTGGTCGCTATTTCATTACCCGAATTCGTCACAGGATTTATTTTAATTGTCATCTTTTCCTCCACTCTCCAAGTACTACCTTCGTCCAGCCTAGTAATGCCTGGCACATCACCCCTCGATCGACCAGAAATATTGATCATGCCGATTGTCACAATGACTGCTGTACTATTTGGTTACATCATGAGAATGACCAGGGCTAATGTCATCGAAGCGCTTGGAACCAACTACGTCAGAACAGCCATTTTAAAAGGCCTCCCACGGAGACAAGTCATCTGGAGGCACGCCGTCCCTAACGCAATGTTGCCCACGATTAGTGTTATCTCGATAAATGTCGGATGGATGCTTGGAGGACTGATAATCGTGGAAAGTGTGTTCGCTTATCCTGGCCTGGGTCTAAGTCTGATCAACGCCGTCAACCGACGAGACCTACCACTCTTGCAGGCAATTTCATTGTTGGTAGCCGCCACATACGCCATCAGTAATCTTGTAGCTGATCTCGCGTACGCCTGGCTTAACCCAAGAATCAGGATTTCTTCATGACCACATCACATGTACCGTCGGAGGGAAACAATAATTTTTCTGTGGCCAAAATTGTCGATTTATTCAGACCAATATTCTCGGCGTTTAGAACACCAGCCGGGAGAGTAGGACTCCCACTTGTCCTACTTCATGTAGGATTGGCCGCTTTTGGTGGATTACTAGCTCCGTATAGCCCGACTGACTTCTCAGATCTGCAATATGCCAGCCCTTTCACCACCTCTGAAACAGGTACAATCCCCCACATCTTAGGTACCGATCAGTTCGGTCGTGATGTCTTCAGCAGACTTCTGTCTGGAGCACAGTCAATCATCGTTATTTCTGGCGTGGGCTCCATACTTGGGGTGGCAATCGGAACTGCCATAGGAATGATCAGCGGTTATATTGGAGGAAAATCAGACGAAGTGATTATGCGAGTAGCTGATGGACTAATGTCATTCCCATCCTTGCTTCTGGCATTACTCGTGCTCTCCGTATCTGACTCTCTTGCCTGGCTTGACGGCATTTCATCTGCACTTGCCACAAGTAAAGAACCCGTACTCGTAGTGGCTACAATGGCCATAGTTCACTCCCCTAGAGTCGCCAGAGTTCTCCGTTCAGCCACACTTTCGATCAAGGTGCAGGAGTATGTCGATTCTGCGCGGCTGCGAGGAGAATCAGCGATTCACATAATTTTTAGAGAGATCTTGCCCAATGCACTACCGGTACTGGCAGTAGAAGGCTCAGTGAGATTTTCCTACGCGATCCTACTCGCCTCATCGTTAGGCTTCTTGGGTCTGGGCGTCGAGCCACCATCACCTGATTGGGGAGCGATGATCGCAGATAGTCGATCCATCCTAACGAGAGCTCCATGGGTACCATTAGCGCCAGCTGCAGCCGTCGCGTCACTAGTAGTTGGAGTCAACCTGCTCACCGAAGGAATTAGAGACGCGCAACAACTACCATCGGAGTTACCTGAATGAGCAACCATAACAACCAACATAAGAGTAATACTCCGCTATTAGAAATCAAAAATCTTGGTGTCAGCTTCTTCACGCCACGTGGAACTGTGAGGGCAGTTCGCGATGCATCATTGACAGTAAATCGCGGTGAAGTCGTAGGGCTTGTGGGTGAATCAGGCTGCGGAAAATCGACAGTCGCCTATTCGATCATGGGCTATCTACCTGGAATAGTGCAGGTCGATGGTGAAATAAATTACGACGGAAACAATCTTGTAGGAATTGATGAATCTGAACTCGAGAAGCTTCGCGGAAATCGTATTGCAATGGTGTATCAGGACCCTCAAACCTCTTTGAATCCCACAATGAAAATTGGGCCACAGATGGAAGAGGTCTTAAAAACGCACCTTGATTTAAATAAAGCCGAAGTGCGCGAGCGAGCCGTCGAACTCTTTGATTCAGTGGGGCTTGCCTCCCCAGACACTATTGGCGAAAGATTCCCTCATGAGCTGTCTGGCGGTATGCAACAAAGAGTTGTAATCGCACTGGCCTTGGCGTGCGAACCCGACCTCTTAATTATGGACGAGCCTACAACAGGATTAGACGTGACGACTGAGGCCACAATACTTGACCTGGTTGTCGATTTGAAGGAGCGGGTTAATGCTGGAATACTCTTCGTCAGTCATAATCTCGGTGTAATAGCACGAGTTGCCGACCGAGTAACAGTAATGTATGCATCACAAACCGTTGAAGAGTCGTCAGTCTCGGATATATTCGCAAAACCACAACATCCGTATACGGCAGGCCTCCTCTCGTGTGTTCCGCGACCACCAACTGAGGAGGGAATCACTCCACGACTAAAGCGGATTCCAGGTTCTGTCTTTGAGGCTAGGTCTGAAGCAGGCAACGAATGTCTATTCGCTCCTCGTTGTCCAATTGCGTCGACTGAATGTCACGCTTCAGCTCCTCAATTCCTCGAGGAAAATGATCGAACCGTACGATGCTTTTTCCCGGAAAAAGTCTCAGGAGATATTTGGGGAGAGCTACGACCTCGACGCGATCAGGAGGCAGAAATAGATTCAGTTGTTCTCACTGCTGAGGACTTAAATGTCCGATATGAATCCAGAGCAGGTAAAAAATATATACTCTTTGGCGAACGAACAGAGTCTTCTGTTCGTGCCGTCGTAGACGCAAATTTTGAAGTAAAGCGATCGAAGACGTTAGGGATTGTTGGGGAAAGTGGGTCCGGAAAATCCACAACTGCTCGAGCGCTCATCGGTCTGACTCCCAAATCGAGTGGGAAGATCACGATGAATAATGATGAACTTGCTCCAAACGTGGGTAATAGAACTCATGACCAAAGAGCAGACATGAGAATTGTTTTCCAGAATCCTACAGCCTCGCTTAATCCCAAGCTGCCCATCAAACATGCAATCATGAGATCGCTCAAACTTTTCAGTGAGATGGATGATGTCGAAGCATACTCAGAAGCTCGCCGACTTCTGGAAGCAGTCGGACTAAATCCCGACTATATCGAACGAATTCCTAAGGAACTTTCTGGCGGAGAACAACAACGGGTGGCGCTTGCCGCGGCATTTGCTGCTAATCCGCAAGTAATACTTGCTGATGAAGCAGTCTCGGCGCTAGACGTATCAGTACAGGCGCAGGTGCTCAACCTTCTTTTACAAAACCAACAGGACGAGGGAACAACCTTTGTGTTTATTTCTCATGACCTTGGTGTAGTTCGATATGTGTCGGACGAGATCATGGTGATGTACGCGGGACACGTAGCCGAGCAGGGTCCTGCGGAAATGGTGTTGGCTGCACCGTCGCATCCATATACCGAAGCACTGCTGTCGGCTGCCCCTGAACCTGATCCGGAGGCCTCCCCAAGTCGCATAAGACTTGATGGAGCAGTACCCACAATGAGGGAGAAATTTTCGGGCTGTTTCTTCGCCGAGCGATGCCCTCGAAAAATAGGTGCGATTTGCGATACTGAAGAGCCACCTGAGCAAACCGGCGAGTCGTCCGACCACGTGATTCGCTGCCATATCCCAGTCCACGAACTCTCTACTAACATTGCTTCCTTAGAACGATAATTACTGATACCGTACCTTAAGTCTCGGCGGGTAAAATCAGTAGCCAACACTACTTGCTTTCCATGTCGCGCTGTGAAGGTAGGGCTAACTTTCTACGGCCCTACCTTCTGTCATTTCAGGTAACATGTTGCTATCCCAACCGAAGGATCCCTGGTCATTAAACCGAAAACAATGCACCTAACCGTAATCACGTAGAAAGAGGACTCATGCCAAGACTCATAGAAACTCAGACCACATTCAATTTCAGAGATTTTGGAGGTTATACCAGTGCTACTGGACGGATGGTTAAACCCGATCTGCTTTTTCGCTGCGGCTCGCCAGATCTGATAGACAAAAGCGAAGCCTCAACACTTCAGGAACAATTCTCTATTCGCACAATTATTGATCTGCGGCATCAGGATGAACTGCAGGAACAGGATGACCGTGGTGCACTCGCGGATATAGTGGAAAATCGTTTTCATCTGTCTGTCATCGATGCAACTCGAGCAATGAAAGAAAACAGCGAAGATCTCGATATCGCGTATGGAGTAGGCCAGTCCGGGCCAAGATACTTTGCTCTGCTTGAGAGGGGGGAAGCTGTCTGGCGTGAGGTTATCAGAATACTTCTGGATCCTTCCTCTTATCCGATTCTCGCACATTGTACGGCTGGCAAGGACCGCACCGGAGTGACCGCTGCGCTGATATTGGACCTCCTTGGAGTAAGTCACGACGATATCGCTGAAGACTATGCACTGAGTAGCCAGAGTGCTGGCCGATTGTACGATTACCTAATTCAAAGTGGTAGAGAACTTGTCGGTACTCGAGACGAAGCCATCGAACGTATGCTCACTCCCAGAAGTTACATGGACGACTTCCTTGCACTTTTACACGAGCACTATGGTGGTGCCGAATCTTACTTTAAAAAATTAGGGTTCAGTGATAGAGAAATCAACGAAATCCGAGAATTCCTGCTCGATTAGGAACACATATGACTACGACTAGCCCTCAAACATCGGATCAGTTGACTTTATTGAACACTCCAGTAGAGCCACCAATATTCTTGAGAATTGCTCGGGGTCTTGGCAAATTTCTAATCAAGTACCCTCTCGGTGCTATTGGATTATTTGTGATAGTAATCTTTGTCCTCATGGCAGCCGTTCCAGCTCTTTTCACACCGCTCGCAAGTCAGTCATCCGACCACGTAATTGGTGTCCATATTGCTGACCGATTTCTGACACCTAATAGCACCGCATGGTTTGGTACGAATGGACTCGGAAGAGACGTGTATGCCCGATTAATATACGGCGCGCGCACAGCGGTATTAATTGGGTTTGGGGCAGTACTACTTGGTAAAGGCCTGTCCACTTTCCTTGGTATTTTGTCAGCTTTCATGGGTGGTTGGACTGATGCAATACTTCAAAGATTTGTGGAAGTGTTTCAGTCCATTCCAACGATCCTTTTCCTCATTATCGCAGTTGTCTCGTTTGAACCTCGCTTACCCGCAATCGGGCCACTATCCTCCAGCATGCTTGTGATCGTTCTATGTGTCTCTATCGATACTGGATTTCAGAGTTCACGGACAGTCAGAGGCGTGGCGCTTGCACTCAGGGAAGAAACCTACGTCGAAGCAGCCATATCACTCGGAGCCAGTAATTCTAGGATTATGGCCCAACATATACTCCCTAATCTATTTCAGTACGTGATTGTTTCTGCGTCGCTCTTTGTGGGAGCAGCAGTGCTTCTTGAATCAGTGGTGTCGTTTCTTGGATACGGTGTACAACCACCTCATCCCTCTTGGGGACGCGAACTCAACGACGCCAGAGAAGAATTAGCAAGATATCCTCATCTAGCAGTCTTCCCTGGCCTTTTTATCTTCGCAACTGTATGGTCCTTCAATATGTTCGGAGATGCTCTTCGTGACAGGCTTGATCCGAGACTCAGAGGCTCTAATTAATCAGCTCGAGAGTAAACTAACGACCACATTCAAAAACTACCCATGACTTAAAATCAGCAGATAGCACCTCATCATACTCACAGTATTCACCAGTTATATCCCTTACTTCGTCCAGTAGTCCAAGAGCTATTCGGCTTTGCGACAACAGTAAGTATTGCAATTGACCAGTCTCAAAAAATCCACGGAGGACATCAGGTGGGAACATCAACTCCCGGCGGTATTCGTTCCAAATAGGAAGTATCGGCTCGCCAGTAAAGGCTATAGCCTCTCCGGCGTTATTCACTCCATCTATACCAAATCTATACTTTGTAGAAGAATCAACTGGTAGTTTCTCTAAAAACTTCTCGGCCGGCACACGTCTCCATGACTGATTTAGAGAGCCAGCATCCCATGCAAATTCTTCGGTGGCATAAATAACTGGATTAGGTTGTGTAATCTGAGCCCGAGGCGAAAAAGACACTATCCACGCCGACGTCAGTAACGGAAAAAATAGGAATACCGAAAGGATCGGCATGGCAATTTGGAGATTAGTCATAGTCCGGAGAAGACCCAACAGAATATAGACGATTATGCCTCCGGCAAGAGAATATGCGAGTATCTCTCGCAGCACCGGATACTCCGTGGTGACTGCAAAATTATAAAGAAGTAAAAAGACAAATATACATGGGGCAATCAGTATTTTGAGAACGCCGAAATAGTCCAGGCCACGAACAATGCCTAACCCACTCATAATCGCGATGGCAGGCGCAAAAGATTCGATATAGTGTGCCGGTGCTCTGTTGGAAAAACTAAAAAGTACGAGTCCTGTTAAAAACCATGTCATCCAGAACAGGACGGGACCATTCAGTAACGAGCGTTTCGCAACTAATATCGACAAAATACCAAAAAGCCCAAAACAAAGTGTGGAACCCAATAATGGACCGTTCGCTCCCGAAAATAATCTGAACAATCCCGCATCTCCTACACCAAAAGCAGGAGCCCATATCGCTTGAAGAGCAGCACTGTATCGCGGTGCATCAGGAATCGGCAGAAAGATAGTCACTTCTGAAGGGAATACTCTCTCAATCCCGTTATAGAGAATAGCCAGACTAATCGGGCTATTGTTCGGATCATTTAGGATTAGAGGACGGCTATCGACATTCGTAAGTTCAACGGCCACCATCCAAAGAGAAGCGCAGACTATAAATATGATTCCGCTCCCAAAAATTAAGCCAGCTTTCTCAGCAAGCTGGTTCCTCCAGCGGACCATAATGTACACGCCTGCTGCTGGC
>CAZSFJ010000049.1:0-9984 GCA_964606125.1 uncultured Dehalococcoidaceae bacterium | reverse complement strand
ACCTCATCGCGACGACCTGAAATTTGAATTTAATAAAGTGGACGCGGCCGTATCGGCGTCGAGGGGTCAGTTGCGATCTCTCGCACTGAGTCTTAGGTTAGCTGAAGTCAATATGTCCGAGAAACAGACCGGTGAAAAGCCAGTACTCTTACTTGATGACGTGCTATCCGAACTCGATCTTGTACATAGAGAACGTGTAATGGACCTAACTTTGCAGGCGGATCAGGCAATCATTGCTACCCCTGATCCAGAGCGGCCAAACTTGGCTATATTAGCTGACCCTAGTAACTGGCATCTAGAAACTGGCGAACTGATTGAGCAGCTCTGAGCCATTCATCGGGCCGATTAAAGACAAATGGAATTTGCCTGGGTTAACCAGTTCGTTTGCAGTCCTCTGTATATCCAAAACCGATACTGCTTCAATCCGAGCAAGAAGCCTCTCCGGTTGAAGCATTTCAAGCCCAAGAACCGCCTGCAAACCGACGTAGGATGAAACCGCTCGAGAATCTTCCAAACGTAGTATGAGTCGCGAATTAACAATACGCTTCGCAAGGTCAATTTCGAACTCACCCAGTGACTGGATTGTCCTGTCAATCTCAGCAACGATTTCTTCCAAAGCCCTCGATGTATTTTGCGGATCCACCCCAGAATAGATTCCAAACATACCAGTGTCGCTCAGAAAACTTGGGCCCGAATGTATGTCATAGCACAAACCTAATTCTTCCCGAAGACGAGTAAACAACCTTGAAGACATGCCCTCACCCAAAACAATTGAGAATATTTCGAGACTGTGTCGCTTTGTATCTTTCAAAGATAAACCAGGCATGCCAATCGCGAGGTGCGCCTGTTCTGTATCCCGACTGATTAATCTAAATCGCTGTTCGGCACTGAGACTAAATGTACCGTCAGCAGATACATCATCGGAGAATCGGTGGGGAATATATTCGTCCGGAGCACCGGCCTCCCAATCTTCACAGAGATCTCTCACTACATTCTCTGTTGCACCAACATCGATGGCCCCAGCCACTGAAATAACTATCGAATTCGGCACGTATTGACGACGGTAATATTTCTTAATGTCCTGATGTGCCATGTTTGAAACAGATTCAACTGTTCCCGCTATTTCCCTGCCATGCGGTTGTCCATGCCAAATCGATGCCTCGAGATTAACCGCTACTAACTCCGGTGGAGAATCCTCTATTGCGGCCAGTTCTTCAAGAATCACACCTCTCTCCCGTTCGATTTCGTCCGCCTCGAGAAGAGAATTCCGCAGAAGATCAATCAAGAGAGTGAGCCCCTGTAAAGCTCTGTCGGCCGTCATCTTGCCATAGAAAATCGTGATTTCTCGATCCGTGACGGCATTAAAAGCTCCACCGAGTTCATCTAATTCCCTTGAAATATCAATAGGATTTGGTCGATCTCCAGTACCTTTGAAACATAAGTGTTCCAAAAAATGAGACAGGCCACTCTCACTATCAGTCTTTTCATAACGTGACCCAGCACGAACAAACACTGAGATGCCTACTGAATTCGTCTGTGACATCGGTGTTAGAAGTACCCGCATGCCATTTTCTAGCTGTATGTCTCGTGATTCAAGATGCATACCTGTCGGTACGTAATCAGGAGGCAATATGGACTTCTCAGACCCTTTCATAGATTCCCCTGAACTCGTTTATACCGAAGCGACAATACTACTCAGCACTCATTTCAATCACCGGAGCATCTTGACTCGGTCCGTATCTAAAAAAGGACATGACTGCGGCAGACTTAAAGTAAGAAGGTACATAGACAGTACCTGGGTTGACGCCATCATCTAAACGCACCGGGGCAGATAGTTCATGACCATTGTTCCTAATCGCAACGGAATCCCCAATTTTGATTCCTGCCCGTACAGCATCCAAGGGATTAATCCAAGCAACCCCGTCACGATCAAGTTTGTCTGCTTCCTCGGAGGATGTCGAAGTTCCCTCCCATGAGGTGTAGAGTGATCGGGAAGTAAATAACCTCAGACCCTCTGCAGAAGACCGTGTTGGCACTCTAACCTCGACAGGTGTTGCCTTGTATGTCCCACCGGTTCCGACTGCTCGCGCCGTTCCTCTAGATGTAGCCACTTCCGTGCGAGATGGGTAATTCGACAACGATTCAAAAGAAGGTGAATCATCGACATTTATACCGAGCCTTTCAGCAATTTGCCGCAAGATGGCCAGTCCTGACTTTTGGCTGTCAACTGTTGAATCAATTGAATTACTAACGAGCACTCTCCTATCGGCCGTGGTGATTGAACCTGAGCGGTGATAGAAGGCAGCTTCGGATATGGCTACGGTTGAGTACTCCAGCAAAGAGGATTGGACTGAGTCAATCACAATCAGTGAGTCAAGATTTCTCAACGCTAAATCGATATCATCTGTGCCTAATCCATTAATTAGTGGATTATCATCGTGCACTACCAAACACTTTATCCCACCGTCTAACATTGCAGGAATCATTTCACTAAAGCTGTGCCCGCCATCCCTCGGGCTGACACCAGCATCATGAATTCCGTTTGTGTTTCCATCAGGAGGTAAATACATCACACACTCATGAGCTCTCTCCGGTGCCAAAGAAATAGCTAGATTACTTGCTGATGCGGCCAGTTCACCGGCATACTCTTGGTCAACCGCGTTAGGCGCAAACACCACGATCGAGCGTGTCTCATCCCTAGCGTCAGATATCAAGGCGACTGCTTTATCCCAAGTTGCTTGGTCGATAGCGCCGGGTGCTACCCCGAATCGTTTCGCGAGTTGGTCTGCCACATAAGCTTCTTCGCCGGGCAGACAACGTATAACAGCTTTAGCAAAATTATCCAACTCACTCCATTTAGGTGAAATTAGCACTAGATCAGAACCAGATTTTCTTACCATCCCTTTTATTCTGAGTGAGACTGCTTGGTGTGACTCTTCAAGATCGGTCCCAATACATATGATAGTTTTCGACTCCTCGATATCGGTGAGTTCTGTTGGGATTACAGCAGTACCGAAAGCATCGTCAAATGCTGTGAGAACAGCCCTATGGGTGACCCCCAGAGAAAAATCAAGGTTCTTCACCTCAAGTGCATCAGCAATATTTGAGAAATACATTGCTTCCTCAGTAGTTGTCAGGGGGGATCCTAGCATCGCGATGGAATCCGGCCCGGATTGATTCAAAGCGTTCTGGATTTGTGATGCTGCCACTGCAATAGCTTCCGAATCACCAACCGGGAGCAGGTTACCTTCGGTCCTGACCATAGATTTCTCGAGCCTCTTACTGCTATCAATCGCGTCATATCCAAACCGGCCACGAACACAAATCTGATCTCGCGAGAAAGGGTTAATTCTTTCAGGTCTAACAATTACTGGTCCATTTTCGGAACCTACCTGATCGCTCGTCCCATACGTAAGAGTGCATCCCACAGAACAGGAATTACAAACCGCGCTTGTCCAATCATCAGCTCGACCGTTCCATTTATTTGGTTTTTCCATCAATGTCGCGGTCGGACAAACATCGATACAAGCACCACAAAAATCACAATCGCTTTCATGTATTTGGGTACCTGTACCAAATGCGATCATCGTTGAATGTCCCTTACCCGAAAGCGTGAGCGCACCAGTGTGTCTCAATTCATCACACGCTCGAACACAACGCGTACAAATGATACACATTTGCGGATCAAATTCTAAAAACGGATTACCTCGATCTGGTTCAGGGGGAGGAGTCTCATAATATGAACGTTTCTCTCCTACCCAAGGCTCCGCGAAATCACCCTGATCGACGTTCTCACATGAAGTCTGAAGTTCGCATCTATAATTCTTGCTGCACGTCAGGCAGCGGTGAGTAACTACATCATCTCTCAGACAAATATCCCCAGGCATACAGTGGACTCGTCGATGACAAGTCAAACATCGGTCAGGGTGGTTTGCCAGAATGACTGACATAACTGACTGACGTGCCTGCTTTACTTCGGGGGTGTCAGTTTGTATAACTTGTCCTTCAGTAACTTGAGCCGTACACGAAAGTTGTAGAGAAGACGGACGTCCACCTTCGATATCAATGATACAAGTTCGACAGCCCGCGTAGGGTTCTAGGCCATCGATATAACAAAGATTGGTAATCGTGATTCCTTCTTCTTTGATTACCTCAACCAGACGCCGTCCGGGTTCTGCTTCTACAGCCTTACCGTTTATCGAAATTTCAACCACACTGCCACCTAGTCTTCATTTTTCGGTGCGATTGGGATCGGTGAGTTATGACGGCCCTGAAGTCTCTGAGGACCAGCAGATTCACCTAGTCCTGACACGTTAATCCGTGAACGGGCAGTTGGCATCGATGTCAGTAATGGCTCTGAGTCTTGCTGTTGGCCATTCGGATACACACCATTAGTCCCAGACAGATATTCTTGAGCCTCTTTCGTTAGGGCGTTTCGATCTCTGTACATATTCTCGAAAATATAAACCGCATCGTTATAACGTCCACCAGCCTGAATAGCCTGATAAGGACATGCCTCGGTACACAGCCCGCAGTACATACAAATTCGAAAATCTATCTCATAACGTTCGATGTTTAAAGTGCCATCTTCTCTTGGAGAAGTTTCGACAAGTATGCATCCGTCGGGGCATGCTTGAGCGCACGTTGAACAACCAGTGCATCGCTCCTCAAACCATAGAAGATTAGTGCGTGCTCTCGCGGGTACTTCTCTCTGCTGTTCGGGATAATTAACGGTTATAGCGGGGCGAAACACGTGTTTGAGGGTCAGTAACATACCTTTGACTACGCCCATACCGTAAATCATATTTTTCTGAATACCTCTCGCCTAGGCGCCCTACTACAAGAGGATACTCGAGGCGTCACTTTATTGCACCACATTTCTGCTTTCGCCGAAAATTTGTCGAGCTACCTCTACTGACTGAGGCGTATTAAGGTTCAGACCCACAATATCCTGATCATCTGTCGACACTCTTTCGACCTGATTTTGCTGCATTACTGAACGCAGTCCAGCAGTGTCTTCATTCACTCGTACAAGTTCAGCAGCCACATCACCCCTGACAACTACAGGATGACCACCATGTTCTTGACCTTCCGAATCAAAATAAAAAGGCTGTACGATATTTGCTCGGCTTCCCACCAACGTTTCAAACAATTGCCTGACAATTCTCACCGACGTCGGTTGATCAACGTTCTGAATCAATACCGCATCTTCGGAAGATAACGAAGCATCATGTTTGGAGACTACTTCCTGCGCCCCGAGAGCAAGCGAAGTAGCTCTTCCCGCAGACCAATTTTCATTTACAACAATGGAGCAATTGAATTCTTCGATTTCTTGAGATATAAGAATATGATTGCTCCCTAGTACAACCACTATTTCGTCGACTTCACAATTCCGGAGTGTTTCTAATTCCCAGCGAATAAGGGAAGTCCCCATCCACGGCAGTAATGGCTTTGAAGAGCCCATTCGAGAAGATGCCCCTGCAGCCATGAGAATGCCTACACGCATGATTATTTTGCTCGCCACTTGTCAAGCGCCTGCTTGAGGGCCGCTTCAGCAAGTACTGAACAGTGAGTTTTACTTTTTGGTAGGCCCCCGACAGCATCTGCAAAATCCTCTCTGGACAACTTAAGCGCATCTGAAACACTTTTGTTTATCAACAACTGAGTGGCCATTGAAGAAGTGGCGATCGTAGCGGGACAGCCAGAAGCCAAAAAAGATACTTGAGCTATTCTCTGTTCATTGCTGCTATCTTCGATATTGAGAAATAACTGCAACTCATCTCCACATACCGGATTCACAACCTGCCCTGATGCGTCCGCCCCCTCTATTTTGCCGACATTCCTAGGGTTTTGAAAATGATCGATAGCAACAGAAGAGTAGTACCCAGGAGACAGATCCATGTCAGTCATTGGCCGACGCCTCCTCAATAATCTGAAACAGTTCAATCAGTTGATCCACATTTCCGGACTGAAAAAATCGATTCGAATGGAGTATAGTCCCCGTCTTACTCACGCAAAAAATCGAACGATGAGCTGCCACCCCATCATCATTAAGTACACCGTATGCTGATATCACCGATAAATCCGGATCCGATGCTAACGGAAATGGGATGTCGCATTGACTCGCAAATTCTATATGAGAATCTATACCTTCTTTTGAGATGCCCACTAACTCGACGCCCATAGATTCCAGCCATCTAAACTCCTCTGTGAAAATACCTAACACTCGTTTGCAGGATGGAGTGAAATCATTCGTGTAAAAAATAATGAGGACTAATCCCTGGTCAATCTTCGATTCCAAGCAAAATTCGCCAGTGGTCGAGGTCAAACAAAAAAGAGGTGCGGCCTCACCTTCTAGCATTCCACGATTCCTACGCCAATACCTTACTCAAGCACATGAGATCTTCTTCCGACGAAGATTTGCTTAGCACCAAAACTCGTATCCGACCAAGTCCCGACGGATCACACAGTCTTTCCGCAGCCTGTCGCAATATAAGAAATCTTTCCGGATTAGCCCTTGCCCATGAGGTATCTGAATTCACCATCTCGTACAGACCGAGACCAAGCATAGTTTCAGCCTGAGAGACCAAACCTTGCTGATGCCACCCACCTTTCGTGGCTTTCAACAGAGACCCGAAATCTACGTGGGCAGTAATATCAGTCAAGCCGGGCAATCGAAACAGATCAGGTTCAACATTCTGTTTTCTGAACGCCATCAGAGTTCCAGTGGTTCGCCAGCTCGCGTAGAGCTCCTCCGTGATATATCCGTAATCACTAACAAAAATATACCCATTCTCAATAATTTCGCTAATTGCAGACATGACTTTGCAAGCCTCTAAATTGATCTCGATACGGGTACCAGGAAAAGGTACTTGGTTAGTCACCAAACCCATCTCATAAAGCGATTCGAGGTGGCCAGTAAGCTCTAAATTGCTGAGTGGCTGCCTCGTATATTGGAAATTTTCATTGTCATCCACCGTCACGAACAGTTCGTGTAACGAGGAGCTTGGTTCCGGATCTCTTTCGATTAAATGTACTGGGAGAGCATCGAAGAATTCGTTACAGAACAGGATCGCATCTTTCAAACTCCCCATCTGAACCAACCACTGATCCAAAAGGACAAAATCTATCTGTTGCAGAATATCCGAGTGAGTCATTTCGATTTTCTGCTTCTGCTGTTCAAGCCTCATATCTGACCCATCAACGACAACGAGATTTATACAAGAAAAACAATCTGCAGAACTTGCACGAATCCAAGACAGCACTGCAGTTATAAAAGCGCCTGAGCCTCCTCCTATCTCGACGACATTCAATAACTCCGGTTTGCCCATAGATTCCCAACACTGAATGATCTGTCTACCCCACAACCCGCCGTATATAGGATGGATCTCTGGACTAGTCACGAAGTCTCCCTCACGGTCGAACCTGACTGTGGCCCTCGAGTAATACCCAAATTCCGGATGATTCAATACCATATCCATGTAATCTCGGAATGAGATCTCATCACCTTCTGCTGATATTCTGCTACGAATCAATTCGGCAAAAGCGGCGGCACCGTCTAAAAACGATTCGGTCTCAGCCGACAGTCTCTCTAATGCAGCAAGCTGTTTGTCTGGAAATGAGCTATACATCGACAACCTTATTTTAAATTGCGTTCAAGACCGTGATATGAGAAGTGACAATTCCCGTTACACCCCATGATTTTAATTCCAGAGCGTGCTCAACTTCCTGAACTTGATCTGCGAACACCGGTACCAAATATGTCACTAGTGAGTCGATGATCGAACGAGACGTCAATAGATTGCAGTTAATCAAGACCGGAAATCTCAGATTTGGGGCGTCGTGTAACCATCGTTCGAAATCCTTCAGGTTCTGCTGAGATTCTATCTTCAAGACCGATCTATGAGACGGGAAATTAGCGCTCGTCAATATAACCTCGGACAGCCTCCCAACAACAACGTCGGGCATATTGAAATATTCTATAGCTTCTGTAACTTTCGATAGAAGAATTTTCTTGTTAGAAAATTTACCAACTTCAATTTCCACGGAGGTAGTGGCTATTCGTATTTCCTCTGGGAGTATTTTGAAACCACCACGTATCAAATTCGAACGAAGAAGTATCTTATCGATGCCAGGATGATTAAGAATATTTTCTGCACGCTGCAGTGGAGCATCAAAGGCAAAAGTCCTGGCAAATTTATCCATCGGGTGATTTCCTAGTAAAATCACTCCTGAACGGACCCTTTGACTCCGAAAGCCTGCAAATAGATGCTCCTTGGTCGAGCATGATCTAACTCCACAAAGAAAATACTCTGCCACCTACCGAGCCGCAACACCCCATTATGAATTGGCAACGATTCACTTCCACCAAGAAGTAAATGCTGACAATGAGCATGAGCATTTGCACTTTCTGCGGACGTCATGTTTGTTGTCCTTATTGAGAAATCGTTGTGCTCGTAATAGTCACCAGTGGGAGCAAATCTGGCAAGCATACGAGCCATATCATTGATCAATAGCGGCTCATTCTCATTCACGATTACCGCAGCTGTAGTGTGATCGGAACTAACAGTGAGCTGACCATACTTAACATTCGAGCGTGACACGAACTCTCTAACGGGTTCGGTTATATCTATAAATTCCAAAGCATGGTTGGTCTCATAATTCAACGTCTCTGCGAAAACTATAAAATCAGATTTCGAAGATTCTATCTTATGTAATTGAGTGATTTTTTCTGTCACTGTACTCCCCCGTAAAAGTGATCAACTCAGTGTTTTTAAATCCTCTTCTGATTCTAAGTGCTTCCTCAAAGATAAAACAATTTCACGAATTGTTCCAATGTCTTTCGCGTCACGTCTGAATTGTAAGTACGGCTCGAGATCATCGAGTGCCTCACGTGCATCATCTGTTCTTGCTCGCAACATTCCTCTGTCTCTCATCTCGTCCAGATCCCATGGGTACATAGCGACCAGAAAATCAATGACTGATGCTGCCCGGTCATCCTCACCTCGCTGCAAATATATAGTTTTCAGCAGTCGCAGAAGCTTTTGAATGAATTGCCTCGGCTGGATAGGATAAAAAAATCTATCCTCTAGGCTAAGCCGCCCACCAAAGCGATTCCTTATAAGAATATGAGCATCTTGACGCCTTATGTTTCTACCACCTGCAGAAGGATCCAACAAAATTTCCGGCATTTCCTCGTAATCGTGTGAACGCGTCAGATCAGGATAAAAGCGACATAGCATATATCCAGGTAATGCCACAGGACGAATATCTAGGCCAGCTCTTTGACCAACCTCCGAGTACAAAAGTGAAAGAGTTATTCCGATACCCTTTCTACGTTCCAATACCCTATTCAAATAGAGGTTTTGTGGATCGTCTGGATATTCTGTGTCCAAGCCGAAACCAAACTCACGAAACATCGTGAGGGCCATGGTCCTCACGATTCGCCTCACGTTATAACGTAATTCTGGAAGCTTAAGAGAATCATTTAGAAGTTCTGCTAGCTGCTGGAGTTCCTGTTCTTTGGATTCGATATCAAGTCCCGTATATTCATCTTTGCAAACCAAAAGTGCTAGACGAATTAATTCCAAATCATCGGAATCAGCAGCTGCAAGCTCAGAAAACTCTCCCACGAGTCGGTCATGAAATTCAGAATTGGTCATCTAGACCATCCTACACAAAAAATGGGCGTTCCAGTTACTGCCTTGTAGTCGAGTCATTCTCACTATCTGAAGTAAGGACTGGGTCCACAGGCTGCCGCATCCTGTCAGCAGTGAAACCCTCAAACCGAATAATTTTTATAACCGCAAGGGACAGAACCATTAGCGATATCAAGATTGATGAAAAATCGTACCCCAGTAAAAAACCAAGACTTGGTGCCAAAGCCATCCCTAAAACGCCACAAGCTCTCTTCCTCCTTGTGGTGAAATATGCGGCTACTACTATTAGCAACACGTACACCGTGGAGATCGGAAGGAGGGCCAT
>CAZSFJ010000048.1:0-10013 GCA_964606125.1 uncultured Dehalococcoidaceae bacterium | reverse complement strand
ATCGGGGAAATCATTGCGAAGTCTCCTGATAATTTCAAAGTCTGGTCTGGAAACGACACTGACACGCTGATGGTTATGGCGATGGGTGGATACGGCGTTGTATCGGTTGCAGGACACATTGTGTCGCCTCAAATCCGAAGCCAAATCGAGCTGTCGGTTACTGGCAACTATGCTGAGGCGGCTGCGATCCATCATGAATTGATGCCACTCATTAATATGCTATTCATAGAAAGCAATCCGATCCCGGTTAAGTATGCTTGTGAGGTCGCGGGTCTAACCGCCGGTCCGACACGACTGCCTCTGACGAGCCTTTCAAGCGTAGCGAAAGACCAGCTGGATATCGAGCTGGCAAAACATGAACTTGCCCTCGGGTAGTATGGCTCACCTGAAGAAGGCTTTGTGATGCAGCCTGATCGCGCACAAGCTCTTTTATTCCCATACGTATCATCACCAAAACGGATATTTGAGGAACTCGTACTGACATTTCAATCGCTCGAGTCAGTAAAGAGACTCGCGATTGCTGGGTCACTGGCTGACGGAAACCATGATGGATACGATGAGATCCAATTAGTGATGGAGGCCACGGATCCGCAGTCAGTGGTGAATGCCTTGAATGATATTTTCCCGATTCGATATTTCAGACCTTTTTCAGGTATGGATTTTCCTAGCGGGAGATTTTGGCTTCATGATGAGTCGCCATTCAACTTCGTAGCCATGGCATTCTATACGAGCATTGACTTGGAAGAAGCGATACACAAAGGTGAACTTGCCCATGGTGCGACCATAAGGGAAATTCCATCGGACACGAAGGGCGATTGGAGTCCGCCGAGGCAATATAAGTTCCCAGATATTTCCAACGATGGTGAATTATCCAGACTTGTCGAACCAACCCTGTTTTCTATTCGGTCAGTGGTCAGAGATGGCGAGGACTTAGAAGGCGTTATAGCAAACTTCACCGCCCTGCAGCGAGGAAGGGTAAGCGGGCGCGTGAGTGATGGATTAACCTTTTTAATCGACGAGATATCGGGGATGGTTTCCGAACTGGTCCGATTGAGGAAGTAGGCAGATAAGTGAACGGTTTTAATGGGAGCGAATTGTGGCGAAACTAGTTATCAGCGGTGATGGAAAAATGGGGACCATGCTTGCTCAAGGCTTGGATAAGGTCGATGGATTGGAAGTCGTAGGCTTGGTGTCACCACTCGCTGATTCTCCCGAAGGAAATTCGGAAGTTGTCGAAGGCAAGAGTATCCCTTGGTCGAGATCGCCACGACCGGTCATCGAAGCTACTGGACCAGATGTGTTGGTTGATTTTACCCATGCGGACTTCGCACCAGTAGTGATTGAGGCTGCCGTCTCAAACGGTGTGAGGCCTGTAGTAGGCACTTCAGGACTCGATGACGAGTATTTGAAAGAGATGCGAGCGCAGTGTGAGTCAGCAGGTATTGGAGGCCTTTACGCCGCTAATTTCGCGATTGGAGCTGTGGTATTGCAGCACTTGGCTAGAATCGCTTCTCGATTCTTTGAGAGAGCGGAATTAATTGAATTGCATCATGAAGGCAAGGTGGATGCTCCTTCAGGCACAGCACTGGCAATAGCAGAGGCAATGCGCACGGGGCGAGGTACCGATTTTGAATTCGACAGGCCTGAGTTAACTCATATCGATGGGACCCGCTCGGGGGAATTATCTGGTATCGGGATTCACTCAATCCGGCTCCCGGGATTCGTCGCTTCGCATGAGATAATCTTTGGTGATGTTGAACAGAAATTAACAATTAGACATGACTCTATCGGAAGAGATTCTTTTCTTCCGGGCGTGACTCTCGGCGTTCAAGAGGTTCTAGTAAGCTCTGATTTCATCGTCGGTCTCGAGTCGATCATCGGCCTCGAGGGCTGATTCTGAAAATTAGATATCTAAGGTAGCTTCAGCAGCGTTTCTCATTATGAAAGCTTTACGTGGCGGAACTTCGGTTCCCATCAGCTCGTCAAACACTATGTTTGCCAATTCGGCATCTTGGACCTGAACCCTATTTAGCGATCGGGTTTCAGGATTGAGAGTAGTATCCCAGAGCTGTTCAGCATTCATTTCACCAAGGCCCTTATATCGCTGCAGATTCACCTTAGTATCTCCCTGCTGAGCAAGATAGCTGTCTCGTTCTGCATTGGTCCATAGCCATGATTTGGTGCGTCCGTGACTGGCCATGTAGAGCGGTGGCAAGGCGATGTACAAATACCCGTTTTCGATCAGTTCCGGCATATGCCTGAAGAAGAATGTGAGAAGGAGAGTTCGAATATGCGCTCCATCAACGTCAGCATCTGTCATGATGACGACTTTGTGGTACCTCAATTTATCCACGGCAAATTCATTCCCGAACCCAGTCCCGAGAGCAGTTATTAGGTTACGGATTTGCTCACTTTTAAGCATTTTGTCGAGCCGAGCCTTCTCAACATTTAGGACTTTTCCCCTGAGAGGAAGGACTGCTTGGGTGTGACGATCTCTAGCACTTTTGGCGGTGCCTCCTGCTGAGTTACCCTCGACGATATAAATTTCCGCCTGTTCTGGATCTTTTGTCGAGCAATCGGACAGCTTTCCAGGCAGATTTGATCCCTCAAGTAGTCCCTTTCGCTGCACGAGATCACGGGCTCGCCTAGCGGCCTCACGTGCCTGAGCAGCCCTTTGCGCCTTTTCAACGATCTTCCTTGCGTGTGAAGGGTTTTGTTCCAGGTATGCTCGCAGAGAGTCGCTAATAGCTGACTCGACCAGACCCTTGACCTCGGGATTTCCTAACTTCCCTTTGGTTTGCCCTTCGAACTGAGGGTTTGGGTGGTACACATGTATCACAGCTGTCAGGCCTTCCCTCACGTCTTCCCCGGAGAGATTGCTGTCGCTTTCTTTGATGATTTTTGCGGACTTGGCATAATTGTTGAGGACTTTTGTTAGGACCGATCTAAATCCCGCAACATGCGATCCACCATCAGCCGTCCTGATCACGTTTACAAAGGAATGGACGGATTCATGATGACTGTCGGTGTATTGCAGTGCAACTTCACACTCGACCTTGTCTTTCTTGCGGATAACTATTGGTTCCGGATGAAGCACTTGTCTTGTCGAAGTCATTTTTTGAACGAAAGCTTTGATTCCGGAATCGAAGTAGAACCAGCGCTCCTGCCCGCCATTTCTCCGGTCATTTATTCCGATCCGTAATCGCCCGGTTAGATAGGCCATCTCTCGGAATCTAGCTGCTAGGACTTCAAAGTCGAATCCATCGACCGACATGATTCCATTTTCGTCTTCACTGATATCTTCTTCCAATACGGGTGCCGAAGCAGTGAATATTTCTGAGTCGGGCAGAAATCTAATAGTTGTCCCGTTTTCCGAGGATCCAGGGAGTGTCGGATTCTTACGTTTCGTGAGTTTCGATGCAGCAATCCCGCGTTCGTAACGCTGGTAATGGTTGGCTCCGTCTCGCCTGACTTCTACCTCAAGCTCCTCGGACAGGGCGTTCACCACCGACGCCCCTACTCCGTGCAGCCCACCAGAGAACCTATATGCTCCTTCGTCACTTCCTGGCTGGTCACTATCATTATCTGAGTCTGGTTCAAATTTTCCGCCGGCGTGGAGAGTTGTGAGCACGGTTTCCACAGTAGAGAGGCCAGTGCCTGGGTGCTTTTCAACAGGGATGCCTCGACCATTGTCGATAACAACGACATGACCATCTTCTTCAATGATCACCTCTATTTGATCGCAATGACCCGCGAGCGCCTCGTCAATGGCATTATCGACTATTTCGTAGACGAGATGATGAAGGCCAGTCTGCCCAGTACTTCCGATGTACATTCCGGGCCGCATTCGCACAGCTTCGAGGCCCTCAAGTATCCGGATATCCTTTGCACCGTAGTCAGACTGTTTTGCTTTCGCCGAGGTAGATTTTGTTTTTTTAGTAGTAACGATCAGTCCGCTCCAGTTCCAGAGCGCCAGACCCCCGACGGCGCGTCACTACATTTTACCACGGCTAGTATTTTCCCACAGAGTAGAGGCGAGTTTCTGCTGTCAGGATCGACAGATGGAGATACAATCTAACAGTTATCTCTGGAGGCAGTATGGATAGTTCAGCCAGGTGGTTTCTCGCCGGGATAATCGTTTCGTTGGTTAACTCTGGGTTCGTTATATTGTTTTTATTTCTGCCCCGAATTTCGGATGGATCAGCACTGGATATATTCAATAATGAGCCGATACAAGTTGAAGAGATCGCTGCGCCAAAGGTTGTGGTTGAGTACAAGGTTGTCATATTGAACGAGTCGGGGGACATACTGTTTTCTGAGTCTGAGCTGGATGACGAGGCTGTTGACTCGTTGGCCGCTGTATTTGAGAAGCTGCAAGGCGATTTGGATCAGCAGAGCGCTGAGGAATCGCAACCAAAAACACTTTCACTCTCTGGGGAAAACTTTAGTGAGGACCGCTCACTAATCCTTCCACTCTCGGGAGCTCATGATGTAGTGGCTGTGCCTGATTTCGTTAGCTTACAGCGCCCCATCGCGTCTTCAGCTTGGCTCGTGGCTGATGATACCTTGCTTTTGAAACTCATTTCGGTAAATACCTCTGAGAACGATGCTCTCACCGCTTCAGTCTCGGAAGTCCCGATTAATACGGCGATGTTTGGTAACCCATCGGTGATATCTGTGAATTTCGATAATGAAGGCACCTTATGGGTGCTTCTCCAGGAGGAGAACGGGTGGCGCTTGACGAGTCGTAGTCCAGCTAGCGGTAAGTGGCAGGTTGCTATGAGCGGGAGAACTACTAAGAGCGACTTGACTCCAACCGACTTCATTATTGGAGAAGGCGGTGCGATATATATCGCCTCGAGCTATCCTCCAGCGATCTACCGATATGATGCCGGATCCGAGAAAATGGATTTAGTCTCTGCAGTGAATGACCGAGCTACATCAGTTGTGGAAGTTCCGCAGGGACTAGTGGTTTCGGGTCCCTCTAAGTCGGCGACGGCCTTCGATGAGGAGTACATGCAAGTGTTGACCATAAACAGAATTGAGATCGGGGAATCGATCGAAGATCCCCGCTCCTCTGGGCAATTTAGCAAATATTTCAAAGAGTGGAGTTCCGACTACCCAACATGCGGATCTAATGCAAAAAGCGTTATCCAGGAGCCAATTTCTTTGAGTTGGGCAGGAGGGCACGGGCTTGTGATTGCAAATGCCTCTTCAAATACGGTAGTTCTACAACCGAGCGGACAGGAAGGCCAGATACTTTGGGGAAATTCTGATTGTTCCTCAGGTTCGTCGATCGACTCACTAGATAAGCCTATTGGGGTGTCGATCGACGAGCAGCAAAACATTGCAATTATTGATGGTGGTAACGACCGTCTAGTAATTTTGCACCATGGGGACGCAGAGGAAGATTGAAAGCTAAGTAAGAATTAGAGTAGAACTAGATCCGTACTTGGTGTACGATTCTGTTTCAGTGATTGAGGAGAACTCACATGATCGGTGGACTTGGCTGGCAGGAGCTATTGATCGTCTTGGTTATTCTGGCACTCCTTTTTGGAGCGAGCAGGGTGGCTGATCTCGGTGGTGCGTTGGGTCGTGGAATACGGGAGTTCAGGACCGAGGCTAAATCCGATGACTCGGCCGAATCTTCCGGCGAAGAGTCTGAGTCCGAAACCACTGACAAGAGTGACTCACCCAAGAGTGATGCCAGCTAATAAGAGATTCAATCTGATTTCTGTAACTCCCCGCGATCCCCTGACCTAATCCTGGATTCTGGTGGCTACACTAGTTGGTGTGCCGAGAGTCGGAGATACGCCGGTTCAGATTAGTGGGTGATTGTTTTGATTGGATTTATGAGGCTTATCTTGGGCATTCTGCTGGGAGCAGCCGGAATGCTCATCTCGAGGCTCACCGGAAGAGGTGGGGGATTAGCAGTGTCAGGCTTGATCGCTGAGGTGATTGCGCCTGATATTTACCAACACATTGGTAGCACCTTGAAGCCCGATCTCGTTTTTGTGACAGGGACCAATGGAAAAACTAGTACAACAAACCTTATAAGCGAAATTATCACTGCGAAGGGCGCCAAGGTTGTTTCTAATCACTCAGGCGCGAATATCGCACGCGGAATTTCCGGGGCGTATATAGGCTCGTTATTCGGGTCAGCATTTAGGGGTGGTGCTAGAGCTGGAGTTTTTGAGGTGGACGAAGCAGTGGTTCCGCAACTGGCGACAGCGATGCACCCGAGCGTCCAGGTGTTTCTGAATTTATCTCGTGACCAGTTAGATCGATATGGAGAAATCGATCGTATTCTGGACAATTGGGTCAAATCAATCACTAAAGCTAGACCTGGCGAGGAGCGGGCACTCGTTGTTAATGCCGACGATCCAAGACTTTTCCCTTTGATTGAAGGCGGAAATCTGTCCGAAGTAGATGTAATAACATTTGGCTTAGAAGAGCAACCCTCCTTCTGGAGAGACTTTGACTACGCGACAGATCGCGAGTTTTGCGTATGTGGGGCAATCGTCGAATACCGAGAACGTTTTTCCGGGCATCTAGGGGACTGGTTCTGCTCTTCGTGCGGTAGGCATCGGGCTAGGCCTGATGTTACGGGCCGGATCCTCGAAAGCTCACAAGCTGGGACTGTGGTTGAGGTATCAGTTAGGTCTGTCTCAGAAATGCGCGTGTTCTATGTTCCGCAGTTGGGCGAATACCCTGCCTACAACTTGCTGGCCGCCGCCGCCGCCGCTCTCAAGCTGGATATTAATTTAGGTGTAGTGGAGGGATCTGTAAATCAGACGAAGACTAAGTTTGGTCGGCAAGAAAAATTCTACTATGGCGGCAAGGTGATTAGGATCTGGTTGGCAAAGAATCCTCGAGGGCTTGACGAAATTTTTAAGGCGCTGATGGTGAAAGAGGCTAAGCACCAACACCTTCTCCTCGTGCTGAATAGCGACCTCCAAGACGGGAAAGACGTGTCATGGATTTATGATGCTAATTTCGAGAGTCTCAGAGGCAGGTATAGGTCACTCGCTGTCTCAGGATTTCGGGCTACAGACTTAAACTTGCGAGCCACAGTAGCTGGTTTGGAAAATATTGAGGCCTGCACTGACATAGAGGGTGCTATGAGGGCTAGCCTCGATGCTATGGGTGGCGGAGAATATCTGGAGATTATTGCAAGCTATACCGCCATGCTAGAGACCCGATCAATCGTAGCCAAGTTAACAGGTACTGCGCCGTTCTGGAGGTGAACTGCACAGCCTTGTAGAGGCTGTTCTAGTATGGTTACGTTATGTGGAAAAGTCCTGAAGATTCGTCGAATATTCGTATTGTTAGCCTGTACGAGGATGTGCTCAATGTATATGCCGATCGAGGTAACCGGCAGGCAATAGAAGCCAGGGCGAGTGAAGTGGGTATTGCAACCGAAATACTTCAGGTGTCAATCGGAGATCAGTTACCAGAGGAAGCCGACTTGGTCTTAATCGGAGGTGGTCAAGATCGTGAGCAGGGTCTTGTAGCAAGCGACCTGCGTTCGAAGGGCCCAGCACTGCGTGAATGGTCGACAAAACAGGTTGCGATGCTGGCTGTATGCGGAGGTTTCCAGCTTTTTTGTAATTGGTTCCGAGATAACGAAGGCCGCTTGCTAGAGGGTATTGGAATCTTTGATGCGGTGAGTGTTGTTCCCGAAAGCTTGCCATACAGAATGGTCGGTGATGTGTTGCTTGAGAGTAGATTGGGCGGATTTGACACCCTCGTAGGTTACGAGAATCACTCCGGACAGACCTTTTTGGGAGCAGACACCACCCCTTTCGGGCGTGTTCTTCAGGGTTATGGCAATAATGGATACGATTCCACAGAGGGTGCGATTTCAAATGCTTGTATAGGAACTTATCTACATGGACCGGTACTTCCTAAAAATGTTGACCTGTTAGACTGGTTACTGAACAAAGCTTTTGCGCATAGGGTTGGCCAAAATAAAGTTTCGGTGAATAAGAGCTCGTCGTCACCCTTGGAGAAGGCAAGCCTTTTGACGCGGCGTTCGATTGTGGAAAGAGCAGGTCTCCAATAAATGGTCAGGAGTGGATGGCAGTTTTTAATTCCTGCATTCCTGGTGTTTTTAGTTGCTTGTGATTCTGACTTAGAATTTTTTGGGCTCGGTGACAAATCTCAAGGCGAAGTTACCCAATCACCAACAAGCTCTTCTCCTGGGGCATCTTCAGCTACTGCAGTAATAACGACCGTGACAGCAACAGTGACACCCACTGATACACAGGTAGCAACGGAGTCACAGACTCCCTTGGCTACCCCAACAGAACCAGCAACGCTTCTTGTGCCTGAGGCACTTGGAGGCTTTTTGTATCCAATCAGGGGTGTCTGTCTTCCAACCAACCCATTTGTTATGCCCAATGCACCTCGCCCATATCGGAAGGGGATACACGAAGGTGTCGATTTTTACGAGGGTGACGTTTGTACGGCAGTAGAGTCAGGAACCGAGGTTCTCGCAGTTTATTCGGGTGTGGTAATTAGGGCTGATAGGAACTATACCGATCCTAGCCGAGAGGAATTTGCTGCAGTGGCAGCAAAAATCGCCCATGCTGGCACTGGTGATGCGACTGATCTGGATTTTTATAGAGGCAGGCAGGTATGGATATCTCATGGGAAAGGGATTGTGACGAGATACGCGCATCTCAGTGGTATCGTGCCTGACATTGAGGTGGGTGTGGCAGTTAAGGGTGGTCAATTAATTGGATTTGTTGGGGAATCCGGAACGCCAGAAAGCGCCCTAAATCCGGGAACTCAGGACCATTTACATTTTGAAGTTCGAATCGAGGATAGCTTTTTGGGTGCCGGGCTTGAGGCGGAAGAAGTTCGATTTCTTTACGAGTCTCTATTTTCAGGAGCCAGATAAATGGAGTGTTCCGGCTGGAGATTGGCAGAGAAAGCTTGCTAGTAATTGAAATCCCCTGGGATCCAAACATTTTTACAATCTTCGGATTGCTGATAACTTGGCACGGTTTTTTCACGTCCGTAGGCCTTTTATTGGGTGTCTGGCTCGGTGTTCGGGTCGCGGCTGCACTTAACTGTGATCCGGACGTGGCATATAACCTTGCCTTGATCGGTATTCCTGGTGGCATTATCGGCGCCCGGACCTTGTATGTAATTGAAAATATTGAACGCATGGATTCGGTTTGGGACTGGTTTGCCATCACCGAGGGTGGAATCTCTATTTGGGGCGCAGTCTTGGGCGGAGTCGCCTTACCGGCTCTGTTCGCCTTAATGAAGGGCATTAATCTCAGACCGATTTTGGACGCGGCTGGATTTGGATTGATTCTGGGAATGGGTATAGGACGAATAGGTGACTTGATTAATGGAGAACACTGCAGCCGGATGACCGACTGGTTAGTTGGAGTGACATACACCCATCCACAATCACCAGGACTGAGGTGCGCAGTGCTTCATCATGGCTCTGTGGATTCCCCAGTCCACCCTGCTACAACCTATGAGATGCTGGGGGACCTTGGAATACTTGTTCTTCTATTTTTCGCAGTCTGGAAGCTTGGTTTGTGGAAAAGGCCAGGGCTCACCTTTCTTTTGTATCTTGACTCCTATGCAATTATGAGATTTGCGCTAACTTATTTGCGAGTTGATTCGAGCGAGACCTTTTTGCTGGATATCCGGGTGCCACAGCTAGTATCGCTGTTAGTGCTGATCGGGTCTGTACCTCTCGCAATTTTGTTCCTTCGTAAATCGTCCAATGCAATTATGCCGCCACAGCAGCTATTTGGGTCTTGGCCAAGGAGCAAGCTATGACATCAAACGGAAGTGATCAATACAGGACAGAAGTGATTTTAGTTACCAAAGACGCTTGCCATCTTTGTGATGTTGCGGAGCAGATACTGATCGCACTAGGCCGGACATTGCCGATTCGTATCGCGAAGGAGCAAATTACTGAGGGGTCAAAGTTTTTTAATAGAGTTCCAGTAGTATTGATTGATAATCGTGTCGTTTCTGAGGGT
>CAZSFJ010000047.1:635-10058 GCA_964606125.1 uncultured Dehalococcoidaceae bacterium | reverse complement strand
CGGATCGATTGGGCATTCAGAGAGATGCCAGTGCTTAAGGGGATTCGTAAAAGATTCGACGAGACCAAGCCGCTTGCAGGACTTAAATTAGCAGCGTGTCTGCATGTGACTACTGAAACGGCGAACTTGATATTGACTCTGAGGGATGGCGGCGCGGACGTTCGCCTTTGTGCTTCTAACCCACTTTCAACGCAAGACGACGTAGCTTCAGCTCTATTGCACAGCTACGGTATTTCCACTTGGGCAATAAGTGGAGAAGATACTGACACCTACTATCAACATTTGAATGCCGCGCTTGATTTTGGGCCACATATCACGGTGGACGACGGAGCTGATCTTGTTGCAATTCTGCATAGCACTAGGAAAGATCTCTTGTCTGGATTAATCGGTGGCACGGAGGAGACGACTACCGGGCTCACTCGGGATCGAGCTTTGGCAGCATCAGGAGAACTCCAGTATCCAATTATTGCGGTGAATGATGCGGACACCAAACACTTTTTCGATAACCGTTATGGGACTGGCCAGTCAACACTTGATGGCGTGATAAGAGCCACCAATATTTTAATTGCAGGCAAGGTAGTAGTGGTGAGTGGCTATGGCTGGTGTGGCAAGGGTGTAGCGCAGCGAGCAACTGGACTAGGGGCCAATGTTGTGGTTACCGAGATCGATCCCGTGAGGGCTTTGGAAGCTGTAATGGATGGATTTAGGGTGATGCCTATAGTGGAGGCCGCCAAACTTGGAGACTTATTCATTACGGTTACCGGCAATACTGATGTTGTCGGAGAGTCAGCTTTCGAGGTTATGAAAGATGGAGCGATACTGGCCAATTCAGGGCATTTTGATGTAGAGGTCAATGTACGATCTTTGTCTGGCATGTCCGAGTCTATTCAGATGTTACGGCCCTTTGTTGAAGAATATCGATTGACTGATGGCAGGGCTTTGATAGTTTTAGCGGAAGGTCGAGCTGTCAATCTAGGGGCTGCAGAAGGTCATCCAGCTTCTGTAATGGACATGTCATTTGCAAATCAGGCTCTTTCTGTAGAGTATTTGGTAAATCAACACCAAACCCTCGAGAAACAAGTATATTCTGTGCCTCGAGACATCGATAATGAGATTGCACGACTCAAGTTGGAATCCATGGGAGTTTCAATTGATTATTTGACGACTCAACAGGAAAAATATCTCAATTCCTGGCAGGAAGGCACCGAATGACGATCACTCTATTTTCAAGTGAGTCAGTGACTCAGGGTCATCCTGACAAGCTTTGCGATCAAATATCTGACTCGGTGCTGGACGCTCTACTTGCTCAGGATCCAACCTCTCGCGTTGCTTGCGAAACTGCCACTACTACTGGAACTATATGGGTGTTCGGAGAGGTTGACACCGGAGGCTACGTTGACATCGAGCAACTAGTGAGAGAAACGGTTCTAGGAGCAGGTTATTCCGGATACGAGTTTGGATTTGATGGGAATTCTTGTGGTGTTCTTAACTCAATTTCAGGCCAATCACCGGATATTGTGAGGGGAGTTGATCGATCAGGTGAAATGGACCCATACAATCGCGTAGGCGCGGGTGATCAGGGAATGGTCTTTGGCTATGCATGCGATGAAACTGAACAAGATTTTACGGCCGATCAAATAACGGCGAGCAATGATGGATTTCGTGGTCGGTTCATGCCGCTGCCAATTTCACTGGCACATGATCTGACTAAAAAATTGGATACAGTGCGTAAATCTGGCACGATACCTTGGCTTGGCCCGGATGGTAAGAGTCAGGTAACGATTGCTTACGAGGACGGCAAGCCTAGTTATATAGATACGGTGTTGATATCGGCTCAGCACCTTCCTGATATTTCGATGGAAACTATTCGAGAGGCATTGATCGAGGAAGTGATAAAAGACGTTTGTCCTGGAAACCTGCTCAATGCCGCTACCAAATATTTGGTCAACCCGACCGGGCGATTTGTTACAGGAGGACCCATGGGTGATGCCGGTCTGACTGGACGGAAAATTATCGTTGATACCTACGGGGGTGCTGCCCGTCACGGCGGTGGAGCATTCAGTGGCAAAGATCCGTCCAAAGTTGACCGCTCAGCTGCGTATGCTGCTCGGCATGTGGCAAAGAATATAGTTGCGGCAGGTCTAGCCAGTCGTCTCGAAGTCCAAATTTCTTACGCTATAGGTATTGCCCAACCAGTCTCCGTGCTGGTGGATTCATTTGGAACGGCGGTTAGCGAAGATTTTGATTTAGCCAAGGTTGTCGATGCTCACTTTGATCTCAGACCTGGCGCGATAATCGAACGATTCGACCTGACACGACCAATTTATCAGCAGACAGCCAGCTATGGTCATTTCGGCAGGAACGATCTAGAGCTTCCATGGGAACAGATCGATATGGCTGAGTCACTCCGTGAATTCCGATAAGTAAATTACTGTCAGAAAGAATTGCGATAAAGGATGTTAGCAATAATCTTGGCGGGCGGTCTTGGATCGAGGCTTCTCCCACTAACGGAGAATCGACCTAAGTCACTTATACCGGTGGCCGGTCGGCCGTTAGTGACTTATCTCTTGGATCAACTCCTGCTCGCTGGCGTGGATCACTTTGTATTCGCCGTGTCAGAGGCGACTTGTCCACTTTTGCGCACTGGTATTGGTTCTAGTTACAAGGGAATTCCCGTTGATTATTCGGTTGAGCCCCGAGCGCTCGGGTCAGCGGGTGCGATTGCTTTGGCCACGCAAGCTTATAAACCAGAGAGTAGTTTTTTTGTGGCGAATGGTGATGTTGTCACACTTTCTGATTTGTCCCAGATGTTAGAGATACATCACAACTATGGAAATTCAGGAGCTCAAGTATCGATCCTCCTCCATAAAGTCCCCGAGGTGACTCACTATGGAGCTGTGGAAACTGCTGGGTTGCGAATATCGAGATTTATAGAGAAACCGCAAGCCGGCGATACAAATTCTAATCAAATAAATGCCGGAGTTTGGCTATTTGAACCAGAAATATTGGATGCCCTCGAAAACGGCGTATTCAGCCGTGTTGAGGAAGATCTATTTCCTAGACTTGCTCATGGAGGAGCAGACATCATCGGTATACCTGATCAGGATGCATATTGGGCGGATGTGGGTGTTCCGGAGATGATTTTAGAGGTAAGCAGATATCTCATGTCAGAAACTTCGCCGACAGGGCTGATTGCAAATGAGGCCATGGTTAACGAATCAGCTTTGATTGTGTCGTCAGAAGTTGGATCAGGATGCCAAATAGAGAGGGATGCCTATATTAAAGACTCCTGTGTTTGGAATAACGCTTATGTCGGAGTAGAGGCTCGCATCATTCGATCCATAATCGGTGAAGATACTGTTATTGGCGCCGGCGCCGTACTCAAGGATATTGTTACCGGTCCAGGTACGGTTATTGAATCTGGGGCACGATTGTCTAATATGAGAATGAGTAGTGCGGGTAATCACGGAGGCAGTGGAGGGGCTGGCAGTGGATAAATCAGGTCGTAGTCACCCAATTGCTTTCGGGACAGACGGATGGCGAGCTGTCATAGGAGATGAATTTACTTTTGCGAATGTGGATTTGTTAGCGAGGGGGTTTGGAGAGTGGCTCCTTGCCTCTGATCTTGGCCAAAGTCCGGTACTAATAGGGTATGACACAAGATTTTTATCCAATGAATTCGCGACTACTATTTCTGAGTCACTAAGTAGAATGTCTATTCAGGCGTTTTTGTCTGAATCACCGATTCCTACCCCAGCGCTTTCGTGGTCAGTGGCTGACATGAATGCCGGAGCCGGGATAATGGTCACAGCCAGTCATAATCCTGCACGCTACAACGGTATAAAGATAAAAACCTCAGATGGTATGTCAGCAGACGAGGGCGTAACTGACCAGATTCTTAGTACTGTTGACCGACTTAAAGATGCGTCGGAGCGTCATTTTCGCTCGAATGGCCCTCGGGTAATTCGGAAGGACTTTATGCCTTCCTACATTCAGCAGATTACGCGGCAGGTAGATTTAGAACTTATTAAAAACTCGGAGTTATCGGTAGTGGTTGACGGGATGCACGGCGCCGGAAGTGGAATTTTTTCACGAATATTCGCCGAATCTAGCGTTAGCGTGCATGAGATACGTCGGGAGTTAAATCCCTCATTTCCGAATATGCGGGCTCCAGAACCGATTGCGATCAATCTTTCTTCGACTATGGAGTATGTGAGTGAGGACGATAAAATCCAGTGCGGTTTTGCGTTCGACGGTGACGCTGACCGATTTGGTTTGGTGGATGAGGCAGGGCAATTTATAAGCTCACTGGATACATTTTCTTTGTTAACCGAGGGAGCCTACCGCGTTAGGGGTGATAAGGGGCCGGTGGTGCGATCGTTAACGATGTCGACACTAGTTGATCGGATAGCCGAGGCATATGGACAGCGAGTTTTCGAGACTAAGGTAGGTTTTAAATATCTGGCTCCCATAATGCGGGAAAACGAAGCGCTTATCGCGGGCGAGGAATCTGGGGGAACAGCATTTCGAGGGCACGTTTGCGAACGTGATGGACCACTGTCAGCGTTACGAATCATGGAGCTTATGGCGGCTACCAAGAGGTCGCCTGGAGAGCTTTTACGGTCACTCCATGAGTTGTATGGTGAGCGGTCTTATGACCGTTATGACCTTGTGGTGGCTCCAGAAGTTGCCAGGAGACTAATGGAAAGGTTGGAATCAGAAGTTCCCGACAGCATTGGTGAACTTTCCGTGATCGGGACCGATAGGATAGACGGTTTTCGATATCTGCTCGAAAATAATTCTTGGGCAGCTGTTAGATTATCTGGTACCGAACCTTTAGTACGCGTTTACGCTGAAACAGAAAATCGCCGTTTCACAGAGTTGGTGATCGAGGATATTGTTAATTCCATTGAGGTTCAGAATGTCTGATTTATATGTAAGCCACGAGACTGACTTTATGGAGCCTTCCGACATCGCCAAATCACTTGCGACCAAATTTTCTGTTATCGACGCAGTAAGAAAGATAGATAAAGATGACTTTAGGGGGACTCTTCTTGGTCTAGCTGAGCAATGTCGATCTGCTTGGAATCTCGGGCACACTTGGCAAATGCCCGAGACGATGCGTCAACCTAAAAGAGTGATTGTGGCTGGCGTAGGAGGATCGGCAATTGGAGCCGACGTGGTCGCGACCTGTGCAAGGTTAGCCACACACGTCCCGGTAGAGGTAACCCGAGACTATACACTGCCACCGCTTGACGAGGATTGTTTAGTGATGGCTTGTTCTTTTTCTGGAGAAACTGAGGAGGCTATTAAACCGTTCGAAGAGGCTGCCGCAGCTGGAGCGATGTGCCTGGCTGTCACCACTGGCGGTGCATTGGAGAAAGCTGCGTTAAAAATCGGTGCCCCATTGGTCACTTACAGCTGGAATGGGACCCCGAGGAGTGCTATTGGCTACGGCGTATTTTTACCACTGGCTATACTATCGCGACTCGGCTTATTCGAGATCAGTGATCAAGAGGTCCAGCGTGTAATCGCCAACTTAGGGGAATTGTCTGAAAAATGGGCTTACCCAGGGGCCGATGACGTTGTTTGCTTACCGGCACTCATCGCGTCAGAAATGTTAGATCAGATCCCATTAATAGTTGGCGCTGGTTTTCTCGGCGTGGCTGCTCGCCGATGGGCTGGTGAACTTGCTGAGAACTCAAAGTTATTGGCTGTTCCAGTTACAGTTCCAGAATTCAATCATAATCTTCTAGAAGGAGCTGTGGCGGATGCACTTCGATATCAGCGGGATGGCGGTACTGATCCGTGGTTTGTCATTTTGTTGGATGCCGAACCAGTACATCCTCGAAATCGACTGAGGATGGATATTACTAGAAGGCACTTTGAAGAGGCGGGCCGGAAAGCTTGCCATGTAGATGTTGGTGGTACAACCCCCCTCGAATCTATAATGCGGGCATGTACGCTTGCTTCATGGACGTCTTTCTACTTGGCTCTGTATTCGGGCATTGACCCAACAACTGTTGATATATTGGCTCAATTTAAGCGAGATATCAGCAATGCTACCGAGAGCTTCTAATTTTCAATAATTTCTGTTTCTTCTAGCTTTGGTTGTTTATGCCTAGCGCAATCAACCTACAAAAACTATCATTGCCCTTCTAGATATTAATTATTAGAGCTACAGTAAACGCTGCGATCGGGGGAATCGAATGAATACAGCAGAGTTTTTGACGATAACGAACGCCATAGTTCCAGATAGAATTGCTCTTGCCGGTCCTAACGAGAGACTGACTTATGGTGAGTTGCAGTCGCGGGTGAATCGACTAGCGCAGTCCCTTCAAGCTAAAGGAGTTGCTAAGGGCCACAATGTTGGGGTGATGGCCGTCAACTGTCTTGAATATGTGGAAATTTACTACGCCACCGCTTCACTTGGTGCGACTTTCATTCCTTTGAACTTTCGAGCTAAGGCAGAAGAGCTGAGTTATATGATCGAGTCCACAGATATTCAAACTCTGTTTGTTCAAGAAAGATATATGCCGATATACGAATCTATCGATTCGTCGCAAATCAAGAACGTGATAACACTTGATTTCGAGAAGGACCCATATCCAACCTATACGTCCTTCCGGGATGCGAGCGAGGACATTCCGGTGTTTGTTGAGATCGAAGAAAGTGACACTACATTGATCATTTTCACGTCTGGTACGACTTCTTTACCAAAGGGTGTTGAGCTTTCATATCAGGCTTTGACTGCCTTGGTTGTGAATACCCAGGCACCGCCTGATCCTGTCTCCGATCAGCAGGTGATGTTGGTTTCAGTTCCGTTCTTCCATATAGCGGGCGCGACGACGATGATGTCGGCAGTATTTTCTGGTAGACGGCTAGTTCTACTGCCAGCATTCGATCCGAATGACTGGTTGAGTATGTGCGAGAATGAAGGCGTAACTCATTCATTTGTTGTTCCTACGATGCTCAAGAGAATCATGGAAGCGGATGGTTTTGAGAACTATGATCTATCGAAACTTGAACTCATAACCTACGGTGCCGCGCCTATGCCATTTGAAGTTGTTCGCCGTGCTGTTGACGTATTTGGACCTGAAGGAAAAGATGTTGGACTTATGAATGCTTTTGGTCAAACCGAGGCTACAGGGTCTATTACATTTCTCGGCACTGATGATCACCGACTAACAGGTGATGGTGCTGAAGATGAGAAGGTTATCCAGCGACTACAGTCAGTCGGTCGTCCCATGGCAGATATTGATGTAGCTATCAAATCACCGGAAGGTGAGATACTGCCTGACGGCGAGGATGGTGAGATTTGTATCCGCGGCGATAGGATCATGCGTGGCTATCACGGTCGAGAAGACGAGACAGATAGCGCGTTGCAAGATGGGTGGCTTCACACCGGTGATGTCGGAAGAATAGATGACGGTGGTTATTTGTTCATAACAGGACGAATCAAGGATATGATTATTCGTGGTGGTGAAAACATTGCCCCTGCCGAAGTTGAGCACGTATTAGAGGAACATTCCTCGGTGTCTGAGGCTGCGGTCATTGGTATTCCGGATGTGGAGTGGGGTGAGGTGGTAATGGCGGTTCTGATTCCAAATAAGGATTCTGCTACGCCTAGTGATGCTGATATGACAGTCTTTGTAAAAGAGCGATTAGCTTCTTACAAGGCACCCTCTTCCTATGAGTGGGTTGATGAGCTACCGAGGAACCATCTTGGCAAGGTCCTGAAAACAGATCTGAGAGACACTTACACGAACTAGAGTTCCCCTTAGAATATGACTCGAGCAACGAATAATAGTAGTTTGGTGTAGCCAATGACTCATGATGCGACAGTTGAAACTTCGTCGAATACTGCGATGGCTGTACGTTCGAAATCGTCTTCTTTACTAGGTGCGTGGTGGGGCCCCGCAGTCTGGATATCAGCGACTGGTGTTTTTGCGGGCACTCGCGCGTCTGATATCGCAGGTCGTGAGACCTTCTTCAACGTCGCACAACCGTGGGTGGTATATGTTTTTCTTGCCGGTTTAGTTGGTCTTTTAACGTTTGGGTTTGTTAGACACGCATCCTTATGGATGATAGGTAAGCCTACAGACGGTATTCTCAAGGAAATACCGGCACGACTTAGGAATGTTGGTCGTTATGGTGCAGGTCAGGATAAAGTACGTCGTGATCGTTATGCCGGAATTATGCACTGGTGTATCTCATCTTCGATAATAGTTTTAACAATAGTTACTGCTCAGGTCGCATTGCAAGACGATACCCCTCTTGACTTTTTACACGGTAATTACTACTTATTTTTCTCTTTCTACGGAGACCTCTTTGGTTTAATTGGATTGATAGGCGTGGGTATGGCTTTGTACCGACGCTATTTCGCCTCGCACCATCGAATTCGTTGGGATGAAAGGGTTGAAGACCACCTTATTATTGTCGGACTTGGTCTAATTCTGGTAACGGGATTCGTGGTTGAATCAGCTCGGATTATCGAGACGGAACTGGTCCAACATCCTGACTGGGCTAGATGGTCATTTGTGTCGTGGGTGCTTGCACAAGGAATTGATTCGTTTGGATTTTCAGTGTCAAGTCCGGAAAACCCGCAAAGTGAGATATTGGTTCTACATACTTGGTCATGGTGGGTGCACGTTGTGCTTGCTTTCTCGTGGTTGGGGCTGATCGTATTTACGCGCTTGGATCACCTGATTTTTGCGCCGATCAACGCTTTCTTCCTAAGAACGGACGCCCCTGGGCGACTTGCGGAAATCAAGGACATCGAAGAGCAGGAAGTTTTCGGAGTTGGCCATGTACAAGACTTCACCTGGAAACAATTATTTGAGTTAGATGCGTGCGTTAGATGCGGACGGTGTACAGAAGTTTGTCCGGCGAATATTTCTGGGCAACCTCTATCACCTATGCATCTTATACAGGATCTCAAGGCTCATTTGGCTGATGTAGGTCCAGATATTCAGATGCACCGTCATGCTACTGGTGATGCGGGCCGGGAGGTATCCCCCATCGCGATGGTGGGAGACGTCATCAAAGATGAAACTCTTTGGGCCTGCCGGACATGTGGAGCTTGCGTGCAAGAATGCCCTGTATTGATCGAACACGTGCCAACGATTGTAGATATGAGACGATTTCTAGTAATGAACGAGGCCCGATTACCAGCGAATGCCCAGGCGGCCTTGGAGAATATTGAGATGAGAGGTCATCCATGGCGTGGTACCGCTCTCGAGCGCACTACTTGGATGGAGGGTCTTGGCGAGGTGACCATTTTTGACGGCACCCAGGACTATTTATATTGGGTTGGTTGTTCAGGCTCATTAGTTGAGAGAAATCTCCCAATCACCCAATCCGTGTTTAAGCTGCTGAGAGAATCAGGAGCGTCTTTTGGTGTGATGGGACAAGAGGAAACAT
>CAZSFJ010000047.1:0-625 GCA_964606125.1 uncultured Dehalococcoidaceae bacterium | reverse complement strand
GTAATGGCGATCCGGCACGTCGACTCGGGAACGAATATCTGTTTCAAATCCTTGCTCAACAGTTGATCGAAACTTTCAATAGCAAAAATGTTCAAAAAGTTATTACTAACTGCCCCCACTGTTTCAATACATTCAAAAATGAATATCCACAGTTCAACGGTAATTTTGAGGTGCTACACCATACTGAATTCTTGGCAGGTGCTTTGGAAGACGGAAGATTAAAACCAAAGTATGCAGTCACCTCTGATGTAACCTATCACGATTCGTGTTACCTCGGTCGAATGAATGGGACATACGATGCCCCTAGACAGATCATTGAAATGGTTCCAGGAGCTAGTCTTGTGGAAATGCAACGGAACTTAAGTCGAGGTTTGTGTTGTGGAGCCGGTGGCGGCAATATGTGGCAGGAAGAAATTGGCGAGCGACGTGTGAATCACGTCCGGACCGAGGAGGCTGTCTCAACCGGCGCTGATCAGGTCATAAGTAACTGTCCTTTCTGTATTCAGATGTTTGAAGACGGAGTTCCCTCTATCCAGCCGCAGGAAGAAGGACGAATCAAACCATTTGATGAGGCTGAGTTGATGGAGGCTGCGGTCTAAGGCCCCAAGATGGATTCAAATCCAAC
>CAZSFJ010000046.1:9748-10114 GCA_964606125.1 uncultured Dehalococcoidaceae bacterium | reverse complement strand
GTAGATGTTATCATTAATATCGGATGTTTAAGTACAACTATATTAGTTTATGGATCTGAGTACGGTAAAGCAACAGGTTACTACACTAATAACGCTGCTTCTACAGAAGCTGAGTCAAGAGGTGCTAACGAACCTAAGTTCAAATCTTTTAGCAATAAACCAATTATTTTTAGGACTAAAGGAAAACGAAGAAATCATTGGTATAGTGCATCTTGGATATGCAGCCGAGAACAAATCTGACTCGGGAGTAGATCGTTATCGAATTCCAGTAGCTGATAAAATTACGTGGCATGATTCTTAAGGATGTGAAAATGCGATTCACAGAAGACCCACCGTTCACTCTTAACTCCCGTGATGGAATGCTCA
>CAZSFJ010000046.1:0-9738 GCA_964606125.1 uncultured Dehalococcoidaceae bacterium | reverse complement strand
TTTGACGGTCGTGTGTTGACTGTGACGGACATGTTGGCGAACCGCCTTTTTTGGCTATCAGGGACTGGCACATTGATGGGACTGCTTTTAACTGTGCTTTTCATAGGTATCCCGATAGTTGGCGCAGGGCTAACCGGGATCGTTATTTCACGACTAATTAGGAAAACCAATCTAGGAAGACATCAGGAACATTTCGACTTGTCCGCCATTCGGACAGTAACCCTACATGAACCTAAACGATGGCCATTTGGACGCCTGATAATAAATGTCATAGAGGCCAACGGTCCTATGCAGCATGAGTTCATTTTCCCGTGGCACCGGACTCAAGCCGCGGTAAAACTGAAACGAGAGATTGACGGTGCTCTTCCGGACAGAGTTTATCAAGACCCAGCGCAAACTGACGTATGATCGGCTAGCTCTATGTTTGTTTCGCTCGACTGGCTACGTGAGTATTTAGATATTCCGACAGATATAAATATCGGCGAGTTCGCTGATCGTATAACTGCGGCTTCAGCCGAGGTCGAAGGCATTCGTGTATTGGGTGCTGATTGGGGCGACTTGATCACTGTTGGACGAGTACTTGAAATAAATGCCCACCCTGATGCAGATAAACTTAGACTGGCAACTGTCGATCACGGTGCAGACACACCATCCACTGTGGTATGCGGCGCTCCCAACCTTGCGGTCGATCAAAAAATAGCTTTCGCTCAAGAGGGCGCTATGGTCACTAATCCTGCTAACGGCCAATTAACAAAATTAAAAAAAGTCAAAATTCGAGGAATAGAAAGTTCGGGAATGATCCTCTCAGAAGCTGAGCTCGGCTTATCGGAGGCACATGATGGAATCTTGGTTCTAGACGAATCAGCCCCGATTGGTAAAACACTTGAAAATCATCTTGGAGACATCATTCTTGACGTCCATGTTTGGCCAAATCGACCTGACATGATGTCCATGCTTGGGATAGCCCGGGAAATCGGGACAATACTTGATCTTCCGTTAGCCGAACCCTCATTAACCACTCCTGAAGAGGATAATTCGCTGGGCGGTGACCCCGTAATCAAGATCGCGGACACAGATGACTGTCGGCGATACTCAGGAATAGTCATCGAAAACCTGTATAACGGACCTTCACCTAGGTGGCTCCAAACCCGATTGAATGCGGCAGGAGTGCGTTCTATTAACTCAATAGTAGATATTACCAACTATGTAATGATGGAGATCGGCCAGCCACTCCATGCTTTTGACTTCGATAGTTTGCAGGGTGCAATAGAGATCAGACGGGCTACAAGCACAGAGCAAATAGTCACTATAGATGGCGAGACACATAAGCTGGATGAAGAAGTTTTAGTAATCGCAGATAGTTCCGGGCCAATCGCACTTGCTGGGGTGATGGGTGGAGCTAAAACTGAGGTCACTGAAAGCACCACATCTATTCTTTTGGAGGCCGCTCATTTCAATCCTGCGCTAATCCGACGTTCCGCACAGCGATTCAATCTCCATTCAGAAGCATCTCGTCGATTCGAGCGAGGACTTTCGCCAGATCTCGTAGAACATGCCGCGCATCGAGCTCTAAATCTCTACACGGTGATTTGTGGTGGTGCACAAAACAGTAATTTCGTAGACGAATATTCCAAGCCTCCAACTCGACCATCCATAGCTATAACTCCCCAAGATATAGAGCGAGTTTTGGGTATATCGATTGAATCGAATGAGATTACTAGAATCTTAGATTCTTTGGGCTATGCACTTGATGAACAAAACGACTGCTTCGAAGTTGTGCCACCCTCTTGGAGAACTGATGTTGAAATAATGGAGGATATTGCCGAGGACATTGTCAGGCTTATAGGCTATGACAATCTACCAGCAGAACCTATTTCCGGCCCCATACCTCTATGGGAGTCCGATGACAGTCAACGCCAAGATAAAATAATCGATTCTTTCTGCCAGGCAGGATTTCAAGAGATCATCTCTTACTCGCTAACGACGGCGGAACAGCTCTCCAAAGTCCTGCCCGATAGGCATCTAGAGAATTATCCACCTATGTCACTGCAATATCCTCTGTCGTCAGAAAGAGCAGTGCTACGGACATCTTTGCGACACTCGTTACTTGAAACTGCAAGCCAACAACTAAAAGAAGATACTCGACAGGTTGCCATCTTTGAAATGGCGCCGATCTACCTTAAAAACAAAAGCGACCACCACACAGAAAAACAAATGCTCTGTGCTGCGGTTTTAGGATATGAGTTGGATCGGTGGGGACAACCCACCGCCACAACCTTCGATTTTTTCCGTGCAAAAGGTTTACTTGACTCAGCACTTGCTGGGTTACGGTTAGATTACAAATACGTGGAGACTAGCAACTCGGACACCAGTGCAGAAATAACCCATGGGTTTAGCAACTCGATACTTGTCTGTCATAAGGGGCAAAACTTTGGGGTTATCGGAGATATCCGACCAGATATTACAAACGAATTTGGAATTGAGATTCCAGTCACTCTTATTGAAATAGATACTGCTGTGCTGATTCAAGCGTTGGATGAACGAAATATTCCCCGTATCGGTGGCAACACCCCGATGGTGGAGCACGATATTTCCGTAATTGTTGACAAGGCTACTCCGGCAAATAACCTGATAGAGATTATCGAATCTGCTCCACTCGTCAAGCGAGTGGAAATATTTGATATCTACGAGGGTGAACCTTTCAATGAAAATGAGAAATCAGTATCAGTTAGAATCCAGTGGCAAGCCCCAGACAGAACTTTGACCGGCGGCGAGGTTCAAAAATTTCTCGCAAAAATACTGAAGAACATAGAACAGCAAACCGGCGGAATAATGAGAACATGACTAGAGCCACTAGACTAGTTTTCGCAAAGTATCAGCGGTACTAGCATTTCGTCAGCAGTGAGCCCGCTGTGGTGTGATTTCATGCGGAGGAAACTTTCTTGTCCAGGGTACCCACCGTATCGCAAAGCAGCGGCACCTTTCGCGATAGAGACGAAATCGCCAAATCGAGAGAGTATTTCAGCTTTAGGATTAGAGTCACCAAACAAATTCATGTCGACCGCTTCCTGCGTTCTAAGTAGGTAGAATTTGTCGCCAAACACATTTTTAAATTCTTCGATGAATTCATTGGATACGCCGGGATTACAGACCCAGTAGTGCATGCGCATATCTCCAAAAGGGGGGCTGTCTAAATAAGACATTAGATATGAATCAGGTTCCAACGTCAGATGCTCATCTATGGCAAGGTGTCCGTGATCTGCAGTCACAATAATTTTAAAGTTCAAATTCTTTGCCGTCAGTTGAGTCGTAAGAGAATGCATTACTTGGTCGATTTCTGCGATCGAGTCCGAGACTGTGGCTCCAAGTCCATCACGATGAGCCAGGGTGTCCGGATTTGACGTATACACATATGAATATGTAGGCCGTGTTTTGCCTTTTATACTTTCGGGCAGTATGGTGGGCAGCTCGTCAAAAGACTGAAATCCAATTCTCTCCACCCCAAAAAAAGCGTGATCCGAATAGGTACTTCGAATCAAATTATCGGGTAAGAAACAAAGGGTATCTCTATTAGAGAGTGGGAGGATTGGGTCCCAATCGTATAATTCGGTAAGTGCGGGCATCGATTCGAAAAGAGACGCTTTGTTCAGTGCAACTTCATTATGGAATACGGTCACCGGGTTTTCAATAGCATTCAACCAGGTCCACCATCCATTTATTCCGTGGATCGCAGGTGGCAGACCCGTGGCAAGTGAAGTTAACGCGACCGGAGTCGTTGACGGAAAAACCGAAACGATGGATTCACACATATGAGTATTCAACCAGCCACCAGAGGGAGCATACTCAGTCAGCATCCGTGACCCGAGCCCATCTAAGACTACAAAAATCAGGTGTTCCGCATCAGTTCCAATATCGATGGTTCGCGCATCAGAATACGGTAGTCGCCTTCCAATTAACTGACACACTGAATTTACTAAGTCAACAAGGTCCGGTGACTGCCTCGGCCGGATAAGTGCGCGATCAGCAAACGCAGTGCCAAGCTCTTGGGCATCACTCATTGCTTAATCACCAGCCCGAAATTCCTCTAGGAAAGATTGACGACCAGGCAGGTCAGTGTGGTCGCAACGCCTGAAATAGTGGCCACATCCTCTGTTATCGCACGACCAAGTTCATCGAGTGACTCTGCCTCCAACTGGACGATCACATCGTACTGCCCCGTCACTGTGTCAACAGAGAGGACCTTGCAATGGTCTGTCTCGATTCGCTCCAAACCCTTGGTGACAGCCCTAGCGGCTCCCACCTCTGTCCCAACCAATACATATCCACGCATTTAATCGAACACTCCTTAAAGAAACACCAGACATATACCCATTTAGTCAAAGGTTCAACTAGACTTCTATACATGTCAGAAGCCACCCCACTCGACATGATACAGACTAGCCTAGATCAGGCCAGACAACGACTTGAACTTGCCCAAAATTTCGACGAACTGGAAGCTTGGCGGCTCGAGGTTTTAGGCAGACAGGGCTCAATCACCGCCATGATGAGGGGAATTGGAGAATTGCCGTCTGAAATCCGAAAGGAGTTTGGGAAGCAGGTAAATCTCGCAAGAAAACAGCTGGAATCTGCCTATGAAGACGCTACCGCAAATATAAACACCGGAAATCACTCGTCTGATGCACTGGACGCGACATTGCCGGGAACGCCTACCTTACGAGGTGGCCTCCATCCAATCACAGTAGTTAGACGACAAATACTTGATGTATTCACAAGACTTGGCTTCACAACAGTGGAAGGTCCTGAGGTTGAGCAAGATAGTTACAATTTTGGCAAGCTGCGTATCCCAGCTGATCACCCCGCTCGGGACATGTGGGACACCTTCTGGCTGAATGAACAAAATTCTGATGAAAAATTACTACTTCGAACCCATACAAGTCCGATGCAGATTCGATACATGGAAGATCACCCTACCCCGCCCATACGAATAGCGGTCCCCGGCCGCTGCTACCGATATGAAGCAACCGACGCCACACACGAATGGATGCTCGAACAAGTTGAGCTATTGGCAATCGACAAGGGAATTACTTTAGCTAATCTGAAGGGGACGTTACAGGAATGGGCGAGACAAATGTTCGGGGCCAAACGCAAGATAATGATGCGACATTCGTATTTCCCTTTCGTAGAGCCTGGAGTTGAGGTTGCTATTGATTGTTTCAAATGCGATGGAAGCGAGCGTGACTGTGGGATTTGCCGTGGCTCAGGCTGGCTCGAATTATTAGGAGCAGGGATGGTTCATCCTGACATAATACGAGATGCAGGGTACAACCCAACCATATACACGGGTTTTGCGGCTGGAATGGGAGTCGAACGCATAGCAATGGTGTTACAAGGGGTAACCGACATTAGGCATTATCATAGTAATAGGTTCAGTTTCCTCTCACAGTTTTAAGCGGCTAGCAGACATAGGACCTTAAGAAATGTCAGAAGATAAGAACGACAAAAATATCGAAGATGAGATAGAGGAACTGCTGGGGAAAATAGATGATTTCCCCGAGGATACCCCTCCAAAAGAGCCTAGATTCGAAGCAGTAAGAGACTTTATCTCTGAACTCAGCAATAAAATTACTATCCCAGTATCTTCCTTGCTTTCAAGGGTTACGGTAGGGAACTTAGTGCTTTGGGCAGTGGTACTTATTGTAACGAGTATGATTGTCCGGAGAGTCTTCCCACTAGCAGTATGGGGCGTCCCGTTGGGTTTAGCTCTGCTTGTCGCGGCGTTCGGGATGATCGTCTTTGGCACTGACTCCTCTAAGGGCATTGAACAGATGTGGCGAGGGAAAACCATAGAGTTTAACCAGCCACCACTGATGTTTCGTCTTTGGCGTAAGATTCGTACTTTATTCAGACGCTAAAGAAATTTGTCATCTGCTGGTAGTATTATAAACAGGCGGGACGACAAAGGTTTGGATTATGCCTGGTTTTGATGGGCTTTCCTTAGCAAAGCATGCGGGCATGTTTACGGCGCTTCTCGTGCTAAGTGGTTGCAGCTTGGGCATCGGCGACTCGGAAGAACAAAGTGTAAAAGAAGTGCCCGCACAGGGAAAACAATTCCCCGTTTACACAGTCTCAGCTCCTTTGGCACCTAGTGCTACTCCACAACACCCCATCGTGAACAGTTCCAATGAGTCAGCCAGCACAGAGACCGGACAAGTTGAAGTATCTGTAAGTGAGACCGAAAGTCACGATATCTATGTCGTGAAATCCGGAGACTCCCTCACCTCGATTTCGGCAGCACTCGGGCTAACCGTGCAGGACTTACTGAAGCTCAACCCGGAACAGACAGACGACCTAATCTACGTTGGTCAAAGGCTCAAGATCGCCAGTGCAACTACCGCAAATGAAGAATTGGACCAGGAGGACGATAAATCGTCGGAAACTGTGAGTGAAAATCAAACGATACCAACTGTCCTATACGAGGTAGTTGCCGGCGACGCAGCAATTCTGATAGCTGAGCAATTTCAGATCAGCTATCTGACACTTGAGTTATTAAATCCTGACGTAGACTTATCTATGATTTACGTTGGTCAAATACTCAACGTACCAGTAGAGAATTGATATTTTACGAAGTCACAGTGATATTCTCAGTGATAGGAAATGAGTAGCGGACTGGGAGCATCTCCCAGATACTCACGTGTATTAAAACAATATTCTTGATAATTATAATTAATTGACTCGGAAGGATTTTTTTAAGTGAGTGAAAATGACCTGCAACGTCTGAAAGATATCAAAGAAAAAAGCCTCCTAGGTGGGGGCCAGACCCGAATCGACCGTCAACATGAAAGTGGCAAACTTACTGCACGAGAGAGAATAGACTTACTTCTCGACCCCGGTTCCTTCGTGGAAGTTGACTCACTAGCTATAGATGAAAACGTCCCCGGTGACGCATTCTTCGGCGATGCCGTTGTGACTGGCTGGGGCCAAATCGAAAATCGGAACGTGGCAATATTTTCCCAAGATTTCACCGTGTTCGGCGGCTCACTCGGTGAAGTAATGGGACAAAAAATCTGTAAAATAATGGATCTTGCTACTAAGGCGGGAGTTCCGATTATCGGTCTTAATGACGGGGCGGGTGCCAGAATACAAGAAGGAGTCTCTGGACTAGCTGGATACGGTGAAATCTTCTACCGAAACGTCCAGGCCAGTGGGGTTGTTCCTCAGATTTCGATTATCGCCGGGCCATGTGCTGGAGGGGCTGTCTATTCCCCTGCACTAACCGACTTCATCTTCATGGTGGAAGAAACATCATATATGTTCCTAACCGGGCCAGATGTAGTCCTAGCAGCAACAGGTGAGAACACGACTGCGGAGGAACTTGGCGGTGCAAATTCACACACTGCGAAGAGTGGCGTCGCCCATTTTTCAGCTAAAACGGAAGAGGATCTCCTGCAAGATGTGCGAGCATTACTTTCGTACCTCCCTGGCAACAATTTAGATGATGCTCCTGTGCAGAATACAGGCGATCCCGTCACCCGACTCATCGATGATATAGGCAACGTCGTACCGGATGATTCTGACAAGCCCTACGATATCCGCGATGTTATAGAGCGCGTAGTTGACGAAGGTACATTCCTTGAAGTTCATGAAAGATTTGCGCCAAATATCGTGGTCGGCCTCGCTCGATTCGATGGAAAAACTGTGGGCGTAGTCGGTAATCAGCCACTCTACTTAGCTGGTGTACTTGATATCGATTCTTCGAGAAAAGCTGCTAGGTTTGTTCAATTTTGTGACTCTTTCAACCTGCCAGTTGTTACCTTCGTTGACGTACCTGGCTATCTGCCGGGTGTTTCACAAGAATACGGTGGAATTATTGGTCACGGAGCGAAGCTGGTATATGCATATGCTGCAGCCACAGTGCCCAAGGTCACGGTGATACTCCGTAAGGGATTCGGTGGTGCCTATGATGCAATGGGCTCCAAACACCTAGGGGCGGACATTAATTACGCCTGGGCCGGATCAGCAATCGCAGTGATGGCAGGCACACAAGCAGTAAATATAATCAACCGTCGTGAGTTATCTGAAGCTGAGAATGAAGACGCTACGAGGGCAGAACTCATAGCAAACTACCGGTCTTCGCTAGAGCATCCCTTCATTGCAGCCGGCAAGGGCTATATCGACGATGTCATCGACCCTCGTGACAGCCGAATAAAAATCTGTCAGGCATTGAAATTTCTTGAAACCAAGTCTGAGAAAGGCCTTCCTAAAAAACATGGGAATATCCCGTTATAACGAATATATTAAGCATAAATATCCCCGCCTTTTACTCACAAGTAAAAGCTGACCGCGTTATAATCGTTACGTTTGCAAGTCCAATCTGACTGCCTCGAGTAAGGTCTTTAGTAGCAGACTTGACTTAAATATCGATCTAATTTGAAGGATTTAATGTATGGCAAAAATTAACGTAAAAAACCCAGTCGTGGAGCTCGATGGTGACGAAATGGCCCGTATCATGTGGGGCTTCATTCGAGAAAAATTAATTCTCCCTTACTTAGATGTCGAGCTCGAATATTATGACCTCAGCATAGAAAAGCGTGACGAGACCGACGATCAGATCACTATTGATTCAGCCAATGCCATAGCTCGACACGGAGTCGGCGTAAAATGTGCAACAATCACAGCTGATGAGGATCGTGTTGAAGAGTTCGGACTCAAAGAAATGTGGCGATCGCCAAACGGCACAATCCGCAACATCCTAAACGGCACGGTTTTCAGAGAGCCAATCATATGTAACAATATCCCCAGAATTGTTCCCAATTGGGAAGAGCCGATAATTGTGGGACGCCATGCACATGGAGACCAGTATCGAGCTACTGATTTCGTAATACCGGGCCCTGGAACGGTGACACTCACCTTCCAGCCGGCTGATGGTAGTGAGCCCATTGTAGAAGAAGTTAACTCCTTCGATGCTGGTGGCATCACCATGGGGATGTACAACACTGACGAATCTATTCGTGGATTCGCTAGTTCCTGTATGCGCTATGCCCTCGAAAGACGTTTCCCACTCTGGCTCTCGACAAAAAACACCATCCTAAAACGCTATGACGGTCGTTTCCGCGATATCTTCCAGGATGAATATGAGAAAAACTTCCAAACTGACTTTGAGGCCGCTGGTATCGAATATGAACATCGATTAATCGATGACGTGGTTGCACAGGTGATGAAAGGTTCGGGTGGTCTTGTTTGGGCGTGTAAAAATTATGATGGAGACGTACAGTCAGATGCTATTGCTCAGGGGTTCGGTTCACTTGGATTAATGACATCTGTACTACTTACTCCTGATGGAGACACTGTTGAAGCCGAGGCAGCGCACGGAACTGTCACGCGCCACTATAGGCAACATCAAGCTGGCCAAGCAACATCGACTAATCCCATAGCTTCAATTTTTGCGTGGACACGTGGGCTCTCACACAGAGCAAAACTTGACGATAACGACGACCTCGCGGTTTTTGCACAGACCATCGAAGAAGTCTGTATTTCAGCTGTGGAATCTGGTGATATGACCAAGGATCTGGCCCTGATTGTTGGTCCTGAACAGGAATTCCTCACTACTGAAGGATTCCTCGGTGCAATCGATACTCGACTACAAGAGGCTGTAGCCAAAATTTAGCAATGAAGAAAACAAATCTAATGGCGAAACATCGCCTAATCATTGGAGAAATGCACACATGCCAAGACAAAAGG
>CAZSFJ010000045.1:0-10399 GCA_964606125.1 uncultured Dehalococcoidaceae bacterium | reverse complement strand
GGCGTGGAGCTCCGTCGAGGCATGGTAGTGGCTCTAGAACCAATGTTTTGTATAGGAGACCCTGCTACTCATGAACTCGAGGACGAGTGGTCCGTAGCGATTTCTGATGGATCGTTATCAGCTCATTTTGAGCATACAGTGGCTATTACCAACAGCGGACCGGAGGTATTGACCCGAGCCTAGGCTTGAGTCTGAATTATGGCTAGATCATCAAAGAAAAAACAGCCCGCAAACAATGAAGAAGCGAGGACTGAGAAAAAGAAAGAGGTAATCGAAGTTGAAGGGATAGTTAAAACAGCCCTACCGAACGCAATGTTTGAGGTAGAGCTTCCCAATGAGCACCGAGTACTGGCTGGTATTTCGGGGCGAATGAGAATGAATTACATTCGTATCTTGTTGGGTGACAGGGTGTTGGTTGAACTTAGTCCGTATGACCTTACCCGAGGACGAATCACTTATAGATTCCGCTAACCCGGCTCGATAAAAAGGAAAATTAGATGAAAGTAAGTGCTTCAGTAAAAAAGCGTTGTAGCAAGTGTCAGGTGATTAAACGTAGAGGTCGGATAAGAGTGATTTGTGAGACCAAGCGTCATAAGCAACGACAGGGATAGGAAGTTTTGTGATTTCAGGAGTTATCTATGGCTAGAATTGCAGGAGTTGATTTGCCAAGAGAGAAACAGATTATGTTTGCTCTCCCTTATATTTATGGTATTGGTCGCCCGACCGCAAAATTAATATGTACCCAGGCAAGTGTTGAGCCGGATAAAGTCGTGGCAGAACTTGACGATGATGAAATTGCCCGATTGAGGTCAATTATTGACAATAATGATGATTTTGAGGGCGGTCTTAGGCGGTCCGTTCGTTCAAATATTCAGCGCTTGATAGAGATTAATTCCTATAGAGGTAGCAGGCACAGGCGAGGCCTACCAGTCAGAGGTCAGCGGACAAAGACGAACGCACGAACTCGTAGAGGTGCACGCCGGACGATCGCTGGTAAGCGTCAGGTCACAAAATAGTAATTTCAATACGATCGCGTAGAGGAGCATAGAATATGGGTTCAGTTAGACGAGGAAGATCCCGGAGAAAAGAACGGCGGAATGTCCCAGTAGGTAAGGCTTACATACACTCTACTTTTAATAACACCATTATTACTATTTCAGACCCTAACGGAAATGCGATAGCACAAACGAGTGGCGGCACGGTGGGATTTAAAGGAAGTCGTAAAAGTACACCATATGCAGCGCAGTTAGCGGCGGACGCAATAATGCAGGATGTTTCTGAGCATGGTGTACGTGCAGTGGACGTTGTACTTAACGGCCCTGGTCCCGGAAGAGAATCGGCGATTCGAGCGCTTGGTGCGAATGGTCTACGTATCCTTTCAATCAGGGATGCGACTCCAGTTCCTCACAACGGGTGTCGTGCTCGCAGACGTCCACGAAACTAGTTAACTTAAGGAATTACAAGTATGGCTCGATACACAGGACCTAAATGCCGGAAGTGCAGAAGATTTCAAGCCGCATTATGCGGAAAGGCTAATTGTGCCATCACGAAGAAAAATCTTCCGCCTGGACCACGTCCGGTAAGGCGAAGAAAAATTTCTGATGCTGGACAACAGCTTATTGAAAAGCAAAAAGTGCGTTTCGCCTATGGCGTTATGGAGAAACAGTTCAGGGGTATTTACGATAAGGCCTCTAGGATGCCTGGAGAAACAGGTCTCAATTTGATGTCATTGCTGGAACTTAGACTGGACAATATCGTGTACCGCCTTGGGCTGGCATCCACTCGATCTCAGGCTAGGCAACTAGTGACGCACGGACTTGTCTCTGTAGACGGTCAGAAGATGTCAGTGCCGAGTGCCAGATTAAAAATAGGACAGAAAATTTCGTTCACTGAAAGAGGTAAGCGTAGCAAATACTGTGAAATCTTGAAGGAAGAAATTGCTGGACGTGACGTCAAGGGCTGGTTATCTCTTGATAGAGATAATCTGACAGGCGAGCTGTTGTCACTTCCAGGAGCGGGCGATTGGGAATCGATATTCAATCCAACGGCGATTGTCGAAAGATACTCACGTTAGGTACAGACATTACTAGTATTTATAGTTTAGGAGGCGCAGGATGGCAGATCTACGTTTAGCTGAGATAGATATCCGGCAGGAAGATTCTGATTACATTCGGGTTAATGCAGGCCCGCTGGAGGCTGGCTTTGGCACGACTTTGGGAAATGCTATGAGGCGAGTCCTGCTTTCGTCGCTTCCTGGAGCGGCGATATATGCAGTTCGTGGCGAGCATATTCAGCATGAATTCCAGACCATCCCAGGGATTAGAGAAGACCTAATTGAGTTGATGCTTAACCTGAAGGAAGTGCGACTCCGAGCGAATGCAGATCGACAAGCGCGCATGACCTTGGATTCTAAGGGTAAAGGTGTGCTGACAGCAGCAGATATTCAGACGACCGCTGACTACGAAATAGTCAACCCTGATCTTGTCATATGCCACGTTGACGATGCAGATGCAAATCTGTCTATTGAATTGTTCGTACAGACTGGGAGGGGGTATATACCTTCGGATCAAGTTGAGCAAGCTGGTGAGACGGTGTCCATCGGTCTTATCCCACTTGATCAAGTGTATTCTCCGATAAGACGAGTATCCTATGAAGTCAATGAGATACAACAAGCGGGAGAGGCCTACGATAGCCTTGCATTAGAGGTTTGGACTGACGGTACCATTTCTGGTAGTTCAGCGATAAGCGAGGCATCCGACATTTTAGTTTCACAGCTCACCCCTTTCTCGTTAATGACTGAGGGAAGGCTGCAACTCGATGTAGCTCCGGTTTCACCTATTCTCGAGCTTCCAATCGAGGAATTAGCACTTTCACAGCGGGTGAATAATCTGCTCCGAAGATCAAAAATCGCCACTATTGGGGCTGTTCTTGAGCATAGTAAGGAAGACCTTCTTACCCTTCGTAACTTCGGAGAACTAGGATATAACGAATTAATTTCGGCGCTTCAAACTAAGGGTTTTCCGGTACCGAAAGGTGAAAGTGAGTCAGACGACGCCATGGAATCATCAACCGAAGGTTCCCCAGTCACTGGCAGCTCCTCTTCAGAAGATAACCTTGTCGGCGATGATGAACCTACGAGTGCACTCGCAGCGGCCTTACGGGATGCTATGAAAGAACGCTCTAATACAGAAGAACGCTAAAGAATTTATGGGCTCGAGTACAAAGTTTAGGGGCATGATATGAGACACAGACAGTCAGGTAGGCGTTTTGATATGCCCACTGGGCAGCGAAACCATATGTTTCGGATTCTCGCACGTACCGTCCTCACCAGAGGAGGGGCATTCACAACCGAAGCACGAGCTAAAGAGGTCAGAAGGGTAGTCGATCGTATGATCACACTTGGTAAGCAGGATAGCGTTCATGCTCGTCGCCAAGCCTTGTCTTTCATAGCGGATCGAGATGTAGTACAGACGCTGTTTGATGACGTTGCACCGCGTTACGCAAGTCGAGATGGCGGATATACGCGTGTCGTGAAGCTTGGTCGACGCAAAGGTGACGCGGCACGTGTGGCAAGAGTAGAACTCGTGTAGTAACGGTCATTTGTAAATAATTATGAAATTCTCTGAACTCCCATCACCCACTCACTTTGCGCTAATGGTTGAGTACGATGGGTCAGCTTTCTTTGGGAGCCAACGTCAATCGGATGTGCCCACAGTGCAGGGTGAACTCGAACAGGTATTGCTAAATTGTCTGAATGAGCAGGTCACATTGAAATTTTCGGGGAGAACCGACAGCGGAGTACATGCTTTGGGACAAGTTGTTTCATTTTGTTCAGAGAAAGCCTCCAGGTATGATCTTGATTCCCTGTTTGGAATGATTGACGCACACCTGCCTGATGATATCAGCCTAGTTGATATAGCTAATGTTTCAGCAGATTTTGATGCTCGTAGAGATGCGATCTCTCGGAGCTATAGTTATAGGATTGTTCATGGCAGAGGTCGAGCGGCACTATCACGCAAGACTGCTTACGTACTTCGAAAACGATTAGATGTACCGAGCTTGATAAGTGCCGTGGAATCATTGCCACTTGAAGAGATAGACTGGGCCCCTTTTGCAGCCAAAATGCCGAAGTACTATCCAACTCGGAGAACTTTACTGTCTGCAACCGTGACTTTAGTTTCAGATGATGAACTGAATTTAAATTTCACTGCTAGTGGTTTTTTATATCATCAAGTTCGAATTATGGTGGGTGCTTTACTTCGTGTTGCCATGAAGAGCATCAGTATTTCTGAATTCAAGGAATTGCAATACGGTGCAGTAGGTTCTGCAGGTGCGGTCGTACCCGCAGAAGGACTTACCTTATGTAATGTGAGTTATCCGAGCGGACTCGTGAACTGGGTTCGCAGTGGACGAGAAGAGCAATACGTTACGCTAGAGCGACCTTTGTTGGAACTAGCTGTGTGATTTGGAGTAGCAAATGACAGTACTAAAGAAACGTCGAGTCAAGGGGCCTAAAACTTCTCGACTGCGTGCCTCGGAGATAACCCGAAGCTGGCATGTGGTAGATCTTGCGGGAAGACCCTTGGGGCGAGTCGCCTCTGAGATAGCTGGGCTTTTGCTCGGTAAGCATAAAGCTGCGTACGAACCGCATTTAGTGATGGGTGATTATGTAATCGCTATTAATGCGGGGAAGGTAATACTTACTGGCAATAAATCGACAGCAAAAAAATACTATAGGCATACTGGATATCCTGGTGGTATAAAAGAGCGCACCTTCGAGGAGCAGATTCAGCGGGATCCACGCAAGGTGATCGAAGCAGCAGTAAAGGGAATGTTACCCAGTGGTTCCCGTGGTTATGCCATGTTGAATTCGCTCAAAGTTTACTCGGGGGCCGAACATCCCCATCAAGGACAGATAGGTCAAACGATTTCTCCGAATTCCCAAGTTGCATCTGCTAGCAAGGCATCAAAGACGAAAGATATCAGCGAAAATATGGCGCCAGCAGAGGATGCTGACTCCACTCTATCAATGTCAGAAGAAACTGTCGTGACAGCAACTGATACTGTCTTACCGTCGGTTCGATTGACTAGAGCGGTGTCAGCGTACAAGCGGGATGAACTAGACGAAGAAGCGCGTGCATTGGGTATTGAAATACAAACTGGCTGGAAAAAAGGTGATGTATACAGCGCGATTCAAACCTACTACAGTGAAAATCCATTGGAGGGCTAGAGATGGTTTCGGACGGACAATATTATTACGGACTGGGTAGACGCAAGTCCTCTACGGCTCGAGTTCGACTTTATCCGGGAAGTGGTGGAGTAGTCATAAACGGGAGACCTATGGAAAGCGTGATCCCGAGAGAGATACTGCGGGAAGATATGCTTCGGCCACTTAGTGTGACAGGTACCCGTAGTGGCTACAACGTGCAGATACTCGCCAAGGGTGGCGGAGTCACCGGTTGGGCTGGGGCTATTCGATTGGGTATCGCTCGTGCTCTATTGCAGGCCGATCAGTCTCATAGGTCTGTCTTGAGGCAACATCAACTTTTAACCAGAGATGCTCGGGTAAAGGAAAGGAAGAAGCCTGGCCTTGTTAGTGCTCGACGAGCCAAGCAGTTCACTAAACGTTAACGAGGTTATTGGACGGGCCTGTCCGGTATTGCTGTGGTACTCCTCAGCGGAGTAGAGTGGTTCGGTAGTATTTGAGTTCCGCAATGCTTTCTCGGATGTCATCTAAAGCCCTGTGAGTATTTTTCTTTTTGAATTCTGGATTGTCCGGATACCATCGTCTAGCTAATTCTTTCAACGTGGAGACGTCAACATTTCTGTAGTGTAGATATTCGTGTACGGTTGGCATTTCTTTTCGCAAAAATAATCTATCTTGTCCTATGGAGTTTCCGGCCAAAGGTGCGGCCCCTTTGCCCACCCATTTTTCGAGAAAACTTAGCGTTATTTGTTCCGCATCCGAAATAGAAGTTTCGGACGAAGTCACCCGATCTATTAGTCCGCTTTCAGTATGAGTCGTGACATTCCAACTATTCATCTGTTCTAGATCTTCCGATTTGCGCGCAATCGCTACTGAGGGTCCTTCAGCTAAGAGCTCAAGATCACCATCCGTAATCAGGGTTGCAATTTCCAAAATGACATGTTTCTCGGGCTCAAGGCCGGTCATTTCGAGATCGATCCAGACTAGTCTATGTGGGTCGTATTTTTGCTTAACCAAAATTTAATTCCATACAAAATTCAAAGTGGCAGATCTTCATCTTGTATACCTCTACTTCGATAGACATTACGGACGGCCTCTCGAATTTCATTCTCGTTTTTGTAGCTCGAATTGGGTATAAGTCCTAGTATCGAGGCGACTTCTCTATCTATCCCACCTTTGTCTCTACCCATATTTAATATGGCTGCACGTGACATAGGATAATGAAACCCTTTAAAAGCCAGTTCGTAGTCTTGCTTTGTCGCATGCGGTTTTCTCATAGATTTAACTCCAAGTGGTGTAACCGGTCTGATCACAATATTCGTAACACCGTTATATTTCTGCTTGAACTAGAAGGGTACCTCAACTAAATATTTTACGAAAGCCGTTGACTTGAGATACACTTGTACTTCCTCGGAGGATGACTATGCCGCTATATGAATATTATTGTGAACCGTGTAACGGTGTGTTTGAGCTTGTAAAACCAGTTCGTGAAGCTGAGAAGAATCAGTTATGTATTGAGTGTCATGCTGAGTCGGGACGGATTATGTCGCGGGATTGGGCAGCTTTCACATTTAGAGACGGTTTTCCACGTAAAATTCCGGATGACGGAACGTACTGGCATCTAGGTCAAAAAGTCTCTAAACCTATGACTCGCTCGGGACCCTTGGGCCAACATCCTGAACTGCAAGCAAAAGGTACACCTGAACATCTTCCACCTAATATTGAAGAAATTCAACGTTTTGAGGCTATGAAGGATATTGAGCGTGAAGGCAAAGAGGCCATGGGTGCTGAATATGTTACTTCTGAGTGGAGCGTGAATTCAGATATGCCTCAAAGACTAGCTCAACCCACTTCCAACCAGCGGGTTCAACGCGAGAGGTCAGCATTTTTCGAGCGAGAGAAAATTAAAAACCGTCGTACTAATTCAAAACTTGCGAGGGAGCGTGCCCTCAGAAGCAAGAATACTTAGGCTGGATCAACTGCGGTAGAGCTCCTGTAGGAATAGATCAAATAGCCGAGTAAAACCACACATCCGGCTAACGCGAATGTGGCTCTGCGACTAGATAACTCAGCGACTACCCCTCCTCCTAGGCTACCTATTAGTATGCCGGTGGCGAAGGCCATGGATAATAGGCTTGCAACAGTTGATTGACCCAGAGTTCTTCCCACTTCTACCTGTGTGGCTGCTGCGATGACTTGGGTTATGGCGCTACCGGTACCAGCCCCGAAGACGAAAGCGATTAACAGAATCCAATAGCTACTGCTGAACGCTCCGGTAAAATATGCTGCAACTACTAAAAGCGTGCCGAATGCAGCCATTTTCCGTTTTGAATATCGATCGGCAAGGGGACCAATTAAGGGTTGCAGCGCTCCCCCTGCAAACTGTTGTCCACCTATTAGAACTCCCACCGCGGTTGCGCTGGTTCCTAAATTTTCTTCGAGTAGGACTGGAATAAATGTAAAGGACACCCCAATCGCACAGGATACCGATGCTCGAAGCGCAAATATAGCTTGCACCAGTGGATTTACGCATATGGTGCTCCAGCTAACTACGTTTACAGACGCGCTTGTTTCCGGCAAATCAGATGCTTTATCGTTGCTTCTAGCACGTAAATGTTGCGATGTTTTTGAGTCTGATGGCAGGCATGTAGAAATAAGTACAGTGGCGAGTAAAAATAAACCAGCCATAGCAACGAAGATAATATTGATGCTTGTATAGTCTCTCAATATTCCTGCAGCCAGTGGTCCAAGTCCAAAACCGACGAAGTCGAAGAGCGTGAAGGTACCCATGTATTTTCCTTCTTGCCCCTTAGGGGTTATAGACCCAATGTAAGATTGAGACATCGGAAAAATGAGAGCAGAGCCAATGCCGGAGAATGCTCTAAAGAAAACGATTTCCACCACCGATCCAGAGAAAAACCATCCTGCCGCGGTGATGACATATGTGAAGAGGCCGAACGCAAGGAACCATTTTCTACCAAACCTATCGCCCAGACGCCCAACGAAGGGCGAAATCGCGAGTTGTGTCACAGTAAAAGCAGGGTATGCTAATCCTCTTGCAATATCGTTCCCACCCATTTCACCAACAAAAATCGGAATTATTGGGGTGGCTGCCCCAAGTCCCATAGTGGCCATCATCATGGCAAACCCAACAATTAGAAATCCTCGAGAAAGCATTGATTAATAGTAGAGGACCTATAGAATGGGTCAATCGATAAATTCAACATAACTTTTTGTTTTACTTGGAGGATCAGTATGGAAACGAGATATCTTGGCAATTCAGGCCTAGAAGTCTCATTAGTGGGATTAGGTTGCAACAATTTTGGTAGGAGATTGGATCAAGCGCAGACGAGCGAGGTTGTCAGTGCTGCAATTGATTAGGGGATAACTCTTTTTGACACCGCTGATATCTACGGCGGCGAGGGGAGATCCGAACAATACCTAGGTAACGCTATCAAGGGCAAACGTGAGAGCGTCGTAATAGCAACAAAATTCGGTGGTGATATGGGTGAAGGCGTAATGAAGAGGGGAGGATCTCGGAAGTACATCATTGCGGCAGTGGAAGATACATTGCGGCGTATGGATTCTGACTATATAGATATGTATCAGATGCATTTCCCAGATTTACACACTCCGATCGAAGAGACAATGAGGGCTCTGGATGACCTTGTGCGGCAAGGTAAAGTCCGATATTTAGGCCATTCTAATTTCACTGGATGGCTGATTGCGCATACCCATCATGTGGCTATGCGGGATGCTCTCCATCCTTTCATTTCAGCGCAGAACCACTTTCATCTTTTAAATCGAGAAGTCCAACCAGATGTGCAACCCGCTTGTGAGAAATTTGGTCTCGGTATACTTCCGTACTTCCCTCTCGCTTCGGGATTACTGACAGGGAAATACCGTAAAGGATTAGAACGTCCGCAAGGTGCAAGGTTAAGCGATGGTCCGATGGCTGACAGGATGTTGACGGAATCGAATATGGATAAAGCAGAGGCGCTATTTGAATTCGCTGCTTCGAGAGGGCACACATTATTAGAACTAGCCTTTTCTTGGCTTGCGCAACAGCCTGCGGTCTCGTCGGTTATTGCGGGAGCTACGAGTGTAGAGCAAATCGAATCAAACGTGAAAGCTACTGATTGGATATTGACGGAAGAGGAACTGGCGCAGATAGAGGATTTGTTGGCCGATATCTCCTAACGCGTGTGGGTCCAAAATATGGTTATAAAACACACAGAACTGCGAATTGCTGCGTTAGATGTCACACGGCCAGGAGCGTTAGAGCAAATTAGAAACTATTTTAGAGACGATCGTGATATCGGTGCATACGCACTGGCCTACATGAATCCGCTTCGTATTGACCGTGGTGATTATTACCAGAAATTTTCAAATTCTTCAACTTATTATTTCTGCTCAAGCGGCCAGCGAGCCGGGTTGGTAGTACTGACTAAAGCAAGTAATCCGCTGCTGCAAGTCTTTGGCGATCCTACTCTAATTAAGAGTGCACTCAAAAGAATCCCGGTTGCAAAAGCTAGATATTTGGCGACGGCTAGTCCTCATCATGAGGAGGTGCTAAGTCAAAGTTACCGATTGGACAATATTCTCCAAATGAGTCGAATGAGTTTAGTACCGGAGCATTTTATTGAGGACAGATATAACTTTGATGATGCTGAACTGGTGAGACTGCATGGCAGCCAGATACACGAAATTAATAATTTATACCGTGAGAGCGATGGCCCCTATCAATATTCTGCGAACGCTATCGATCATGGAGTGTACTGGGGTGTGAGAAATAGAGGCCAGTTAGTTGCTATTTCCGGGACTCATGTCGTCTCAACCGTGGAGAGGGTCGGAATTGTGGGAAACGTCTTCACTAAACATGGATTTCGTAGCCGAGGCTTTGCTCAAATGGCGACTTCGGCAGTAACTCGATCCCTCATAGATATGGGCTGTCACGATGTGGTCCTGAGTGTGGATCCAAATAACGGACCAGCAGTTAATGCGTATAAGAAATTAGGCTTTAATCTGAAATCTAGCATAATTGAGTCGAGACTGAGGAGTCGCCCGAAATTTAAGGTTGCACAGACATTAAATCGTCTAGGGTTGAATAGATGGATTTGAAGTTCGCTGGCCTAGTGATGCCTGTGCAGAATATGAAAAGAGGAGACTGATGAGTGACCAGACCACCGTTGG
>CAZSFJ010000044.1:0-10481 GCA_964606125.1 uncultured Dehalococcoidaceae bacterium | reverse complement strand
AATCTTTGGATTAGCGACCGAGGTTCCAGGCGAGCCGCGTCGAGAGTGATCAGCCTGCCCCCGGGGCGCAAAACTCTAAGAGCTTCTTGGAGGGCGCCATCAAGATCAGGGATGTTACGGAGGACAAATGCTCCCGTCCATGCGTCGGCTCTGTTCGCCGCAAGCGGCAAACGAGTGGCATCTGCTGATACAAAATGAGAATTTAGCACGCCGAGTTTCTGCGATTTTGTCTGTGCATTTTCCAGCATAGGCATGGCAAAATCTAATCCAATTACCGTCTGTGCACCAAGCCTTGCGCAGGCGAGTGCGAGTTCACCGCTGCCTGTTCCGGCGTCAACAACGAGCCCTGAGTTTTGAGCAACCGCTGCACGGGCAACTGTTTTCCTCCATCTGGCATCTAGGCCGAATGTCATCAATCGGTTTACCAGATCATACTTTGGAGCAATCTCACCGAACATTTGTTGCACATAGCCCGATCGGCTTTGCTGGTTCGAAAAAAGTTCGCTAAGGTCATCGGGTGTTTGATCCATATAATAAGAATAAAGGTACCGGTGTTCCCGTGCAGTTGATGTAAAATCGTGAAATGGCTAAACAGGTGCAAGTTCAGAACTTATTCCAATATCCGGTGAAGTCTTTGGCTGGTGTTGCTACACAGTCCCTGACCGTTGATGGGGAAGGTAGGGCTCTTGGCGATCGAGTGCTCGCCTTTCGATTCAACGATTCGGGGCCTGCTATGCGGCAGACTAGTCAGGGTGGATGGTGGTATAAGGATAGACTCTTATCTCTTATGCATATTCCTGCTGCCGCTCCCGTTTCATGTGAATTCGATAATCAATCGATGGCTTTGTCCTTGCGGCTGGGCGACAGAATTATTGCTGAGGGAGAGATTGGCTCGGTGGATGGCCGCACCAAGATAGAGCAGAGCTTCGAAAGGTTCCTGAAAGATTTGTCCGGAGACAGTGCAATAGACCAAAATAGGTTTCCGATTCACTTAGAGGGTGATGGTGTTAGTGGTCGATTCCATGATAGACCTGCCGGCCAGATATCTATGCATTCGGTAGAGAGCGGTGTTGTATTGTCGGATGCCATCGGGGAATTGCCCCTAATGGAGCAAAGATTCAGATCGAATGTGGTGATTCGTGGCTTGCACCCCTGGCAAGAGCTTGAACTCATCGGAACTACTATCACTATAGGTGCATCTAGGTAGGAGGTAACAGGGCCGATTGTTCGATGTCGAGCAGTGCACGCGAACCCGTCGACCGGTTTGGTTGACCAACAGATACTCAAAGTGCTGACGAAAGAATTCGGGCAAGAAGAACCTACTTTCGGTGTACTTTTAAAGCCTGTCGGACAAGAGGCAGTGATTCATGTGGGTGACGTGGTTAAGGTTGGGAGCTCAGCATGAGTGAGCGGCGAAGCTCCCTAGAAATACCGGACCATGAAATGAGAGAATTCATTACCGAGCTATCGATGATCGAAAGCGAAAAGCAGTATTTGCTGCCATCCTTTCATGCGGCACAGGAAATTTTTGGGTGGGTTCCACCCGTGGCGGTGGAAAAAATTGCCGATTTCCTCAGAGTTCCGCTGTCAGAGGTGTACGCGACACTGACAGCATATTCAGAGCTTCGCATAACGTCTGATGACAAGGACTATTGGTTTATATGCACGGGGGTGGCATGTGAGATGAAAGGCGCTCAGAACATCGTGCAGCAGCTTGCCGATGCTGACGAATTTAAGGTAAAGGATACCGATTGCCAGTTTCTGTGCTCACTTGCTCCCGTGTGCGTCGATGATTCAGGCGGCTTGTATGGTCGCGTAGAGGTGAGCGAACTAATTTCACGTATCCGAGAATCACAGACGGGTGGTGAATAGAATGAGCCCAAGGCATGTAATTCTAGAAACGTTGCAGGGTGGATATTACGGCGGGGGTGAATCGAAACTGATGATTCACGAAGGTACATGTGGCGCGGCGACCAATGTCCGGCGGGAAGTTGAACGAGTTGGTTTGATTGAGGTGTGCGAGGAAAACGACGTGGAGGTCGTATACGGTTCTTGTGATGGGAATTGTTGGGCATCTCCATCAGTAACTCTGCGACACGAAAATGATGCTAATCAATTTGTGGAGAAGAGATTCTCTAGACTTGACGAGTTAATGCGGGTCGAAGATTTCGGAGTAATGCTGAATGACATGCAGAAAGATCGGGGATTCGCTGATGGGAAATCGGGGTTACTGGATCGATTAGGGCGCCTGGATGGGAGCATTGAGCATGCTGTTTGGTCAGGCGCATATAGTAATGTCGATCAGATTTTGAGGGGCTCTAAATCAGACGCCCTCCAAAGAATAGAAGACTGGAAATTAACGGGACGAGGAGGAGCCCATTTTCCCACAGCATTAAAGTGGCGACTGGCGTCAAGAAATGAAGGGCCTAGATATTTGGTTGTTAATGCGGAAGAGGGCGAGCCAGGAGTTTTTAAAGATAGACATTTACTGGAAGGGGACCCTCATCGATTGTTGGAAGGTATCTTGATCTGCTGCTATGTAGTAGATATCGAGAAAGTATTTATATATGTCAACGGGCAGGCGAGGGCGGCCTTCAATTCCCTGAGTAGGGCTGTTGAGCAGGCCAAGGCTGCTGGTCTTTTAGGGCCCGAATTTTTGCCAAATGGGTTGCAAGTTGATATTGAGTTGCGCCAGGGTGCCGGTGGGTATGTGTGTGGCGAAGAGTCTGTAATCCTAAATTCGATAGAAGGGGCCCGGCCGGTTCCGCGATTCAAGCCACCATTTGCTACTGATGAAGGTCTTTGGGGGAGACCTACTGTTATAAATAATGCCGAAACTCTGGCAGCAGTGACAACCTTGTGGGAAGATGAGCCGCCACCAACCAAACTCGTATCTCTCTCAGGAAATGTTGCAAGGCCAGGGGTTTATGAAGTTCCTGCAGATGGAACGCTTAGTTGGGCAGGGCTTCTTTTGCAAGCGGGTGGTGAACCTGGCTCAACGCCGGCAATTTTACTCGGAGGGCCGTCTGGAGTTTTTGTTATTCCTGAGCGTTACGACGAAAAAATAAAGATGAGTGAATTGGGGGCAGGAGGATTAGTCGCATTGGCGCCAGATTCATCCATAAGGTCGGTCGTTCAAGCCCTTACAAAATACAATCTTCGAGAATCGTGCGGGGAGTGTACGCCCTGTCGCGAGGGCACATTGCGACTGGATGCATTGCTGGCGGTAGACACCGTGGATTTCGACAAAGTTACGGGCTTGGTCGAAGTAATGAGCGAGGCTTCACTTTGCATGTTGGGCGGCATGGCTGGCAGGCCAGTATTGAGCGCGATCGAGGAATTTCCGACTATTTGGAAGGACAAGGCGTAGTGCTACGCACAGCTCTTCTGTTGCTTCTGTTGCCATTAATTGGTTGTGATTCTTCCGGCCCCATCTCTGCCGACGGCGACGGTGAAGCAAATGCGACTCAGGAGACAGCGGTGTCTACGCCAGCATCGACAGGGGTCGCGAATCCAACCTCCACAAACACGCCACAGGCGACTCCCATATCCACAGTAAAGATAGGTAGTGGAGCTGCGAGTACTACTGTGACGCCGTCTGTTGCGAAAACTCCACCACCACGAGTGAGTGGACTCGAAGAATTTGTAGATGCATATGGTTACCCGGAGAGCGCTGATTTCGGAACACTATTTATTGAGCGCTTGGGTATCGAGGCGAAGATAACAGTTCGGAAGGTCAATAGAGATCAAGATATGCCTAACCCATATGGACCGGCCGACGTGGTGTTGTATGACCTAAGTGACTGGCCAGACATCGGCGGTATGCCAGGATCAGGGAATATGGTTTTAGCGGGTCACAGGGATTATTCAGGATGGGTTCCTTATGCAGGTGTGCGCTACGGACCCAGCTGGGGGGTTTTTCAGAATCTCAATGCGCTTGGGTCCGACGATCGAATTTCCTTAGAGTACCAAGGTGAGCGATTTGATTATGAAGTCGCCCGTAAATGGATTGTGGATATCAACTTGTCAGAGGAATCATTAAACCCGAGCGAATTCTGGGTGCCATTCTGGCAAGCAGATCCAGGCGTCGAATCGATCACACTTTACACGTGCGCAGGACAATTTAGCCAAGAGACAGCATCCTATGACAAGAGGGTGATAGTGCGAGCTGTGCGAGTAGGGATCAGGTGAGGGATGAAATCAACGTGAAGAAGACTGCACTTATTGCCGTATCAGATAAACGAGATCTGGCCCCCTTGGTAACGAATCTAAGCGATCAGGGGTGGGAGATTTTAGCGACTGGCGGAACGGCCAATGCGATTTCAGCGCTTGGGGTCGCCGTAACTCAGGTTGCTGAGCGAACGCAAAGCCCAGAAATGCTGGGTGGCCGAGTGAAAACACTGCATCCTAAGATTCATGGAGGGATCTTATTCCGGCGAGCTAATTCATCGGACGTGCATGAAATAAAACAGCACGATATTCAGGCAATTGATCTTGTTGTGTGCAATCTGTACCCGTTTAGGGAAACTGTGGACAACCCAGACCATACTGATGACGAAGCCTTGGATCAGATTGATATTGGTGGACCCACCATGATCAGGGCGGCTGCCAAAAACTACAAAGATGTCGTGGTGGTGGTCGATCCGACTGACTATGAATTAGTGGTTGAAGCCCTACAGACTGATGTGGATGGCCTGTCTGCTCTATCTCTCGCGACCCGTAGGAGCCTAGCAAGCAAGGCATTCAGTCATATAGCCAGTTACGACGGAGCCATAGCCAGCTATCTCGCGGGTGCAGATGAGTCGTTTCCAACTGAACTAACAATAAGAGGTGTACTGCAGTCGAATCTTCGGTATGGGGAGAATCCGCACCAACTCGGTGCGTTGTATAGATCAGAGGGAGTAACAGCTTTTGGCCTAGGTGGCTATCAGCAGCACCACGGACTTTCTATGTCATACGTGAACGTTCTGGATGCGGACGCGGCTTTCAAGTGCGTGTCGGACTTTGATACGCCTGCCGTGTCGATTGTGAAGCATACTAACCCCTGCTGTGCTGCGGTGATGAGCTCCGAACCGAGCAAAAAGGGACTCTCTGAGTTATATGAGAGGGCGCTGCTGGGCGGCGATTACGTTTCAGCATACGGCGGCATTATTGCGGTCAATCGGATCGTCGACTTTGATCTGGCTGCAGCCATTCGGGATGTGCGGCATCCCGAGTCAGGACAAAGAATGTTGTACGACATTATAGTTGCGCCTGGTTATGAGGTTGACGCCTTAGAGCATCTTAAGAAAAAGTCTAAGAACTTGAGGATTTTAGAAATAGAGGCGCACGGGGATAAGAGCGCAGGTGTTGAAATAAGAACGATTGAAGGGGGCTTTCTAGTCCAGACGCCTGATGCAATTGAGGATATAACTTTGGACGTCGTTAGTGAAGCAGGGATGGATGAAGAAACGAAGCACGAGTTGAACGTGGCATGGACTCTATCGAAACATATTTCTTCGAATGCGGTCGTGTTTGTAAAGGATGGAGTTATGGTGGGCATGGGCGCCGGTCAGCCAAATAGAGTGCAGTCGGCGAGACTCGCAGCAGTCCAGGCGGGCGAGAGCGCCGTCGGTGCCGTCTGTGCTACAGATGCATTTCTGCCTTTCCCAGATACTCTCGTAGTTGCAGCAGATGCAGGATGCATTGCGGTAGTGCATACTGGTGGCTCAATTCGTGATGCTGAATCGGTCGAAGAGGCTAATAAAAGAGGGATTGTTTTGGCAGTGACGGGCTACAGGCATTTTAGGCATTGATTGATTCGACAGCGTACGTCAGCACCGATAGACTGAAAGCGTCCCAGGGAGGTATCAGTAACTTATGAGTTTTGATTACCCCCGCACCACGCTCTTCGGCAGAAAAGATATCCATCTTGCCTGAGGGTTCCGAGTCATTAACCTACGCCGCATCGGGCGTTGATCTAGAGGCTGACGCCCTCCGTATAAGAGAGATAGTGACTCAGGTAAAGAGAACACACCACGGCCAGTCGGTTATTCCGTTGCCGGGTGGATTCGCGGGAGGGATCAATGTCTCGGGGGTGGAAGAGCCTCTCGTGGCGTGTACCGATGGGGTAGGTACTAAGACTATATTGCACTCTTTGTGCGGCACATTTGAATATGCCGGTAGGGATGTGGTTGCAAACAACATAAATGATTTAATTGTGACGGGAGCAACTCCTACAGCATTTCTTGACTACCTGGCAATGTCCGATCTTCCGGAAGGAGCAGTAGTAGATGTTGTCCGAGGAGTAGCAACTGCTTGTATTGACAACGGGATTGCGCTGATATCCGGTGAAACCGCGGAGATGCCTGATATCTATGCTTCGGGTCATTTCGATCTTGCAGGTACGGCGTTGGGAATTCTTCGGCGAGGGGATAGGATCGACCCAGCTGAAATTCGCGCCGGCGATTTAGTTATATCAATATCTTCTGGCGGACTTATGACAAACGGATATTCCTTAGCACGAGCTGCTTTGGGTATTGGAGGCAATGATAGCGAAGGCGAAAGTCGTCAGCTGCTTGAAACACGTCCGATAGAGCTTTCCGGTGAGACTGTCGGCGAGGCTTTGACGCGTCCGCACCCGTCCTTTTGGAAGCAGGTTGATCGTCTACGCAAGGACGGAGTACGACTCAAAGGGATGGCTCATATTACGGGCGGGGGAATTGCAGGCAACCTAAGTAGGATAATTCCAGATCATCTATCGGCTGATATTGATCCTGATTCATGGGTACCACCGCCAATTTTCGGGCTGGTTCAAGAGCGGGGCTCTATTCAAACCGAGGAAATGTTTAGAGTTTTCAACATGGGTTTGGGAATTATTTGTATCCTGTCACCAGAAGATTTCGGAGATGCAGCGTTGAGGGAGACTGGATTTTTCCAAGTTGGTGAAATTTCTAGGACAGATTCAGCCTCCCGGGTTAATTTGAAAGGACTCGCGAGTTGACTACTGACACCGACCCAATCGAGCTAATGAGGAAGTCAAAATCTATTGCGGTAGTAGGGGTTTCTGCTAGACCAAATAGGGCCTCGTATGAGGTGGCGGAGTATTTGATTAACGCGGGATACGAGGTGTTCCTTGTGAATCCAAGAGAGACAAAAATTCTAGGTAGGGAAGTGTATGACAGTGTCAGTAGCCTTCCGAAACAAGTCGACATAGTCGATATTTTCCGGAAAGCTACTGATGTTCCTTCGGTAGTCGAGGATGCAATTAAGGCTGGCGCTGGTGCTGTCTGGATGCAGCTTGATATCGTCAATGAGACAGCGGCAAGTGAGGCGATTTCAGCTGGCCTAGAAGTAGTGATGGACCGTTGTACGAAGATCGAGCACCAGAAAATTTCTGACATGGAGCAAGCGGAATGATCAAGTCCACGGATCGCCCAAATGAGAAGTGTGGGATTTTTGGTGTTTATGCGCCGGGCGAGGATGTGGCGCGGTTAACATTTTTTGGTATTTATTCGCTGCAGCATCGTGGTCAGGAGTCAGCAGGCATTGCAGCGACCGATGGAGCGCGTATTCGTATTGAATCAGGAATGGGGTTGGTGTCACAGGCGTTTGACGAGCAGCGGCTAGCCGCTCTACCGGGCCGATCAGCTATAGGTCACACTAGATATTCCACGACAGGTTCTACGCTGGCTTGTAATACGCAACCTTTGTTGGTGAGCGGTATACATGGTGAGTTTGCGCTAGCTCATAATGGCAATGTGGTGAACTCAAATGAACTGAAGACTGCTCTGGGACTCGAAGATTTTCCGTTTGAAACCACGACGGATTCGGAGGTCTTAGCAAAAATTCTCAGTGACGGTCCGGACCTTGATTTGATGGATAGATTTGGTTACATGATGAGGCGGGCCAATGGTGCCTACTCTCTTGCTGTTTTGACCACGGACGCTATTTTTGGCGCCCGTGACCCGTTGGGCATTCGTCCACTTTGCATTGGTAAATTACCTACACGCGAGGGAAGTGGTGGCGGGTGGGTCATCGCCTCGGAAACATGTGCATTGGATCATCTCGGTGCAAAGGTGATACGCGAAGTGGAGCCAGGTGAAGTAGTGCGGATTGATTCCGATGGAATCACATCCTTTTTTCCCCTCGGCACGCATAAAAGGTCTGTTGCGGACGAGAAACTTTGCCTGTTCGAATTCATTTATTTTGCCAGGCCAGATTCTGTTATTTCTGGATCCTTACTGCACGAGGTTAGAAGAAGGATGGGAGGCCGGCTTGCTGAAGAGCACCCAGCAGACGCTGATATAGTTATTGGCGTTCCTGACTCGGCTACTCCAGCAGCAATCGGCTATGCCGAGGTAAGTGGAATCCCGTATGTTGAAGCTCTAGTGAAAAATAGATACGTTGGCAGGACATTTATTAAGCCCGATCAGAGATTGAGGGAGCGTGATGTTGAGCTCAAGCTTAATCCATTGAAAAGCGTTTTAGATGGGAAGCGAGTGTTAGTTGTTGACGATTCGATCGTCCGCGGGACCACTACTCCTCGGGTCGTCAGGATGTTGCGGGAGGCGGGTGCCACAGAAGTACATATGAGGATTTCTGCTCCGCCTATTACACACCCATGTCCGTATGGGACAGATATGGCGACTCGCGGAGAATTGATTGCCGCGCAGAATCTCTTGAAAGATGAAACGAGTGTAGATATCGATGCTATTCAGCAGCATGTTGGTGCGGATAGCCTTCGATATATTTCGTTGGAGGGTGCCAGCTGGGCCACTAGGCGTGGAGAAGGTCACTGTTCAGGCTGTTTCACAGGAATTTATCCTTCTGAGGGTATTCCCTTGCAACTGGACAAGTTCGAGCTAGAGGACGAGCCTGATCTTGATTCTGCCCCTGCGATCCTGCCGCTGATTAGGTCTTAATCGTCCAGCGCCCAGCTGGGTATTTGTCCTTTTACGAGATTCGATTGGCTCATGGTTGCCAAAAACGAGCCAAGATTATTGGCGTTCTCTAGAGTAGCGAGTGCCAGAGATCTAGGTGAGCTTAAGTTAGCGATTTCGAATTGTTTCTGGTTATCCTTAATTAGGATTATCTGCCAACTGACTATATCTCGAAGATCTCCAGATGCGTGCTCGGCCAGATAGTCACCTTCTATCTGAAAGCGATCAATGCGATTGAATGGAATCATTTCTCGCGTGCCGATCCCTAAACCAAAATATTTTTGCTGGACTCGGCAGGTTGATTTTTCTTTTTCCATCAGGAAATTGGTGCCGGCGATAGCGTAGACCAAACTTAAGATGGTCGTGGGCCCGAAAATGATAATCACAGTCAGGAGTGTTCCTAGTAGCCAAAGAGGATGGGTGTTTAGGCCTAAAACAAGGACCAGTAAAGCAACGCCAGTCACGCACCCTTGAAGTACAGGTCCAATGAGAGTTGCAGGGGAGGGGCGAATGACGATTTTATCGTCGTCATAGTGTGCGGTACTCTTATGCAGTTTTAGCTGTTGGGATGGTAAGTGGTTCACTAGAACAATGTTAGCGCTGAAGTGTTGTAGCATGAACGCAATGTTTAGTCATGGAGACTGAGTGATATGAAAATAGATCTTCTGGAAATATTGGCCTGTCCGGTATGTAAGGCCTCATTAAAGCTTGAAGCCAGTTCGGAGGATGGTCTGGATGTTATTGAGGGGACTCTGATCTGTGACTCGTGCCCAGAAAAATATCCGATTGAGGAAGGTATACCGAATTTACTTCCGCCGAATTTGAGAGACGGCACGGGAGATTAGCGACGTGCATCCCGATGTAATAACTGACCAGTCGAAATCGCTTGGTAGGATAACGATCGTTCTCTCACTGATGCTGCCTTTTCTATTATTTATTGGAGTAGCAAGGCGATCCTACTTTGTGGTTGCAATTCCGGTGGTATTGATGGCGACAATAGTGTCAGGTATCTCACTTTGGGCTGGTTACACGATGGTGAGTACTATATCGGATGAATCTGAGGCCTATGGAATCTAGTGAGTTATCACCAGCCGGGAGCTATATATTTCGTGATCTTCGAGCGTTCGCTCGGAGGACATAAGTCCCTGAGAGTTTCAATCCTAAGTCCGATGGTTTGATGCACGATTTGTGGTGCGATCTCAGCGAGGGGGACAAGAACGAATGCCCGAGTAGCCATGTATATATGGGGGACTGTCAATTCAGGAGAGTCAAAAGCTTCTCCCTCTATTATCAAAATGTCGATATCGAGGGGGCGCTCATGCCAGCGTGGTTGATCGGTTGCCCGCCCGGCTGCTTGTTCAATGTCCTTAACAACACCTAACAGCTTTAAAGCGGGTAAATTGGTTTTAAGTGCCACGGCAGCGTTCAGGAATTCAGGCTGTTGTGTGTATCCCCAGGGGGGCGTTTCGTAGAGCGACGATCGGCTATTAATAGGGCCGATACGTTCCTGAATAGCAGTCAACGAGTTAGAAAGGATACTGACTCTGTCGCCTAAATTAC
>CAZSFJ010000043.1:0-10524 GCA_964606125.1 uncultured Dehalococcoidaceae bacterium | reverse complement strand
AGGCAGTTGACCTCCTTTCGACTATTTGGAGCCGACTTGAAACTATTATCGACTTCCGGCCGATGGTCGAAGAAATGCGGAGAAACGCTCCGGAAGAAGTTGATTTTATCCACGAGGGGCATGCGGCCGAGGAAGTCGCCCAGCTCCTAGCTGGCAGGAACGATGTCCTGGTGCCGAAGATCTACTGGGAGCTCAGTTCTATCCGCGTACTCACTATGGAATATATAGACGGCATTAAGATCACCGATATCGAAACATTACGGGAAGCGGGCATAAATCCGCCAGACGTCGCGGATGTTCTCATCGATCTATATAACAACATGATTCTCAAACACGGTATGTTTCATGCAGACCCACATCCTGGAAATCTCTTTGTACTTCCGCCATTGGAGGGAGGCGAAAGTCCGCGAATAGGTCTAGTTGATTTCGGTCTCACGAAATCTATTCCTATTGAATTCCGTGAACAGTTAATCGTTCTGACAAGTGCGATTATCGAACAACAATCGGATGCGATCAGTACCACAATGAACGATATGGGATTCCGCACACGTGAGGACAATCCGGAAACATACAACGCTTTAGGTGAAGCATTTCTGGGCGATGTTCTGCGGTCAGGTAGAGCGTATGCCGATCAGGACATGGTGGCTGAAATCAACGAGAATTTGGGTCGAGTGCTGCGCGCGAACCCAATTATTGATCTCCCTGGTGATGTCATTTTGATCGCCCGGGTGATGGGGCTGTTATCTGGCCTCGGACGGAGTCTAGAGTCAGAGACTGACCTGATGGCCTCAGTGCTTCCGTTCCTTGATCCTGATAAAGAACAGGCAAGCGACGACGATCTGTTCGCATAAACATCATATATATAAACGATTAGCTACGTTATATCCATAAATATTCATTTAATGGACATATATTCATTTTATATGTTATCATTCATCTTAATGAATTAATATTCATTATAAATCGGGCAATAGACAGGAGAACGAAAGTGATAACCCCGAAAGAGTACATAAATGGCGTGATGCGCAAGGGTCGTAAAAATGGGCTTCTCTATGAAGAAGCACGTAAGGATTACCGACGATGGTTGCGAGCAGAGAACAGTAATTGGCGCTGCACCTTTTAGGAACATTCAGCGTAAAACACATAAGGAACCAACACCATGCAACTCGAACGCTACGTAAGTCACCTCGTTAGGAAAAACCGCCAGGTTGCTCCCCGTTATGAAGAGGCCAGAAAAGACTTCATTAATATGATGCTCCGACAGGGATTTGGACGATTCTAAAGATCAGTTCCTAGTTCACTAGACGTGTCTTAGAATCAGTCTTAGCCGAACATATCTACTCCTCCCAGAGCAAAGGTGATGGGAGGTGCTGGGAGTACGCTGGGATGCCTCGAAGACCGGACAGATATCTTGAAGAACGCCGCAAGGATATTCTCCGAGCGGCCAGAGATGCCTTCGTGAAGGACGGATATGCCGGTACAACAGTGAGCAAGATTGCCCAAGAGGCCGAGATGGCTGCAGGGACGCTTTATCGATACTTCGATAGTAAAGAGGATCTCATATGGGCAGTTGCTCATGAGCATATCGAAGAAGAATTAACTCGGTTCAGTGTGACCGGGGATGAGTCTTACTCCGCGGGAGACCAACTGCTCTCCGTCCTTGAAGACGTTGGGAAAAGTCGTTCAGCAGAGAATGTTGACGACACGGTAGTGTCTATGGAATCGATATTGGCCTCACTGAGAAATCCCAAATTACAGAAAAAGGTTGCAGGAGATGTGTCTGCCTCTATTTTGGCATTAGCAGAATTGATTCAGAGGGCCCAGGCCCAGGGAGATGTCGATCCCCAATTCAATCCACATGCAGTTTCAGCGTTGATACATGCTTCGAGCAGTGGCTTAGCCAACTTAAAGGCATTAATGCCGGACAGTTCAGAAGAAGTCGAATCAGCTGAACGACTAATGGCTGGACTGATCGAATCGCTCTATAGCCCTTCCCTCGCAAGACGTTCTCAGGAAAAAAAGTCCTCAGACACTAGTGGTAACGATGACGCCTGAGTGTGCTGAAGCCGTCCGTATAAACAAGGACTGATGTTAGGCTAGAAGCCATGTCATCGTTGCAGCACAGAGACTCGTTAGTTATCGCCGGCAATACTGAACCAAAGCATCAGTCCGTCCGCACAGCACTGGATATACTCAGAGAAAATCCGTCCCAGCTGCTCGAGATTCGTGATCGCATTGCATCTGGGCTTTCTCGCGGTCTGGACGATGTCGATATTTCCCGAGCCCGAAGACTTCTGTATGCAACCGACGCTTCGATCTACGAAATGGAGCCCATTGCGATTACCTACCCACAAAATACCGAAGACGTTCAGGCAATTGTCCAGGTGGCAAATGAATTAGGAGTTCCTATTTTGCCAAGAGGAGCAGGCACTAGTCTCGCCGGACAGGGAGTGAATCATGCGATCGTAATTGATTTCACCCGGCACATGAACAAAATTATAAAGATTGTCCCGGAAGAGAACATCGCTGTTGTCCAGCCAGGACTGGTCGTAGATCACCTGAACAAGGAAGCAAAAGAATTCCAATTGATGTACCCCGTTGATCCATCTACTCGCAATCGCGCAACAATTGGCGGAGGAATAGGAAATAATTCCTGTGGCGCTCATTCTCTAAGACATGGAAAAACCAGCGACCAGGTAATATCACTGACTGTTGTCCTGAACGACGGTTCAATCGTGAAAACATCTCCACTTTCGGGTCCACAGCTAGAGGAGAAACTAAATGGTTCAAACAGAGAAGGAGACCTGTATCGAACTGTGACTGAAATAGTCCGCACGAGGCAACAGGAAATAGAAGCATATTTCCCTGACATTCCTCGGCGTGTCAGTGGATACAATTTTGATACAGTTCTGTCAGCGGATGACATTAAGGGAGAAACTGTCGATCTTGGACAGTTACTCGTAGGAAGTGAAGGCACTCTCGGACTTGTTACTGAAGCGACTATCGGACTCGTCACCTCCGCAGAGAAAACAGGGATTGTCGCTCTGCATTTTGAGACTATCGAGGCTGCGTGTCGTGCCGCACCACAGGCAGTTGCCCACGATCCTGCTGCAGTTGAATTCGTTGACCACACAATAATTGAACGGTGCAGAGACAGCCTCAGTTATGCCTCACTCGTTGACTTTGTTATCGGTGATCCAGGCGGCCTGTTACTGGTAGAAGTTGACGGAGACACAGATGAAATTGTTCAATCGAAGATGCAAGCACTTCGTGACGATTTTGCCGAACGTGGCTTGACCGACCAGGCATTCTCAACAGCTAACGTTGGAGAACAAGCGCGGATATGGCGGATGAGAGAAGCTGGACTCGGTATCCTTATGTCGGTTAAGGGTGACACCAAACCGGTAGCATTCGTGGAAGACGGAGCAGTACAACCTGATCGTTTAGGCGATTACGTAGCGAGATTCGAAGAAATAGTCTCTCGCTACGATCTGCCGACGGCCTACTACGGGCATGCCGGCGCTGGCTGTTTGCATATCAGACCTATGATTAATCTTAAAGAGGCTGGTGGGCCTCAGCAGGCCGAAAATGTTGCGACAGAGATTGCTGACCTGATTCTGGAATTTGGTGGTTCCCTTAGCGGCGAACACGGAGATGGAATTGTTCGGGGAGTTTTTGCTGAACGGATGTTCGGACCAGCCCTGGTGGACAGTTTCAGAGAACTGAAACTCACATTCGACCCTGACTCAATTTTCAATCCAGGGAAAATATTCGATACGCCACCATTTGATGACAATCTTAGACTGTCACCTGAAACGTCCAGCCTCACCCCTCCCACCACACTTGACTGGACCGAATGGGGCGGACTCGTCGGTGCTGCTGAGCAATGCAATGGGCAAGGGGCATGCCTCAAAGATACTGGGAGTATGTGCCCGTCGTTTATGGTAACGAAGGACGAAGAGCATTCGACGCGTGGGCGAGCAAATCTGCTGCGACAGGTGTTAAATCGAACGCTTCCACCCGAAGAACTCTCTGGTGACCGACTCTACGAAGCGCTCGAACTTTGCGTCGAATGCAAGGCATGTAAAAGCGAGTGCCCCTCAGCAGTGGATATGGCTCTCATGAAGTCTGAAGTACTTTCAATTAGGCACTCCATCAGGGGAGTGCCGTTCCGGGATAGAGTATTCGGGAACATCGCAGCCGGAGCAAAGCTAACACATTTTCTAAAACTACACACCCTGACAAATAAGATCGGTTCCCTGTCCTTGACTAAACGCTTACTCCAAAAAACTCTCGGAATACACGCCGAACGGGCACTACCACAGTTTTCCCCACATACATTCTCAGATTGGTACAACAGCCGAACCAGTGGGAAACCTGCATCCGAAGGTGAAGTCGTGCTGTTTATCGACACCTTCACCAATTATTTTCAGCCTGAGGTTGGGATAGCAGCTGTCGACGTGCTAGAGGCTCTCGGGTACGGAGTCCACATAGCCCACAAAACAGAATGTTGCGGCAGGCCTATGATTTCAAAAGGGATGTTGAGCGAGGCAAAACAGACTGCGAAAAATAATCTTTTAAGTTTAGAAAAACATCTGAGAGACGGTCTGCCGGTGCTGGGGATAGAGCCTTCCTGTCTGCTGGCTTTCCGTGACGAATATCCGTTGTTATTGAATGAGGACAGTTCGATGACTGAACTAACTCAGCTCGGTGCAGAGAATTCCTTTCTCATAGAAGAATTCATATCGGAACTAATCGAGAATAATCCGGAAAAAGTAGCCGCTGCCTTTTCCGGCGGTCCTGATGTCTCGATCCATGTTCACTGCCACGAAAAAGCACTTGTCGGCACAGAAATGGCGATGGAGGTACTATCCGTATCCGGTATTAAAGCAAATCTCATTGACTCTGCCTGCTGTGGTATGGCTGGTTCGTTTGGATTTGAAAAGGAACACTACGACATATCAAAATCCATGGCTTATAGAACGCTTGTCCCTGCTGTATCTGAAATGGCAGAAGACCAGCAATTACTCGTTACGGGTACCTCTTGCCGTGAACAACTCACCCATTTCAGTGAAAGAGATCCAATCCATCTGATACAGGCACTTGCAGGTGCATTGGCAGACAAGTAGGGAATAACGGACTCAATATTGTGCCCAATTCAAAAAATCTTAGTTAATCTTAGAGGGTGGAGGATGAGATATGGCGCCTAAACAGAATCACCGCAAGCAAAAAATTGCTGTCCTCGGACTTGGCAGATACGGATCAGTACTAGCAAATGAGCTACAAGAAATGGGGCATGAAGTTATTGGTATTGATCATGACTCTCAGGTTGTCAAAGAACTTTCATCTGAACTGATCCACGTCGCAGAAGCAGAGGCATCTGATAGTCACGCTCTTAGGTTAATTGGAGTTGCACAATGCGACGCTGCCGTTGTTGCGTTTTCAGACCAACATCTCGAAGCGAGCATTTTGGCCACACTTGCGCTCAAACAAGAAATGCAAATACCTAGAGTGATTGCCAAGGCAGCTAATCAAAGACATGGTGAAATATTATCGCGTGTCGGTGCCGATGAAATTCGATTCCCAGAACACGAATCTGGCCGCCACTTAGCTCTCGCCTGGTCGGATCAGGGCCATCATGCTGATACGCTGGAAATTGATGAATCGTATCTGATTACTCGTATCGACGCGCCTTCTCGTTTAGTGGCCGAACCACTGAGTGTGATCGAAAACGACTTCCCTGAAATTACTATCGTTGCCATCTTTAAATCAGGTGAAGATATGATTTATGCGCCTGATGGCGCCGCGGTGGTATTGCGAGCAAACGACATACTAGTCCTCGGTGGATCGCCCGACACCATGGAAATGTTCCTTGAAACTTATAAAGAGGAACAATCTCCTACTCCACCACCTAGATTTGGATTTTAAGCGACTGGAGACCTCTCAAAGTCATCGTCCCGCCCCACTTCTCTGAGATAATCTCAGGCGGGCTATCAGTTATCTCAAGAAGAGCCAGTGCTATCTCTTCAGCCAGCCCGGAAGCTGCCCCAGCACCAATACAATGATGCTCACCTGAACCAAATTGCAGTTGAGCTCTAAAGTTTCTATCGAGTGAAAATTTGTCAGGATCATCAAATCGCTCGGGATCCCGCCCTGCCGCGGTCACGATTGGCAGAACACCGTCCCCAGGTCGAATTAATCGCTTGCCGAGTTCGATTTCCTGTGTCGCAAAACGGGGAACAAACTGTGTAGGCCCCTCCCAGCGCAGTGTCTCGATCACCATCAACGGCGCGAGCTCAGGGTCATCTTTAATCTGTTGATAAATTTCCGGAAAAATACACAGTACCCGCAACACAGACCCTATTAAGAATGCAGTAGCATTATTACCAGCAATCGACAGGTCAAAAATTAATTGGGACGCATCAACGGCAGCGATCTCTTCATGGCCAACTGCAGAACGCAGCAATGCGATCGCGCCGCTGTCAGGAGCGTCAGCAGATAAAGCAGCGGTACAGAGATCACGGAGATTCTTCTGCGCCCTGACTCCACTCTGCCGTAGCAGAGGCCCCGCGTCTGATTGAGCACGCCACTCCTGAATGTCAGAGCCTAAGGATTCAAAATGCGATCGTTCCGTATCAGACGGACCAATCAACGAATACACTAATTCGATCACAGATGGGTTAGCCACACTCGACATCACTTCTACCGAACCAGAGTCTGGTTCGCTAAGTGCGCCGTGGAGCCATTTCCAACCGATATTTTTGACCATCGCACGATATCTTTCCGGCACATAGGCTGGGGAGGCTAGGGTGCGTTGCTCACGATGCTCGTCCGCGCTTGTTCTAATAAATGGGATCGATTGATTTCCTTGGTTCGCAGCGCCAGATAATTGTGCTGCAAGCTTACTCCTATTCAATTGAGCTGCTGAATGAGCATCTGACGAAAAAATGTCAGGATTTCTAAGTACGAAGTCACAATCCTCATAACGAGTGACTACCCACGCCTCAAATTGACGATCCCAATGAACCGGATCTTCACGCCGCAGCCTCGCCAAAGCGGGATATGGATCCTTTACGTATGATGGGCGTTGTGGTTTCCAGTCTGCCAAGATTTTCCGCCGTTACAGATTAATTAGTTGGCTCTACAATAACTCCTATCAAGTGATTACAGGTAGTTAATTGAATGAGTGATGAAAATACAGTGGCTCTCGAAATCATCGAGGCACATTTCGAAAAGATTGAAATCGGACAATTCGAGGAATTCGATCAAGTCATAACAGAAAAAATGGTTTCAGAATATGTGTTGGAGCATGGGATTAACTGGCCGGGCAACTACATAGGTACGGAAAATGAATTACTTGCACCGCCCGGTATAGTTTTTTTTCGACCAGCGGTGGGGTTTGGCCTGAAGGAACCCAATCCACCTCTTACTCGCGCGGGATTCTTTACTCGCACAGACCGAACATTCCATCAACCTGTCAGAGTTGGAGAATCAATACGTTTCAGAGGCGAGATAACTGATAAATACCTTCGGCGGGGCTACTATTACATAGTGGTAGATTGGACCGCTACCGGGGCCAACGGAGCACTTAGTGCGAATGGTCGGGAGTGGCATACTCTCGGTTGGGCGCGCCATCCGCAGGACTGAGAGATACACCATGACAAACATCGGAGACCAAGTAGGAAAATCAATCGTCCGCGGTCCTGTGCTGGGCACGGCGGCCGTCGGGGGATCTGCTCTAGCTACTGGTAACAGTCCAGCAGTACCGAATGTCTTTCATTTTGCACAGATGACCGAGATGCTGGTACAGTTTTTTGGACCTCTCTGGTTTCAACATGGACAGCTTGCAGTGCGATATCTGAAGCCCCTGAAACAGGGAGACGAATTAACCGCCAAGGCAAATATCGTCAGTCGAAGCGATACCGATACCCAGAGGCTTGAGCTCGAAATATGGTGCGAGAATTCAGAAGGAGAACTACTTGCTTCTGGCACGGCGTCATGCCTTTGGTCATCATAGTTAAACCGATGTATCTAAAAATTTCTGGTATTCGACAGCAAACCAGAGAGCCATTCCTCCCGAGCGATCATCATAGCCATCAGCGGTAGGTCTTAGGAGATATTCCTCTAATATGGCAAGAGGCCCAGTGCCAGCACAGGCGTTCGACACATTCCCATCTTCATCAATACATTGGGAAATCGAATCCCACGCGCGAGACAATGCCGAACCATAGTCGCCACTCAACCAACCGTTGTTTAGTCCCCGAGTGATGACGTAACCCAAAATGCAAGTAGCGGTAAGCTCCAAATAGGTGTCGGTGCGATCAATCACTTGATACCAAGATCCTGACTCATGCTGAAAACTGAGCAACGTATCAATGTGGCTCTTGTGCTTCGACACCAGATCACCAAATCGCTGGTCATTTGGGGGGAGATAGGTAAGCGCCTCCCCATACCCCAGTGCCACGAACGCATTCCCCCTACCCCAGTAGTAGGGAGAAGATTCACAATGCCACCATAGGCCCGTGTCTGGCTGTGGATGGACTGATAGCAGATAGTCAAACAGGAAATCTACGTATCCTTGTTCTTGGGTGACTTTGCTGGCCCTCCCAACCATTGCACCTGTGAAGAAAATATCTTCTGCTCTCTGGTCGGGATCGATTGGACTATCCTCGTGCAAAAACAAATCTGCCAATTTGAGCATCGCTCTGACATAACGATCATCGCCTGTAGCTTCGGTCAGTTCGTCACACCACAAAAACCCAGAAAGTATTGATCCATCCATACCAATATATGAGTTCACATCGAAATCATTAATAAGAGGATCGACAACCCGTTTCACATCTAAAGCGATATCGTTTTGGTTTCCAAGTATTTGGGCAAGCCGCAACCGTCCACTGATAGGGACTCCGCGCACGTAGTTCACTGGTTCAAGTGTTTTTCCGTATACATTGTTTAATATCCCTGCTAATGCAATCGGTTCCATAAATCCCACTCCTCTACTCATAGATAAGTTGTTACCAAGGACTCTACAATATGTTCCTGATAGAATTTATCATTCACCGCGTGACCGTTGGCAACGGACACACTAAGGCGGGGGTAGCTCAGTGGTAGAGCGTCAGTTTTCCAAACTGAATGTCGCGGGTTCGATCCCCGTCCCCCGCTCCATTCCGTCTAATCATGGTCGCCCAAGCGTGCCTGGGTGTCGTAAGATGCCTTAGAACTATTGCCGATCTGGAGCCGGAATGAAGAAGCAAGTACACCTGAATCTTTTTATACATAGCCGAGGCCACCATGAGGCGGCCTGGCGCCATCCTAACGCTTCGCCTTATTTACTTACTGACTTTCGTTACTACAAGGAGCTCGCACTAAAAGCTGAAGCTTCGCTATTCGACTCAATTTTTCTTTCGGACATATTGTCACTCGGAACTGATATCGAACACACGCCGCGCGCCGTACTCGACCCAATGCCGCTGGCCTCAGCATTATCGAGTGTCACTAGCAAAATTGGAGTCATCGGCACCGCATCAACCACCTACACTGAGCCGTATAACCTCGCGAGACAGTTTGCCTCATTGGATCACATTAGTAATGGCCGATCGGGCTGGAATATCGTGACGACCGCTTCAGGTCATGCAGCACAGAACTACAGCTCGAACCCACAGGCAGGTATCGAAGAACGGTATGAACGAGCTGATGAATTCATGACAGTCGCCAATGGATTATGGGACAGCTGGGCAGAGGATGCTGTGCTAGACGATCGAAATAACGGACGATACACCATTCCTGGACGGATACGACCAATAAATCACGATGGCCATTTCTATCAGGTTCGAGGGCCGCTCACGGTACCTAGGCCGCCTCAGGGACGCCCCGTACTGGTGCAAGCTGGATCGTCTGAACCGGGAAGAGCGTTTGCAGCAAAACACGGTGAAGCCATCTTCACGGCCGTCCTGGAAAAAGGTGCAGCACAGGATTTTTACCAGGACATCAAATCAAGACTGAAATCACATGAAAGGAGTCCTGATCAATGCGCCATCATGCCCGGCCTGAGTCCGGTAATCGCCTCCACAGAGGCGAAAGCACATAAATATGCCATGGAGCTCGATGAATTAGGGGACAAGGAGGTTGGTCTTAGGCGTCTATCTGGGACCTTCGGCGGGATGGACTTATCAAGCTTTGACCTCGATCAAACCTTAGTCCCCAGCGATTTCCCTGATCCTTCTTCCTTGCAAGGGGGGATCAGTCGCCCCTCCTTAATAATTGATCTCATACGTAACGAGAAACCTACTTTGCGAGAATTACTGGCGAAATTATCTGGCGCACGTGGACATTTCACCTTCGCTGGGACACCCGACCAAGTGGCTGATCTGATTGAAGATTGGATCGATGACGAAGCAGCTGATGGGTTTAATTTGATGCCACCAGTTCTGCCGGAAATGTTAGATGTCTTTATATCAGATGTAATACCGATACTTCAAAAACGGAAGCTCTTTAGAACCAAATATGAAGGTGACACTTTAAGAG
>CAZSFJ010000042.1:1838-10732 GCA_964606125.1 uncultured Dehalococcoidaceae bacterium | reverse complement strand
CATACACACCAGCACCCCCAACATAGTGAAAGCCGTCGGCCTCGCGAGCAACACGTTCGATAGCTTTCCCACGAGACGCCCCTAACCAAATCGGGGGGTGGGGAGCCTGGATAGGTTTTGGCTGGACAGCAGCTCCCTCGACTTTGAAACGTTTACCTTTGAAATCAAATTTTTCTTCGGTCCAACAGCGCTTAATGATTTCAATACCCTCGTCCATCAAGGACGGTCGATTCTTCCTATTTACTCCGAAAATTGGATATTCCTCTGGTACATATCCAACTGCCATGCCTAGGATGAATCTACCATTCGACAGCACATCTACAACCGCGGCATCTTCAGCCACGCGGACGGGATGATGCATTGGCAGCAGGAGTAGTCTGGTGCCTATAGTGATCCTTTCCGTCTGCACAGCTGCAGCTCCAGCCATCACTAATGTGGATGGACAATAACCATCTTCCGCACTGTGATGTTCAGACATCCAAACGCTATCAAAACCCAATGATTCCGCTATACGGATTTGCTCCAAGGTTTCTTCATATACTTGCTGATATGGCTTCCGCCACTGCTCAGGATTTCTCATACCAAATAGCAGACCGAATTTCATATATCCCCCCTAGAGTTGTCTGGCTAATCATAGCCGCATCATGCAGGAATAGATGATAGCCAATATCTAGACCACCGCAGAAGAACCGCCATCAGCGTTTATTGCTGAACCAGTAATATAACTCCCTCGATCAGACACTAAAAAAGTAATAAGGTCAGCAACTTCAGACGCCTCGCCCACTCGCCCGAGAGGCAATGACTTGCCGCGCTCAGCATACGCTTCTGCCAGATCAAGATCTGGAAACGCCGACTGAGTCGCCCGGTCTATCTGTCCGCTCTTTATCAATCCGATACAGATGGTGTTCACGAGAATCCCATACTTAGCAAGATCTAGAGACATGGCTTTTGTTAATGCGATGCCGGCTGCTCGACTCACTGACGTCGGCAGGGAACCGGCCCTAGGAGCCTTCCCAGCAACCGCGGTCACATTGATTATGCGTCCGTGCGCGGACTTACGTAGAGCTGGCACAGCCAGTCTGCTACATCGGATGGCTGCCTTGAGTTTGAGGTCAAGATCGTAGTCCCAGAGCTCGTCATCTACATCCTCGAAGGGCTTTGCAGCCGATTGACCTGCGTTATTGATCAGTATGTCTAATCCACCGAAGCTCTTCTCAGCGTGAGCGATTACTGATGCTATATCCTCTGGTGCTGTGACATCAGCTCGCATACTCAATACTTCACCAGAAGCTACCTGCTTTATTTCGCTTTCTGCTGCGTTCAGTACATCCTCACTTCTCGAACATATGAGTACGTTCGCTCCTTCTCTGGCAAGCTCTAAAGCTGTAGCTTTTCCAATGCCCTGACTCCCTCCAGTAATCACTGCCGAACGTCCTGTTAACCCCAAGTCCATTATTCCCCCTAATATTATTGCTAATCATTTTCCGACTGCAGTACACTCGGAATCACTAGTTAACCTTTGGAGATAGTATGCCAACCCCACTCACAATAGAAAACTCAGTTGAAGCCTACTTATCGAATGAAGATAGTCCTGATATCTCGAATCCAATTCATTCTAGTGAAGTAGCCGCCACTTACGGATTCTCCGGGGCCCTCGTAGGAGGGGTAACCGTCTGGGGATGGGCAACAGAAACCATACTTGAGGCCCTGGGACCCGAATGGCTTTCGTCGGGCTGGTCAGAATTCTCCTTTAAACAGCCCACAATACCGGGAGATATCTTACAGGTTAGGGCTGTACAGGCTGATTACAATTCCGACGACGTCTGGGACATTACAATGACTAACCAGCAGGGAATATTAAATGTCTCAGGAAGAGTCGGCTTAGAAGAGCCTGCTTGGAGTAGGGAGTTTCCTGTGTCTTCGTACATGGACGCATCTGCTGCACCACCGATCAAAGAGACACTCGACTTAGGTAATGCCAAGATCAATACTGATTGGACTCCAATGACAGTGGATTTCTCTGAAGACCTTGCGGCCGAGTTTGCGTCTGAAAAGCAGCGAGCTGCAAATCCATTATTTTATGGCGAAAATGGTATTGCACACCCTGCGTGGGTAGCCGGATGGTCTGAACAACTCCTCAGACATAATTTTGATATCCCTAGCTCTATCCACACCCGAAGCCAGATTCAACATCTCCGTCCGGTACCCGTTGGATCAAAAGTTACCGGAGGGGCCCGCCTCCTTGAGGTATATGAGCGCAAGGCCCATCATTTCGCACATTTCAATGTCATCTTGCAGGATGAGCGGGGACAGCTTTTATCGCGCATGGCACATTGGACTATCTTTCGGATAGCTACTGTTGACGAGCGCGAAAAAATACTCTCCTGAGATCACTCAGTCGACAAAAGTCTTTCCTGTGAACTGGGGATCACGTTTCTCTATGAAAGCCTGTCGGGCCTCAATCCCATCTCCACTCCCTAGCGTTTTACCGATATTCCAAAGCTCATAATGAAGTTGCTTTTCGTTATCGATGCGAGTAGCAGCCCGTATAACACGCTTGGTACCACGTCCCGTGATCGGCGACACTTTTGTTAATGAATCTAGGTAGTCATGAAATTGCTCCTCGAATTCATCATCTGGAACACATTCACTGACCATGCCCAATGATTTGGCTTCCGGGCCGGTCACGGTTCTATTTTCCAACAAAAATTTCATCGCCTGTTCGTAACCCAAGGCCTGAGTGAGTGTGATTGAAAGTCCACCGTCTGGCGAGCCACCGATTCTGGGGTAGCCTGCTAAAAGTCGAGCAGACTCAGCCATAATCCGGATATCGGTGCCTAAAGCAAGTGCCAACCCTGCACCTACAGCCACTCCATTTATCCCTCCGATTATGGGCTTATCGCACTCCTCACGTAAGGTATAGAAGAATCGGCTGACCCAACCAAAGTCATCAAAATATCGGTCCTGCTCAGACATGGGGATGAAGCTATCCTGATTCTCCTCGATCGTTAGATCGAGTCCCGCGCAAAATGCGTCGCCAACACCAGTTAAACCTATCACCCAAACATTCTCGTCTAGCTGAGCTTTTCGAATCGCCTCAATCACTCCCCAAGCGAGTTCTAGTGAGGCCGCATTTTTCTTCTCCGGTCTGTTCATTTGAATTATTCGAACATGACCTCTATCTAATTCATTCACTATTTTTGACATATACCCCCCGTTAGCTAGACTCTCAAAACATGCACCAACAGTCTCTCACAAAAATATAACTATGAGTTATCAAGATAAATTATTACCAATCTATGCTCATACTACTAATGTCGTGTCACTTACCGATGTTTCTCTTTAATTTGCTAGCTCTTTGACATAGCATGCCCTGAATAATCACAGAGTATGTGAGTAACTTTCAGAATGTGATGTTATTACAAAGAAGAATTTCATCTAACAGGTTGGATAGAACGCCCGGTGACATATTACGGACAGTCGCCTGTGATATATTTCCTATTAGGTTTATGAATATCTCTATTGCGACCTACCAACAACCAAAACCTCACGACCTCTCAAAGGACCGACTAATTCGGACGGTCCAAAATAATGTGGTCAATAGAGCCTACTGTTGGGATTCGAAAGATAACCCTGCAAATTGGGATAGCTACCCCCTCCCACTGGGATATTGGCGAAGCTTCAGCAGGAAACCAGCTTCGGACTACGAGGCATATGATGCTGATATCGAAACACTCACGTGTCGATCGTGTAGCTCTAAGACCAGCCTCGTTGCGGATACTACCGGATACACATGTAGTAGCTGCAATAAACATCTCATTGCGCCATCAAAGGAATCAGAAACTGAAATAGCTAGTATGCCAGACGGGTTTCTCTTCCTAACGTGGGAGACCATAACTGATGACTATACAGAAAAGCTGACTGACTGGGCGGAATTCATTCGATTCCTCGACTGGGCTCGCACGGCATACGACACATATATACACAGCCTTACCGGAAGCGATGACTCCTCTGGATCCCATGCTCTACAGGGCAATTCTGAGCTCGGACTACCCGGGGGTGAAGGTCTTTCAGGTGAATCAATCCGTGAACTGATTATCGAACAGGTCAGAGCCAGGACAGAATCCGCTGTTCACTGGCTAACCACGGTCACAGTATCAGGGATGCTGCGAGTGACAAGCACAAGTCTGTACGGAGCAATGCTGCATCAGGTACTCGAAGACCTTGAGTATGAAAGAGAATGGATCAGGTGCCTCGGTCCTGCGACGTCAAGAAGCGACGCTTGCACAAACGACGTCATCGCTGGTGGTAAACATAAGAGATTCTGTGGGCAGAATTGCTATCGCAAGTGGAGACGGGCTGGCGGTCAAATTCGTCCCTGGATGGACAATCTCCACCGCAATCCTAAACCAGTGTTCTCAGACAATAAAGATAAAGAACAATTGTCCTTCGATTTCAAGCCTTAACCTGCAGCAGGATAACGAGATAGTCTATTTTCCTCTGAAGTCATGAACTCCAAAAGTACTGGTCGTCCCTTATCCATCTCGGCCAAGCCACGATTTATGGCTGGAACTATCTCCGCAGTGTCAGAAATTCTTTCTCCATATGCACCGAGCGCAGTAGCTACTGCGGCATAGTCACCGTAGAGTTCAGTAAATCCATATTTTTCAACGGCAGCCTCGTAACGTGCAGGATATCCAGACAAAACCTGATTGTTGAGTACGATAGTCATTACAGGGATATTAAGTCTCACTCCTGTTTCGATATCCATTCCTGCCATACCAATTGCTGCGTCACCCATGAAGTTAATAAAGGTCTTTTCGGGAGCGGCAAGTTTCGCTCCAAGCACTAGACCCAATGAATACCCTAACTGGGTCGAGTTACCCCATCCAAGATATCCTCTCGGAACAGTCGATTCCCAGAACGGGATCAACTGGTCACGAGGGTGTCCAGAATCATGGGTTACTACCGTTTTATCTCGATCAACAGTGTGCATTAGATCCCAAATTATCCGATAAGGATTTATTGGTGTCTCATCAGAAGTGAGCAGAGGCATCCACTCCTCTAACCATTCGTTTCGTACGCTAGCAACTTCCGCACGGATATCCGCATGCTCAACGCCAGCTCCAGAAGTCTGCGCATCTATCTCTTCAATTAATTGTCTCAACACTAACTTGCAATCACCGATAATAGCATCTGCAAGATGGTGTTCTTTATTTAGATCGTTTGCATCGACCGTTGTTTGAATTAATGTCTTCCCCTGTGGGATACCCATTGAAGCAAGATTAGTCGTAAAACTCACTCCGATACCAAAAATCACATCAGAATTATCTACAAAATATCTGGCCATCTTTGTCACGGTATTCCCGGCAGCCCCGAGTGCTAGTTCATGATTTTCAGGAAAGGCACTTTTACCTGAATTAGTTGTCGCTACCGGGGCATCTAGCAATTCAGCAAGTCTTACAAGTTCGTCGCTAGCCTGGGCCCAAAGAACTCCCTGACCAACATATAATACCGGCCGTTCAGCTTTAATTAATCTAGAAGCCACTGACTTAATATCCGCAGGATCACCGGAACTTTTGATAGATTTAACCGGCGTATAGGTGACAGAGTTCGCCTCAATTTGCTCCATAGCCACGTCTGATGGCACCTCCAGAAGTACGGGGGCCCCCCTTCCCGTTCTCAGAAATGTATGAGCCCGTCTGAGGAATTCAGATATCAGACCCGTCTGATTTATCTGCCCGGACCATTTTGTAATTCCTTTGTAATTAGCAACGGCATCGAAATCAGGGTTGGAATTAATCCGTCCACGCACTGTGCCTCCGGGTATCACAAGAATTGGAACAGAATCGGCATAAGCATGAGCTATGCCACCGTAGGCGTTCTCGATACCTGGTCCCGCTTGTGTAACGACAACTCCATTTTTTTCTCCGTTAAGCATTCTCGTATATCCATCGGCCATATTCACAGTTGTACGTTCAGTTCTCGACATAACTGGACGAATACCTGCCGCCGCACATGAATGGATAAGTTGATTATCTGGGTAGCAGAAAAGATATTCTGCTCCTTCTGCTTTTAGGATTTCTGCAATTGCATCGTTTCCATTCATATCCTGTAAATCTCCTCAGCTACAGAGCGTGTATTTAATCAGTTTCGAAGCCATTACAGCATGAATCTTTCTGAATTGCCAGTTTCATCAGTGATTTTGCCAACTATTACAGGAATATGCGAAGTCTGACCAAAAAGACAGAAAGTTTAGTAGTATTATTCAGCTGAACTGAAGAATAAAAAGTAAGGTATCACCGCAGCACTATAGAAAGAGAGAACCTCATGGCGAGCGAGATAGTGGTCTTGGACGGGTACACTCTGAATCCAGGCGATATCTCTTGGTCGGGATTCGAGGCACTCGGGCAGACGACAGTTTATGATCGGACTTCTCCTGAAGATACTATCAAGCGTGCATCCGGATTTGAATATGTGCTTACGAATAAAACTGTTCTATCCCGTGAGGTACTGTCAGAATTGCCAGATGTTAAATACATCGGTGTCCTAGCCACAGGCTACGATAACGTGGACATTTTGGCTGCAAAAGAACGCCAGATACCAGTTACAAATATACCTACGTATGGCACTGATTCGGTGGCGCAGCATGCCACCGCACTTCTCATGGAACTGGTTCGACAACCAGCTCTTCATGCAACTGCTGTGCGAAACGGACAGTGGAGTGAAAGCCCTGATTTTTGTTTTTCGTTATCACCAATCAGTGAGCTCTCGGGAAAAACTTTAGGGATAATCGGTATTGGACGAATCGGACAGGCCTTTGCGCGTATCGGCAAGGCGATGGGAATGAATATACTGGCTCATGATGAGTTTCCTCCCACAGAGGCAACTGTCAGCGATTTGGAAGTCGAATTCACAGACATGGACTCTGTTTTTAGACGTGCTGATATAATCAGTCTGCACTGCCCCCTGACCGACAAAACCAAACATCTCGTTAACAGCAGCAGACTTTCGATAATGAAGAGCGATTCTCTTCTAATAAATACGAGTCGGGGCCCTCTCGTAGACAATGAGGCATTGGCTAACGCGTTGAATACGGGGCAAATCGGTGGCGCAGGACTGGATGTACTGGATGTCGAGCCTCCGCCAAGAGATAACCCGCTGCTAACAGCAGCTAATTGTTTAATAACACCTCATATTTCTTGGTATTCTATGGCATCGAGAGAACGACTTATGGATATAGCCGTCAAAAATCTAGCGAGTTATATAGGGGGCCATTCTGCCAACGTTGTCAACTGAACTAATTACGTGCAGCATAATGATTTCCTTGATTTCATTGGGATTACTGGAAATTACTTAATCTTTATGCAAGATGCCCCTCAATTTCCAATCGAGTGAGTATCCTTGATCCAGCAGCGACAAGTGGGTTGGCATTTCCGGCAGCATGGCTGGTCATGAATCCGGACTCCCGCAGGTACTCCACAGTTCTCTCCACGGACGCCCAGTCCTTCTGCCAAATACCGATGGTACCAATAGGACCAGTAAACCTGACATTTGGTGGGGTTCCGGCAGTAACCACGCGCATACCTGTCACGGCTCCTGTTTTCTCGAAAAGATCTCCAACATACGGTTCAGTGTATCTCCGCAAAGATTCATAATCGGACGAGTTAAGACCAAAGTGGAATTCATGTAAAATCGTATATTTCTCCAGTTCAAACGGGTCCATCTCCCAAGACCAACCAAAAATAGCTACAATATCGCTGGTCCAACTGCTCAGTAATTCGATCCCAGTAGAACCTGGTCGTTCTTTAATTTCTTGTAAACGTCTGTGGTTACGCTGATGCATTGACACCTCTCCAAGGTGTGCATAGCTGTCAAAGGTAGCGATCAGCTCCAAATTCCCGTAGTTACTCCCCGTTTGTTCGAACATGACGGAAACATTCGAAGCCCCCGCATCAGCGTAGAGTGTCCTGATCTCGAGAAGAGTATCCAATGAGTATTTTTCAACTTCAGGCTTAGGTTTTTGAAAATAGAGCGACCTATGAATACGCACAAAACATCCTTCACCATCGAACCGACTGCGATCAGCCACCCGAACAAAACTTCCACTGGCCGAAGTGTAGGTTTCATCCTATATATTGTCTATGTTTATATTTGTTTATATTGTTTATCCAGAAATATAGCTTATATTCATATCGATGGATTACTCACCACAAAAAATTTACTGTTTAGTGAGAACTAGATGACACTCCAACCAGTCAATGTGACCAGTGGTATCGCGCTCAAGAATCTTATCTTGGGATCACTGTCAATTGAAACACGGAATCAGTTATTAAGAGAGGCTAGGCAGATTGAGCTCAGAAAAGGCACGATTCTCCTGCAACAGGGAGAGATTTCCCGTTCGGTTTACTTCCCCATTTCAGGCCTCTTGATAGGTATCTACGAGGCTCATGACGGCACTTCTATTGGGAATACGGTGCGAGGACGAGAAGGTGCGGTCGGCGCTATACCTACTGCGCGAACCCTGTATCCTAAAGAGACAGGGGCCATGGGGCGATTGGTGGTCCAGCTACCGGGCGAAGCCATAGTAATTGGCAAATCCCACTTCACCAAGGTATTGAATGATTCGTTCGAACTTCTTCGAGTGACTCTGGCGCACGCAGCAAATGTTATAAAGTGGCATGAACAAACTCAAAACTGTGCCCGCCACCACCGTATAGAAAACCGAATCGCTTATTGGCTATCCCTTCTCTTTTTCTATGGTGGTGATGACTCAATACCAACCACCCATGCAGCGATCGCAGAGGTTCTAGGAGTTAGAAGAGAATCGGTCAGTATGGCTCTCAGGAAGTTTGAGGACCGAGATTTCATTAAAATGGAAAGAAGTAAGTTAC
>CAZSFJ010000042.1:0-1828 GCA_964606125.1 uncultured Dehalococcoidaceae bacterium | reverse complement strand
AATTATTCGTGTGAATGTGAAACAACTATTTCTGAGCTTGGAGCTCTGCACGCGGGTGGCCAGTTAACTTTAGACACATAATTAAGTAGTTCTTGTTAGTCCTTAGTGAAGTCTGAGGCACTTCGATTGATCTACTCGAGTTGAAGAAGGTTCTCGATCAGACAATATAAATTAAGAGCACCCTGGAGGATTCGAATCGCCTACCCTAGTCGATCATGCCAGCATTACGTAATCGTACCTTTCCATTGCAATGTCGATACATAACTCAATATCGTCGACCAAAAGATAGCGCTCCTGCACGAGCTTTTCGGCAGCTTCTCGAATGAGTCGAAGATATGTCTCACGGCCGCCGTAACGCCGCTCGATCTCAGCTACTCCAAAAAAATGGGTGGATCCCACATATTCCACCAGTTGACCGACACCACCAGACCTAGGATGGCGTGGGTTAAACCCAGTGTGGGTACCAATCGGTACGCTGATATCCGGCATTGCAATACCAGCTATCTCATTGCCGTCTTCGTTAACTGACGAAACGATGGATTCGTATGGCTCGCCAATCGGGTTGGAAGGAAGCCAAGCAACTCCTACCTCAGCCGTGGAGCCAAGGTCAAGTGGACGGATTCGATTCAATTCAGTTGAGGTAGGAAGTGCCAGACCTGCAATCTTGGATAGGGACCCCAACAGCTCAGAGCGTGTAACGGCTGTTCCATCAGATACCCGTGGATAGCTACTAGGTGGCGGTTCTAGGTCATCTTTGACCCATGCTAACAGATTACTTAACGCCGCCCGAATGAGTGGTCGATAGTCAATAATGTTTAACCCGTTGCCAGTGGGACCATACTTACTCTCGCTCAAGAGCGGCAACGTTCCCGCTGAATGCTGAGTCGATGCAAAGAGATACCGTCGCACGTTATCTGGTAATGCCACGTCTGCCTCAGTCTGCAAATTAACATGAGTGAGACCAGCATCCCCACGCCAGTACTCAGCCGAGGTGTCTGTATAAAAAATCTTTGGCACACCACCGCGTACGCGCTGTGCATCTAGAAGGCCAGCAGTAGCACCGGTCGGATCAGTTTGCGCGTCATCTGCGTACGGGAACAAGTGTCCAAAGCTCGGTGTCGGCTGGACAGAGGGCTGCGCATAACGATGATTAAATTCTCCACGTCGCCCTCCTGCTACATGCACTAACAGTCCATCGAATGCCTGCCTCTGTTCCTCATCTACGTTCAGTCCGTTATAAAGAAAGGTACGCAAAAAACGACCACACTGTGATAGACCTTCGCCAATTACGTGTGCCACGGGATTCACTGGGCTTGCTGACCCTTTTAGCCAAATTGCAAAATCTCGCATCGCAATCAAACCAGTGCCAACGACCGGACACTGACTTGGAATGTACAGAAGGTCATATATCTTGCCAGCTTGAAATCCTTCGGCGGCACGCACACGGTCTTCTTCAAGTGTCCAGCGGTCACGCGGTACTGGGAAAGCTGTACCATATGGCGTATCACGCACTAGGAGCTCAGCATTTGGATCATTTAAGACCGCTGGTGGGATAGTCACATGGTTTGGCCCTAGGCCTACATGCTGATCGGTCAACAGTAGCTCATCCTGATTCACTGGAACCTGAAATCGCAACTGCATACGACCCTCATCTGGTTCAGTGACGAGCGGGGCAGAAAGGCCCATTCGGCCTGATTCACGCGGCACATCACACTGCCAACCACAAAAAGCGACCGTCCACCCACGTCGCAGCAAGTATCCATCACCTGCTTCGATCAAATGTGGCTCTTCCGGAAACGAGGTGAGATTGAACAGTCGGGGTGCCACG
>CAZSFJ010000041.1:10258-10965 GCA_964606125.1 uncultured Dehalococcoidaceae bacterium | reverse complement strand
AGGTTCAAAACTATAGATTTTCTTCCACGGTTTACAAATTCCTTTCGATGAATCTCACTTAAACTAGTTTCTTTATCAATTCTCAGATCATCTGCGCCTAAATCTGCTAAAAGCATACAAGCAAATGGTCCGGGTCCAATACCAGCAAATTCTAATACTTTTATATCATCTAAGGGCTTCATTTTATTAAATATCCTCTCTGTCATTGGTTATTAATCAGAATAATGATTTTCTATTTATATTCTTAAATCTCTCCATATCATAAATAAAAAACCCCCAGCACAAGGCCGGGGGTTTTAAAATGATCAAGGTAAAGCGTTAAGAAACTATAGAAAATCTATTTCAACGACTGCATCAATGATTTCATTGATCTACCCCCACCACCGGCTTTGACAGCTATCCCATGATCTCTAAGCTCCATTGCAAGTTTTACTGCAGTATTATGTCCTTCACTGCCGAGTGCTATTAAAAAAACGTCGGGGGGTATTACTTGCTGGTCAATGAGGCCCTTATCAAGCAGATTAATTAGTATCCGCTCGATACCAGTTGCAAAGCCAACTCCAGGAGTACTCGGGCCTCCTAGTTCCTCTATCAATCCGTCATATCTGCCACCACCACCGAGTGTCGACTGTCCTGATGCCCCAATCGGCTCGAATTCCCAAACTGTGTGCGTATAGTAGTCCAGACCTCGTACTATCGAGTGGTCT
>CAZSFJ010000041.1:0-10248 GCA_964606125.1 uncultured Dehalococcoidaceae bacterium | reverse complement strand
GAAATTCCTAGAGAATCCAGATCACTAGTGACTCTATGGAAATGAGCCTCGTCCCCTTCCGATAAGAAATCAAGTATTTTTGGAGCATCCTTAATGATCTCCTGATCAGTCATGTCCTTGCTATCGATGATACGCATTGGATTAGTCTTGAGTCTCCTTTGCGAATCGACAGACAACTCGGCTTCGAATTTCCTCAGGTACTCTCCCAAAGCCAGCAAGAAATTGCTACGAGACGACTGTGTGCCTATGGAGTTAATGCCCAACCTGATGTCATCAAGACCGAGTGATTTGTAGAGCTTTGATTGCAAACTGATAACTTCCGCGTCGAGTGATGGATCTTCGGACCCTATCGCCTCAATTCCAAATTGAGTAAGTTGCCTGTATCGTCCAGCTTGCGGGCGATCGTATCGAAAAAATGAGCCGAAGTACCACAACCTGACTGGCTGAGGAAGAGATTTCATTCCGTGCTCGATATATGCCCTACACACACCTGCGGTATTCTCAGGACGGAGTGCGAGTTGTTCACCACCCCTGTCATCGAACGTATACATCTCTTTTTGCACAAGATCTGAATCATCTCCTACTGTACGGGCGAATACTCCGATATCTTCAACGATTGGCGTGACTATTTCTCTATAGTCAAAGATGCGTGCTACTTCTCGGCAAGCGTCTCGTACTTTATTAAAAGCTACTGATTCAGATGGGAGAATATCCCGCATTCCGCGCGGCGCCTGCAGTATATTTCTCTCTCGAGTATCTTTCTCTAATTTCGTGTCATCATCCATGATCAAATGCTAATACCTCACAAGCCAAAACTCATCCTGATACAAAAGGTTATAGGGTGTATTGTAAACCGATAGGCTCCGGCCACGGGAAAGTAAGAAAGCTGATGCAGACCAAACGAATATGGGCCAAGCAGGTGGTGGACGACGACTTGGCGGTGTTCAAAGGAGAAACGGAACCGAGTCCTATCGAAGGAACAGCCCTACTATCTGAAGAAGTAACTGCCTATCTACCATCGGAAAAAATCACACTCCTACTAGACACTCTAGAATTTGCCAAAGATGCACATTCTGGGCAGAAAAGATTAACCGGTGACGATTACATTACACACCCGATTGCTGTCACACGTATTTTAGCTAACTTGAAAATGGACCTCGCCACCCTACAAGCCGCACTGTTACATGACGTTGTCGAAGACTGCGACGTAACCTTATCTACGATCGAAAAACATTTCGGGATTGAGGTGGCTCGGCTGGTAGATAGTGCCACAAAAGTCTCTGAGCTACAAAGTCGTATTTCTGTCCCTAAATCTGAGCCTGTCAACGCCGAATGGGAAACTGTGCGGAAGCTATTAACCGCCACCGCCGAAGATATTCGAGTCATAATTATGAAACTTGCGGATCGACTGCACAACATGGAAACCTTAGCTGTTCTCCCTGAGGATCGAAGAGTAGCAATGGCGCGTGAAACCCGAGATATATATGCTCCGCTAGCGGAAAGACTCGGGACTTGGCGTCTACGTTGGAGGCTCGAAGATTTGTCATTTCGTTGGCTAGAACCAACACTTTACGACGACATTGCAAAAATTGTAGCTGCGCGTCGAGAGGAAAGAGAAATTTCTTTAGTCGACCTTACGAATGCCGTAGCTGATGCCCTCGAGATGGCTGAAATAAGCTCAAAAGTATCCGGCCGCGTGAAGAATCTCTTTTCGATATATGAAAAGCGAGTTCGCTACGAATCTGACGGCAGGAAATTTGACGAAATAAATGATCTCCTTGCGGTCCGCGTGGTTGTGGAGAATATATCTGATTGCTACGCGGTCTTGGGAGTAATTCACAGTAACTGGCAACCTGTTCCGGGGACATTTGATGATTACATTGCCACTCCAAGAAGATCAGGTTATCGAAGCCTGCACACTTCAGTGGCGGAAGCTGAGACAGGCCCTTTTGAGGTGCAAATACGGACTAAAGAAATGGACGAATCAGCTGAGTTTGGTGTTGCAGCACACGCTGGTTACAAGGGACTCCAGGATCCGAAACATGATGCTGACTGGTCATGGATTAGAAAACTACTCAGTTTTCAGCCAGACGATATTGACGATGATTATGTGGAAGCTCTTAAAACTGACTTCCTTTCGGATCAAGTTTACGTTTCCACCCCAAAGGGGGAAGTTCTAGAACTACCGGCAGGAGCTACTCCTCTAGATTTTGCTTATCGCATACACACTGATTTAGGACATACATGCTCAGGGGCAAGAGTAAACGGCCATATCGTGACACTTAGTACTCCACTCCAAAATGGAGATACTGTAGAAATTATTACGAATCGCCAAAGAAATGGCCCCTCCAGAGACTGGATCGATTCAACCAGGGGATTTCTGAGTACATCCCATGCAAAGCAGAAAGTCAGACAGTGGTTTAGACAGCAAAGTAAGGCCGAAAACAAGGATTATGGAGAAGATCTCTACGCGAGGGCAATGCGTAGGCTTGGATTAGAAGACGGAGATATTTCAGATGGCTTTCACCAAAACCTGGGTTATGTGTCGTTAGAGGATATGTTTGCTGCTTTAGGTGCGGGTACTCTGTCCCAAGACCGACTAAATAATCGTCTGGCAAACTTAATTGATGCCAAACTTGAGACAGTACGCTCCAGTGCTGTACCCATTCAGGATGATCGAGATAAAATTAGCGATGCGGGTATTCGTGTACTAGGAGCAACGGGCATCGCAGTGAATATAGCAAAATGTTGTGCACCTCTTCCTGGTGATGTGATAGTCGGATATATAACCCATTCGAGAGGGGTGACAGTACATCGGACCGGTTGTAGTAATCTCGCAAAAAGAGCAGATTCTACCCGACTGGTAGAGTGTGACTGGGTCATTTCAGACCAAGTATATGCGGCACAGGCGACCATTGAGGCATGGGATAGAACGGCACTGATCAATGATTTAACGACTGTCCTTGCGGTTGCTGATCTAAACCTAATAGAGATAAACAGCGGTGTTCACCGAGATCGTAAGGTTTTGATATCGCTGACGATCGAGACCAAGGGTGGTGAAGAGTTCAGCAGTGTGCTTTCGAAGTTAGAACAGGTACGTGGAGTAATCGGAGTAAGACGCAAGAACTAGAGTAATCGTTGGCGTTCGAGCTCTCCCCGGTGGTCTGACGCATTGGATGCTAACCGTATATACCAGTGAGCAAGTACAGAAAAAGTTAAAAGAAGAAGAGTTGCTGAACTTGCAGTGACAAAGAGAGCACCAAACCAGAATTTTTGGGGATAGATTTGGATCAATCGATCCGTTTTAGGATCCAACCGCCATAAGTCGTTCGAAAAAAATATTTCATGAAACTGCAAAAAAAACTGGTCAAATAGCAATAGGCTAAAAACACCTATAGATACTAAAAATATTACGCTCAACATCCCAGACATCCTTATTTCTCTGGATATATTCAGTAACGCTTCTTTTCTCTCGGACAGGAAGGAAATGATCAATCTAATAATAATTAAGAGGAATACAATTTCGTGTAATCTCCAAAGTTTATTCATCAACTCCCGGACATCCACCATATGGTCAATCTCCCTTTGATTGAAAATTTTTATAACTGACCGGTCAGAAAGAGTTACCGACGGATCGAGTACGGGGCCAGAACGACCAAGTAAGTAATCACTTGTCTCCTCACCAACTAATATCAATTCTGTCAAATCTATCCCGGTCACTACTTCCGCATCGCTGACAGACAAGGCGATGTCATAGGTCAGTGGAGCGGCGACAATTCCCCTAACTACCGAAAGAATGAGAAAAATGGGCAGGGAAAACATAAACACCAGGGATATTAATCTCAGTAGTATGTTCATACACAGAGTTTAGTTCGGAAAAGAGACAACGATCGATATGACTACTAATCCAATCTCATTAGACAGGCTTGTCGAAGTACTCGGAATCAGAGTCACCGAACTAGCTATTTTCAATCCTGCCACAGAGAACATCGATCACGGTACCGATTTGACGGTCCTGCGTAGAGAATTTACGCTCGCATTCGAACTAATCAATTCCAATTATGACCCAGCAAAAAACGTCAAAGCCGTGAATTCAACTTGGGACAGCAGAGACTGCAAGATCGGTGAATTAAGTTTTGATGACATCGCGTGGTTTCTCCCGAGCTTGCCTTCAACAGAAAATACACGGTCCTTGGAGGCATTTCAGAACGTGATTCAGTATCTCTTTTCTCCCGAAGGTTGTCCCTGGGACAACGAACAAACTGCTCAGAGCCTTCGGCATTACCTGATTGAAGAAACATACGAATTGGTAGATGCTATCGATCATGAAAACCAGAACGAAATCATGGAAGAAATAGGAGATCTACTAGCTCACATGTTTATGCAAACTTCCATAGCAGAAAAAAATGGATATTTCACGATTCAAGATGTCGTGCATGCAGCGAACCAAAAGTACGTTAGAAGACATCCTCATGTTTTCACGGGTAATCATCAGGCTAAAAATAGAATCTCGCTCGAGGATACGTGGGAGGCAGTCAAGAAGAAGGAACGTGAACAACGAGACATCTCCAGGCAAGGCCAAGAGAGTGCTCTGGAATCGGTTCCTTTTTCCACTCCTTCCCTTAGCCGATCTCAACAGGTTCTAAGAAGAGCAGACAAAGAAGGCATACACACTGAATTAGATCCAAATTCCGAATTGCTAACTGACGAAAAACTCTTGTTTGCCAAACTTCTAGAATGCATCGTTGCTGCCAATAGCTTAGAGATCGATCTCGAAGAACTTTTACGTGATTCTGTAACCCGATTCATCGCAGAATTCAAAAAACTTGAGGCACTCAGTTCAGGCAATATACGAGATCTGGGAGAAGACAAGAAAAAACAACCCTGGGCCGCGTTGATCGGTTCCAATAAGAATATAAGCTGAAAAATGTATTAAGATGTCCGGACAAAGTACTAAAAGGGGGCCAGGCCAATGACTGCCAGTTCAACTATCACAATAAAAACACATAAGCCACAAGATTCAGTTGTTACTGCTGATCGATTTGGGGAAGGATTTGCTACCTTTTCGGAATGGATGGCTTCCATTGAGCTGAATAAAGAGAAGTTCCAGATGCATTATGACGAGTGGGAACATGATCAAACTGATATCGATAAAGTCAGACAGTATGTGGAATCAAAAGGGATCAAGGCCCTGTGCATTGGTGAAGACTGGTGCCCAGATGTCTGGAGGGGCCTACCTGTCATTGCACGTATCGGAGAACTGACAGGAATGGAAGTAAGAATGTTCCAGCGAGACGAGAACTCCGACATCATGGATGAATTTTTGAAGGACGGGGAGTTTGAATCTATTCCGGTTGTAGTTTTGTATGATGCAGATCATAATTATCTTGGACATTGGATAGAAAGAGCAGATCAAGCCAACGCCGAAATGCAGCCATTACTGTCATTGCTTCACGGACACGAACGAGGAAGCGATGAATGGCAGGAAGCCCGCAATAACTATCTCACCAAAACTGTTGAGTTAGCACAAGGCTGGAGAGACGCTCAGGTGAAAGAAATGCTTGCGCTACTAGACGAAGTTTACGCCTAGGTAATAGTTTCGGACAAAACACCACAAGTAGGACAAACTGTCCAAGAAAAATTAAGAACCGCCTGACACTCAGAGGAACTACAGAATTTCTTTAGCTCTTTGGCGCAATGTGGGCAATAGAGCCAATTTTCTTGGATTGGCTTTAAGCATTCCACGCAAGATATATCCGTCTTCATTTCTGCTAGGATTGCCTCACGCCCGAGTTCTCGTTCGTATCGGTCCTGAAGGGTGTCATTCGGTCTCAATACCAGGTACACAGGGAGACTAAAAAATGGCAGGAAGATTGTTAGTCCCAGTGCAAGTATTCTGCCAAGAATGCTCGATGTCCTGTCAAATATGTCCCGTGCCACCCAGATAATCAATACTAACCAGATGACAAAAGCATATGCTGCTACAACGTAGCCAATTGTGATTAACAGATCCGGCAAGACAGTTTGGGAATCACTTAATGCCGTTTGCAAAAAAAACATTATTTGCTCCACCCCAGATGAATGCAAGCTTTACGTAAAACGAGCGTAGCGCCTGAACGACAAATTTGGGGAAATCATTTCATATCTCAAACTAATCTAAGGGATAGAATCGTCAAGATCAGCAGTACGAGGTATCGTAATCAACAAGAATAAAATTCTACAATGTACTGTCATGCTCTAGTCCATTAGCAAATATAGAAAGGGTCTAACTGAATGCTTAATTCCGAACAGACTCGAGCTGTTGAGCACTCACGAGGTCCAGTCCTCGTAGTATCAGGTCCTGGAAGCGGAAAAACTCGGGTCATCACTGAAAGAATTGCAAGCCTAATCAACAGCCGGAATGTTCCACCCTGGAAAATACTAGCAATCACATTTACCAACAAAGCCGCAAAAGAGATGAAAGATCGGGTTGATATTATGCTAGGCTCCTCAGGTCACGCCGTAACTGGCGGGACCTTCCATGCGACATGCGCCCGAATTCTCAGACAGGCTGGCTCTGCGGTAGGAGTCCCCAATGATTTTGTCATTTACGACACAGATGACTCAGAGTCCGTGGTCAGATCGGTGATGAAAGAGTTGAATACACCTGAGCAATTCACTGCGAGACAAATCCGTAACAGAATTTCGTCGATCAAAACATCGGGACACCCTACAGAAACCACGATCTCGATTCCTGGAAATACTTTCCTTGATGAGATAGCGATGAAAGTACAAACAGAATATGACCGACGACTGCGACAATCGGGAGCGGTAGATTTCGACGACTTACTCAACAAAACACACATACTTCTCAATGAATACAGATCTGAAGCTGCTACATTTCTCGATCGATTCGAACATGTGCTCGTCGACGAGTTCCAAGACACCAATAGGGTGCAATATGAAATTGCAAAGCGCCTAGCTGAAAAATCTAGAAATTTCTTTATTGTTGGGGATGAGGACCAGTCAATATACTCATGGCGTGCGGCTGATGTGCAAAATTTCCAGCGTTTCAAGGATGATTTTCCTGAGGCCGATGTTATTTATCTGGGCCAAAATTACCGATCGACGGGTAATATCATTCGGGCCGCAGAGACCATCATAAACAAGAGTAGCGGGCGAAGTGAAAAAGCACTCTGGACCGAGAATACTGATGGTGATGCTGTTCGAATCATGGTCACTGGCAACAGTGAAGAAGAGGCTTGGTTTGTAGCGAATCAGATCGAAGATAAGCTATCGGGAGATCTTTCCGAGAGTAACACCTATGGAATTCTGTATAGGACGAATGCCCAAAGTAGGGCTTTTGAGGAGGCACTTATAGGCCTCGGTATTCCCTATCGACTAGTCGGAGGCACACGATTCTACGAGAGAAAAGAAATTAAAGATCTCGTATCGTATTTGAGATTAGTCCATAACGAACATGACAGTGTGGCCTTCCAACGAGTCGTCAATATCCCTCCACGTGGTATAGGAGTACGAACTTTGGCAGCAGTCCTCGGATATGCGCAAGAACATGCGATATCGGCCGTAGCGGCTCTTGCTAAACTTGCTACAACCAATGGAACAGAGATAATCGGTTCCAGGGCGAAAAAAGCTGCAACACAATTTACTAATGATTATGACAACATAATCCAGGCTTCAGAGAATCGAACTGTCGCAGACACATTAGAACAGATCGTCCGTAGCACTGGATTTAAAGATTACATTTTTAAACTGGACAAAGAGCAACCAGATCGAGCCGATAGCAGATGGGAAAATGTTGAAGAACTTCTCAACGTAGCTGCACAATATCAAGAATCGGATGAGGACGCTTCACTTGCCACCTTCCTTGAGCAGGTCGCACTCGTATCAGACGTAGATCAACCGGACGGCACATCCACTCATGTGCAAGTCACCTTGACAACATTGCACTCAGCGAAAGGGCTCGAATTTTCGACCGTTTTTTTGGTTGGTATGGAAGAAGGATTACTGCCTCACCAACGCTCTTTCGATACGCAAGAAATGTTGGAGGAGGAAAGACGGCTGTGCTATGTAGGTATGACTCGAGCTAAAAACCAGCTGTTTATGACCAGATCAATCAATAGATATTTGTACGGGCGTAGCACGAGCACAATCTCTTCAAGGTATCTTGATGAACTCACACAACCTGAAATAGAACGGGAACACTATGGTTTTACTGACCCAGACGCACAAAGAAACACAACAAGTAACTACTCGTATCGACGAAATTCATTCGGACTAAAAGAAGCGCGCCTGGAAACTGACGAACCTGAGACTCAGCCACCTTTCTCTCCAGGCGATAAGGTTCGGCACGGAAGATTTGGGCTTGGCACGGTAATCAGCATCCGACAAGATGGGAGAGATTGGGAAATACAAGTTGCCTTCGAATCACAAGGGGTCAGGAGACTCTATCAGTCGTTTGCACAGTTGGTTGCTGCATGACCCTCTATTTGGTAGTCAGCTGAACAGTTCGTCCCAATCCGAGTCAGGAATGTTCCCTGATAGTAGCTCAAGGATCCGATCCGCCTTTGCTGGATGATTAAAGCTTGAAATCCCAAAGATCCCCTCTATATCCTTGGCAGTCGCAGTGGTTGAACTAGGCGAAAGTGCAACTGTCGTCGCACTAGCTGATGCTCGATCCAATAGATAAGGACTTGGCTCATGGCCGCCGGTAAGCAGGAGACACTCGGCGTTCGAGAGAAGAGCCGCCAACCCTAAATCAACTTTTTCAGCTCGGGATATGACCGCTTTACTACTGTACCTACCAAAATAATCATCGGCAGAATCATGCGATATTGCTCCAATCAACACATGTTCACAAAGAGCTGAGTTACCTCTTTTTGGGCTACTCAATAGTGAGGCATTAGTTGCTTCAATCAGTTCAGTGACCGTTGGAGCTGCTAAAACTCTATCCTCAATAATCGAACGGTCTCCGGAAGACTTACTTCTATTCGCGAGGTTCCAGAATGCTGCATCGTTAGTCACTCCCTCGGTGACCCAGACAATTCTAGAGTTTGGAATGGATTCGGTCGCAGCTGATATTTTGCTCGAATCTACTTCAATAACATTTACTTGATTACCAAGTGCGGGTAATGCTGACATTTCCACGGGCAGGCCATCACCAGAGTCGATCTGAGATGATAATACTTGTGCGAATCCGAACGCATCTCGCGTGGCAGAATCATCGCTACCAAGACGCCTTATAGAAACATCTAATCCTCTTTGGCCGGCAACCAAAGAAATACCAACGGCTACTGTACTAGCCCCACTACCAGTTTTTTCTCCAGATACCACAATAACAGTCATGCATTCTCCTTTGCCGGTGGCCAAGAGCTAAGGCGCATTACGCTCCTTCGCAAAGCGATGAACCCGGTTTTAACCTCAGTCAGGTTGCAACAACAAGCACACCATAAATCCAAAGCGGATACCTATAGAATGATAGCAAAAGAGCGTGTTGATGACTGCTAAACGAGTGGAGGCAAAGTGCGAATCACAAATGTCAAGGTAGATCTAGTTGAATGGAAATCTGACCCTTGGAAAACTGGAGTAGGACAAACATTTGGCGACACACAAACTCTCGGTGTCGTAACTGTCGAGACGGACGAGGCGATATCAGGTCATGCATTCCTAGGTTCATCAAGGATGGGTGCTCAACATTTCGTACCTAGTCTTATCGAATTTATAAAGCCAAGACTCCTTGGTAAGAATCCTCAAAACATTGGACAAATTTGGTGGGATCTTTGGAAACAGAATCGTTCCGTATCTACCTATGTAATCGGTGCCATTGATATTTGTCTATGGGATATCAATGGCAAAATTGCCGGACAACCGATACACCGATTATTAGGCACGTCCAAAGAGTCAGTACCTGCCTACTCCAGCACGGCCTTTCACGAAACCAAGGAAGAATATGCCGAAGAAGCAATTCATTTCAAGGAGCTCGGATGGCGTGCACATAAAATCCATCCGCATGGAGATCCAGAATACGATATAGAAATTTCTCAAGCAGTCCGCAAAGCGGTTGGCGATGACACTAAATTAATGCTCGATTCGATGTGGGCATACCGTTATGAAGACTCATTAAGAGTAGGTCGTGCAATCGAAGATTTGAATTATTACTGGTACGAAGATCCACTGGTAGAAGAAGATATCTACAACTATGTGAAACTGCACTCGAAACTTGATATACCGATCATGTCCACCGAGTAT
>CAZSFJ010000040.1:0-11134 GCA_964606125.1 uncultured Dehalococcoidaceae bacterium | reverse complement strand
AGGTATTGCTTATGACACGCTAAGTCAGGAAAATGACTCGCTCGTCCATGCTGCGATAACTCCCTTCGGACAAAGTGGTCCGCGAGCAACTGAACCAGCAACCGATCTCACTCTTCTCGCAGGTAGTGGACCAGCATGGTCGTGTGGATATGACGACCACGAACTTCCTCCGATACGCGGCGGAGGCGGCCAGGGATATCACACGGCCAGCCACTGGGCAGTCATTTCCATTCTTACAGCAATAATTGCGAAAGAACAGATTGGACGAGGCCAATTTATCGATGTCAATGCCAGCGCGGCCTCGAATGTAAGTACAGAAGCTGCTTCATATACGTGGCTAGTAGCTCAGGAGACAGTGCAGCGACAGACAGGACGTCATGCTGGGGTTCGAGCGTCTAGCCCAACCCAAGTGCAGGCCGCAGATGGTCGCTGGATTAATTCAGGAGTGCCCGCACGTCAGGGCAAAGATTTTCAAAAAACTTATGACTGGCTTCTGGACGAAGGTCTTGTCGAGCAGTTTCCAGAAGCCCCCTTGTTACAGCTCGGAGGAGAGAGGGAAGGGTTTCTGAATCTTGGTGCTATATCAAGTGGTGAAGACGAGGAAGGCGCCGCAATCTTTGCTGCGGGCCGTGCCGCGATGGTATTACTCATTAAATCTTTGCCTGCGTACGAATATTTCACCAAAGCACAGAAAAGAGGATTCCAATGTGGAATTATTTACTCACCTGAAGAGGTTATACAAGATCCTCATTTTGCCGCTCGTGGGTTCCCATTGGATATCGAACACCCTGAGCTCGGACGGTCTTTCACCTATCCTGGAGTGCCTTACAAATTCCTTGGATCGCCCTGCGAGATTAAAACCCGTCCACCTTTCTTAGGTGAACATACCCGAGACATAATGGTTAGTTTGGAATATTCAGAAGATGAAATCCAGATGTGTATCGACAATAATTACGTATACAGCCCTTAAATTCTCGGGAGACTCGTATATTAGTCCTCAGACCTGCCTACTCCAAACAAACTGAATGAATCAACAATATAGCTACTCGTAAAATTATGTCTAAGCCACTCTGACCAAGGAGATAATTCTCATGGAAATACAGTATGCCGCTCTGCATAACATGCAATCAGATGATGTGGATCTTGTGCGAGATATAGAATCCGAAGCATTTCAAGATGCGTGGCCGCTGCGAACTTTCGAAGCGGAACTTCAGAATGGCTTTGCGCAATACCGAGTTGTAAAGGGCGAGACAACAAATAACGGACTCGAAGAAACACTCGGTTACAGTGGTGTTTGGTTCATGGTGGATCAGCTCCATCTTGTGACAATAGCAGTCCGACCGATTTGTCAGAAACTTGGGATAGGGGAAAGATTATTATTTGATGTTCTCGAGCAAGCTCGCTCTAGTGCTCTGCAAAAAATCATTTTGGAGGTGCGACAATCCAATCTGCCTGCACAGGTTTTATACAGAAAATTTGGATTTGTGAAAATTGGTGAGTTGCCGCATTACTATCAGGATGATGATGAAACAGCGGTCGTTATGCACCTCAACATTCAAGATGATGAGGGTTCGATAGTGCAACTGCAGGCTAGCCACAAAGCACGGTATCCTAGCCTGTGGACACACGAAATAGAGAAGGATTGAGTAACCCATGACCACACCAGAGATAGGAACCTTAATTTCTGCTGGCGACACTGGAGACTTTTGCGATCAGGTTAGCTTGGCAGAAAGTCTTCAAATACCCACCGCCTGGACGACTATCGGTGGAGCTGGTGGTGCAGATCCACTGACAGCTTTTGCTGCCGCTCTTGATCGAACAAACACAATCAAGGGCGGAACAGCGATAATTCCCACCTGGCCACGTCATCCGCTTGCCATCGCTCAGCAGGCACTCTCGATCGACGAACTAGCGCCGGGTCGACTCCGTCTCGGAATCGGCCCGTCACATAAACCAATGATGACAAAATCTATCGGTGCCGAATGGACCAAACCACTGACGCATTTACGAGAATATCTCATGGCGCTGAGTACCCTATTCGAAACCGGAGAGGTCGATTTCTCTGGCGATCAGGTCACACTAAATACATCAATAAAAAAACCAACATCGATCGAATTACTTGCATCAGCTTTGCGACCTAAATCGTTCATGACTTGTGGAGAACTCACTGACGGAGCTATTTCATGGATGTGCCCAAAAACTTATCTGGTGGAAAAAGCTCTACCTGCGCTAGAGGCGGGTATCAAGTTACAGCAAAAGCCAGTGCCTTTGATCGCACACGTCCCCATTGTCGTATCCGATGACAGGGAAAAAGCCAAGGGGCTTGCACAGGAACAACTCCATCGATACAGCACGATCCCCTTTTATCAAGCTATGTTTAGAGAGGCAGGCTTCCTTATTGATGGTGAGGCTTATCCCGTTGAGCTGCTTGATGATCTAGTCGTTTCTGGCACGAAAGCAGAAGTCATTGAAAAACTCAAACAATACATTGAGTCGGGATGTGGCGAAGTGCTTGCCGCGCCTCTTATAGACCCAGAGAACAGATCGGAGTCGATAAAACTTTCGTTCGAGGCTATTAGCGAAGCAAACAAATCCCTGTAGATCAGTGCCTAGGCTAAGTTGAATCCTTCATATCCATTGGCGACGACTTCTTCGCATTTCTCCTTATAGGCCGGATAGCCGGGGAGCGGCATGAAGACTCGTGTTTTTCCTTCGACGTTGGCCCCTAGATACCAAGAATTACAGTTTGGATCAGTAAACAGGGTCTTATCTGCCACGGAATTTACGTGATCAACCCATTCATCCTGAGCATCCTGAGTTGCTTCGATCGTAGCGAATTCTTTCTCATCCATATAAGCGATGCAGTCACTTATCCAGTCCACGTGTTGCTCAATAGACACCATCATATTGGTGAGGACTGACGGACTACCAGGACCGGTAATAGTAAACATATTTGGAAAATCGACAGAATTTAATCCCAAATAGGTCCTTGGACCAGCCACCCACTCATCTCGAAGAGATTTGTTTTCTCGTCCCTTAATGTCGACTTTCAAGATCGAGCCGGTCATTGCATCGAAACCCGTTGCATATACGATTGCGTCATATTCTCTGAGTCCATCAGAGGTACGAATACCTGTCTCCTCAATACCATCAATCGGATTGTTGCGTAAATCAATGAGGTGCACATGTTTCTCGTTGAAACTTTCGTAATATCCAGAGTCGATGACCATACGTTTACACCCGATCACAATTTCTGGACAGAGCAATTCGGCTGTATCTGCATCTTCAACCGTGCCACGAATCTTATCGCGGACGAAATCAGCGGCAATTTCATTGGCGTCATAATCTAGGGTGATGTCGGGAAAACTGCGTACAAACGTAAACCCACCCTTAGTCCACATCGATTCCATGATTTCCTGCTGCTCTTCGGGCGAGTAGGTCATCATTGGTTCGTTCATATCCTTTAACCACTCTGCCCCGGTACCAGCCGGCATCTTTTGATTTGCTTCGCGGAATTCCTTGTAATTCGCCTTTACATCGGCGACATATTCGGGATCTGATGGATGATTTGCCGACGGTAGTGAGTAACTCGGTGTTCTCTGATACACGGTCAATGATTCAGCCTGCTGAGCTATAACAGGAGTCGACTGTATCGCTGAGGAGCCGGTACCGATAATAGCGACATTTTTACCAGTGAAGTCAACGTCTTCTTTGGGCCATTGCCCGGTGTGATACGTATCACCGGTGTAGCTATCCATACCTTCAATTTCAGGCATATTTGTGGAAGAAAGACAACCAGTTGCCATAATGAAGAATTGTGCCGTCACGGCGTCACCCTGATCCGTTTGTATCTTCCAGCTGCTGTCATCGGCGTCAAATGATGCTTCAGTAACACGAGTATCAAATTGAATATCTGGCCGCAGATTAAATCTGTCAGCGACATGATTAGCGTATTTCTCAATATCTGGTTGTGCTGAATATTTTTCAGGCCATTCCCAGTCCTGTTGCAATTCTTCAGAGAAAGAGTATGAATATTCCATACTCTGGATGTCACAGCGAGCACCTGGATATCTGTTCCAGTACCAAGTACCACCTACGCCGCTACCGGCCTCGAAAACTCGAGCGGTACGTCCAGCCTGATGCATCCTGTGGAGCATGTACAGTCCAGCAAACCCCGCTCCAACAATAACCACATCGTAGTTCTGATTCTCTTTGACGCTGTCACTCATCTGCGTACTCCACAACTTATTTAATTTTTTTCTAATTCAGTCCTGCTATCGTAAATGAAAAACAACGAAAAATAAAATCGCTGCTAGTTCTGATATAAAGTATCAAAGTAATTTTTTCTCGTTGCTTAGAGTGAGTGCTAATTTGAGACAGCTCGACATAATTGATTTGCTTGGCACCTCATTCCTTCTAATCTGCGAGTTAGGAAAGCTAGAGGAGAGCTTTTCCGTCAAGGAATTCTGCGCTGATTCAGGGGCACTCAATAGGAACAATTCAGGCGCCAGATATTCCATCACTGGCGCAAGTCGTTGACTTATCTCGGTAGCGTACTCATCGACATCTGATAACTCTACAAAACCAGGCAGTGTCTTGGAAATATCAACTTCATCAGACGCATTCAAAAAATTCCTTTTAGTTGAAACGGTGATAAAAACTACTCGATCATCAGTCACATCGAGACTAACGGCACTTACTTCTCCCGATTCTATTTGATCCGGGATTTGCTGCCGCATTATTACTTTTGAGCGATCAACAACCATGACTGGAGTATCAATATGCTTTCTTAGCCCCCCCACGATATCCAGTCCACTACCCATTGCAGTGATACGCGACTCTACAATCCGACCCGAAGCTTCATCTACGAACCCATCACAGGCAATACAAATCGCCGCTGCGGACCGCTTGTTACCCTCCAAAGCAAATGACATTGCAATGGCGCCACCAATTATCCAATCAAGTTCTTCATACTCGAGTCGATCACCTATTTCTATCCGCTCTTTGGCGATGATATGCAACGATGTGTTGGCGAGCTCTACCGATATGGCATCCCCATGGACCTCGACACCTACTAATAGATCTTCTGGGAGTTTCGCCATTATTTCAGAGTCCGTTAATGTGATTTAGGACCGGCAAGCCCAACTCACGATTCGCCTAGTAACAAAGCTTATTCTATCGACATCACTCTCGCTAAAACCATTGTGCAAGTCCAATACGATTGAATCTCGGGCAGTTCGCAATGCTACGGGGAACTGATCTGAGCTGTCCACACCGGCCTGACTAAGTGACAGTTCACTATTTGCACTCAAAAACTCGAGATTCTCAACTTGAAACGCTCTAATTGAAGTTTCCAGGTCTTCTTTCCAGCCGGGACCGCGTATCTTTAGAGAAAATTTCGAATATGCATGCTGAATTCTCCGACCATGAGACATTCTCGCAACCGAAGCTATTCCTCGTAATCTTGCGTTCAATTCCCAAATCATTGAACGACGTCGAAGAAGTTGATCGGGAAAGTCGCGAAGCGCTGTCAAGAGAATTTCCATAGTTTCACGCTGATTTGTATTCGCCGTGTGAGCAGTGAGTCCCAGTGGCCTTGTCTCATCAGAATCCTCAAATATGACAAGGGTCACATCATCAAGCTCAGGGGAATGCTCGTTAACTCCAATCGCTTGAGGTAAAGAAAATATAGACGCATAACCCGTCTTGCCAACAGGCATTCCCTGTGATTCAGCAAGGAAGGCACTCGAGCAATCCTGAATCAACGGAATACTGTAGTCGGAAGAAATTCTCTCTAGTGCTGGCATATTTGCAGGATGTCCAAACGGATGTCCTATCACAATTCCAGCTATATCTTGGATATCTTCTATTTTCTGAACAACACCTCTTGGAGAGATCCCGTAGCTATCTGGCTCTATATCAACAAATTGATAGTTCAAGTCGGACTCTTTTAGATGTCTTACAAATTCGGGCAACCCAAAAGCAGAAACAAGCAAGGTCGGGTCTTCGGCAACTGTGCTCTTTGACACCAAGCTGCAAATATTTCTCACGGCTTCCTGATATGACGGAAAGATTACTGTACTTGAAATAGGAATATTTATGAGCGCACAAAATTCAGACAGGAAAGACTCGAATGGGTCTTGATCGGGGGCCGGCTCAATGTTGTCAGCCGTGGGACTAGTCATAAACAGAATCTGCCCGCCAGCGATAGCTGGATCGTCCGAATTCACCTCGCGACCTGTCGGATACACCATCTGCTCAGTCTAGAGCCTTATAGGTCTAAACTGGAAACATGCTATTGAGAATGCGCGATATCGAGATCGACACAAGTGGCCGAACAGCAATAATGGGTATTCTCAATGTCTCTGATGATTCCCCTATTGCTTTTTCGAGAGTGGATAAGGAGCGAGCCGTGGAACGGGCACTCGTCCTGATTCAAGAAGGCGCGGACATCATCGATGTAGGAGCACATTCCACAGCGACTGGAGCCCGGGACATCTCACACGAAGAAGAGGGTGAACGAGTTAGTTTGGTAATTAGATCACTTGCCGCTCGAGGTATTGCCACATCTGTGGATACCTGGACCCACTCTGTGGCTCAACAGGCTGCAGAATCGGGTGTCCATTTAATTAACGATGTCACTGGCGGCCAAGACTCTGCGATGAGACAAGTTTCAACTGTGCATGGAATTCCCGCTTGCTTAATGCATATGCGTGGAGCACCCAAACATCATCGGTCAGTTAACCAACAGTACGAGAATATCCAACAAGAGGTGATGCTGTTTTTGAGCAAAGCCCGTGACACATTCGTAAACGAAACTGGTCAAGAATGTTGGCTTGATCCCGGTTTTGGTTTTGCAAAAAGCCCTGAAGATAACTTGAAGCTATTGGAAGGAATAAGGGAGTTGTCTTCCTTGAACCAACCGATACTTATATCAGCTTCCCGAAAGGGATTCCTATCCGAACTTATGAATCGAGGAGATCGTCAAGATACAGAAGGGTTACTTAGTGCGTCACTAGCTTTCAACGCCATTGCGGTCCAGAACGGCGCCAATATTATTCGCGTTCACGACGTTGCCGCAACTCGAGCCATGCTTGCGATAGTGGATAAGGCACGCACAAAAAATTAGACTGCTGTATATCGTGTGGCGAGAGGTAATCGTCTATCACGACCAAATGCTCTGCTGGTAATTTTCACACCTGGGGGTGACTGACGGCGTTTGTATTCATTCCGATTAATCATTCCAATGGTACGTCTAACAACTTCGGCATCAAAGCCCTTCGCAATTATGGCTTCCAATGAAAGATCGTCCTCGACGTAGTATTCGATTATGGGATCGAGTATGTCATATGGAGGAAGTGAGTCAGAATCTACCTGATCGGGCCTTAATTCCGCTGAAGGTTCCTTCGTTATCGAATTCTCGGGGATAACACGACTTACCATATTCCTCCATCGCGAGAGTTCCCAGACTAAGCTCTTTGGAACATCTTTAATTACAGCAAAGCCTCCTACCATGTCACCGTACAATGTGGCATAGCCACAAGCATACTCACTTTTGTTGCCTGTAGTTAATACCATTGATCCGTTGGTGTGGTTGGACAAGGCCATCATGATCAGACCACGGATTCGCGACTGAATATTTTCACCGGCCACTCCAGGATCAGGATCTCCCAGATTTCGGAACTCCGGTAGAAGTAGGTCCAAGGTGGGTCCATGTATATTTTCAATCGGTATCGATAGAAGAGGTATCCCGAGGTTCTCTGCAAGATCCACCGCATCGGACACTGAACCTTCCGAAGAGTATCGGGATGGTAGTGATACCCCCGTCACTTTTTCCGGCCCCAGCGCATCAACGGCGATCGCTGCTACTAGAGCTGAATCAATTCCACCAGATAACGCAACGAATACTTTCTCAAATCCACTTTTCTCAATGTAATCTCTGGTGCCAGTCACTAGTGCCTGATATATCTCTTTGTTGGGATCTGTCTCTACTTCTGGATCTCTTAGAATCGGAGATTTCGGCATCACCTCAGCAGAAATTTTCACAAAATCACATGCTGGCTCTTCAAGAAGTGAATCCTGAGATCTCATTTGTCGGAGTCGTGAATCATGCAGTTGCTTTTGTCGAACGTCCTCTAATTCAATATCTACGGTTAGAAGATCATCTTCAAATGCTCTAGCTCTAGCAACTATTTCTCCGTCAGCCAAAGCAACAAATGAATTCCCATCGAATACCAACTCATCCTGTCCGCCAACTTGATTGACATAGACTAAAGCCACAGTGTGATCCATGGCACGAGTCGAAATCATTCTTTCCCGAAGTTGTGATCTATTCGCGGAGAACGGAGAAGCATTTATGTTAACTACTACCTGCGCACCGGCAAGCGCAACATCAGAAATAGGACCATCTGGATACCAGATATCTTCACAAATATTCACTCCCACATCCACACCGGAGATATTACAAATCAGTGATGAATCACCAGCTTGAAAATATCTCTCCTCGTCGAAGACTCCATAATTTGGAAGCCGTTGCTTATGGTAATCAGCTATAATCCCTCCCTCATGGAGGACCGAGGCACTGTTATATAGATGTCTGTCAAAATGAAGTGACCCAACAACGAGTGGAGGCATGCCTCGCGCATCATCCGCGAGCTGATTTAATGCGCTTCGTGCGTCGTCAATGAATGCAGAGCGTAGAAGTAGGTCCTCAGGCGGGTATCCACAAATTGCAAGTTCTGGAAATACCACTAGTTCAGCGCCTAAATCAGAAGCAGCCCTAGCGTTCGTTAATATTAGCTCGATGTTGCGCTCAAAATCGCCCACTGTTGTATTAATTTGCGCGAGAGAGACTCGAAAAGATTTCATCTTTTGCCCTATCATTTTACTTTGCGTATATTGTACACAAACAAACTCTGGAATTCAATCCTAGGCAACTAACAGTCTCCCGTCAATCATTGCCCTGCAGTTCAAGTAAATGTCTTTGCTGAGCAATCTGCTGTCTGCGCATCCAAATAAAAATTGTTAGCCCCATCCCCGTTAGGTGAATTGACAAAGCACCAACCCACATAATCAGTCCACCGAGAGTCTGGTCATCTGCTCGGCTAATAGAGGTGAAAACGGGAGCAAATTCCAAGTAACCGGTATAAAAGAAGGTTGATGAAAAGACAAGGAACGCACCCACTACGTGTTTTGGCATCCCGGTCAAAAAGATAAATATAGCTCTCATCGGGAGAGCCATGCGGGCATGCAGCGGCTTGGGATCAATGATATTCCACCAAAAGAGCCAGGCCACAATGAGAAAGCTCAGATGCTGAATTCTATGGATTAGGTTGCTCGTTAAAACTAAGTTATACATATCCGGGATATGCCACGCGATGATCACTGCATTAACCAAGACTCCAGCAATAATCGGACTTAGAAAAAGTGCTCGCCCGAGCCTGAAGAAAAAAGATTTCATCGTTGGTGAAACCAGATAGCGTCTAATTAAATTAGGTAATCCGCGACTAACGGGTGTGGTCGGGGCTCCAATCAAGGTCAAAGGCATTCCAACCATTATCAGTAATTCATGCTGGATCATATGAGCAAAAAAATGTCTTTCAGCAAGAAAATCCAAAGGGGATTCGACTGCACCTAGGAGAACTAACCATCCTAGGAAATAGAGCGTTGTTCTCCACCAGGGATGGTCACGTGTTCTCTCTTCCCACCTTGCTAAACCACGAATATAAAAAAAAGACAGAACTACAAATGGGATTAGAAGTTCAGGATCGAAGTTCCAATGCGACCAAACAGAGTTTCCCACTTCATGTTCGACACCAACGTGCCCCGGAAACTGGATGTTAACTTCCAGCTGTTCATCGAATTCCCTCAAAAGGTACTCCAGACTTGAGGCACTTTAGTCAGACCAGAATCAATGTACCCAGGTCAAGAAAATATTTAGTGGTCGTCTTTGTGCTCTATCGGGTCACCAACAAAACCACCACCAATCGCATCGGAAGCGTCAGTGGCGAAGAGAACGACTACGGCCAACAACAACGCCGTCGCTAGTACAAAACCGAATACAAACATTCGAGTGAAGTGAATAGAGTCGAATTTCAAATGCATGAACATAGCAACTACGATATAGAATTTAATCGCTGAAAAAATCAAGAGCCCCGGTATCAAAACAACGCCAAGCTCTTCCTCGTATAGAGACATAACGAGCTCCACAGCCGTTATCACGGACAGTATTAGGCCAATCAAAAGGTACTGTCGGATGGTCGTTGTAGGATGTTCGTCGTGAGATTCTTCGATATGAGATTCAGCCATCTTGTCTTGTCTCCTTATTAATCAGTACTGTAACGCATGCAGTCCCTAATACGCAGGGATCAGATACACAACTGTGAACAATACGATCCAAACAATATCTACAAAGTGCCAATACAGGCCACCTATGTCCACATAAAGAGGAGTTTCTTTACCAATTCCATTCCTTCGGAAAGCTCCAAGAAGCAGCGAGGACAAATACAGTACCCCTACACCGACGTGGCATCCGTGAAAACCAGTAAGCAGATAAAATGATGCTCCGAACTGGTTAGTCGACAAATTCAGGCCTACTGAACCGAAATGCCGGAATTCGTACACCTGAAAACCAAGAAATATCAGGCCCAAACCAATAGTTACCAGCAGCATTCCCTTCATGAGTCCTACTCGACCATGTTGGGCACCATACACAGCAAGCACCATCGATAAACTACTCATAAGAAGAACAAACGTAGAGATAGATGTAATCTCAAAGGCAAAAATATCTGTCCCTGGACCACTCAGAGATTCTCCCTTGAATATGAGATAGGTTGAGAGCAAACTCCCGAAAAACAAACATTCAGATGCAAGAAAAATCCACATCAGGAGCTTTCGATTATCCACTCCCATGCTCGTATGATGCTGAGTCTCATGTGTTGCGGCGGCCATGTAATCTCCTCTTACTTTGTCACTCGAGTGTCACCGACTACTCGGTAGGCTCTAGAGTCCATCCCCAGATTCCATAAATTGCTACTGCGACCCCAATTCCAACTAATGCAAGATGGGAGAGCAGACCGACTGCAAGAACGCCAATACCAATAGCCAGTATCAAGGGCATATACGATGGTGGTGG
>CAZSFJ010000039.1:0-11232 GCA_964606125.1 uncultured Dehalococcoidaceae bacterium | reverse complement strand
GTTTCCGTACATCATTGAGTGCTCGCAACATGGGGTCAGGACCACAGGCAAACGACTGATCAGACCAATCAAGAAGTCTCTCAAACGGTGCCGTAACCAAACCTTTTTCGCCCATTGAGCCATCTTCAGTAACCGCCACAAATTCCACATCCGTTGGAAGCAGACTAGTCGGGAATATTTTGTCGGCTTCGCCCGCCCCGTGCACTAGAGTCACCCCCAAATCACGATCTATCAAACAATCCGCTAACCAAATCAGAGGAGCTATTCCAATTCCACCACCAATCAGAAGCATATTCCTCAGATTGAGATTCGGAGCAAAGCCTTTCCCAAGTGGGCCTAATATCCGAACCTCGGCATTTTCTTCCTGCTGGCTCATCCACCTGGTGCCTCTACCGACTACGTCGTAGAGAACTCCAATCTGTTGAGTGTCTTCGTCTGTTCTAACACCAAAAATTGACATGGCACGCCCTAATGATGGCTCTGGAAATAATCCCTCCACATCGCCACACGTGAGCATGAGAAATTGGCCTGGAGCTGCTGACTGATATGACTCACTCACTTCTAACCACATTAGATGAGTTATTCCATACAGGTGAACGTTTTCGATGACGTGTGCGGTCTCGCTATGCAAGGTCATTAATGTGCCTCGACATTCGAAATTATTCCCATGACCGATAATTGCTCAAAGGTAGAATATTGTAATTTTTCTCCGCTGCATCATCTATAGAACCAACAGCGACGCGAGCAGTATCTAACGACGTAAAGCACGGTATCCGCATTTCAGTCGCTGCTCGGCGGATGAAAAAGCCATCACGCCTAACTTCCGTCCTACCACCTTCCAAAGTGTTAATAACGGCACCGACGTCACCCTGTTTAATAAGTTGAACAACATTACTTTCCGAGTCGTCAAGTCGTTTGGAAATCGTTGTCACAGGAATCCCTAGTGCTGAAATAAGAGTGGCTGTCCCTTCAGTGGCAAACAAAGGACTTCCAGCTTCGTGCAGTGCTCGAATAAGTGAAGTAGCTTCTGATTTCGTCTGATTCGAAATAGACAAGAGAAATGGTGTCCCAGGTTCAATATCCATAGAAGAAGCAATCATAGCCTTCTCCATTGCCGAACTGTAAGTCTTATCAACTCCCATTACTTCGCCAGTAGATTTCATTTCAGGACCCAAAAATGTGTCTACATTGGTTAATTTATTCATCGAAAACACTGGTGCTTTCACAGCTACCAAATTCGGCGCTGGATACAGTCCTGAATCGTATCCCTGCTCCAAAAGCGACTTACCGAGCATAATATTGACGGCTATATTCACTAGCGGGATACCTGTGACTTTTGAGATGAACGGCACTGTCCTCGATGAACGTGGATTGACTTCGATGATAAAAACACCAGGTCCGGTCGGATCAGCTTCACGAGAGATCACAAACTGAACATTCATGAGTCCTTTTACATCTAAGCTCAAAGCCATACGGGTGCTGTAGTCAACAATGGCGTCGATCTGATCGGTTTCTAGGCTTTGCGGTGGATATACGGCGACCGAATCTCCCGAATGCACACCGGCGCGTTCAACATGCTCCATAATTCCTGGTATGAGCACGGATGCTCCGTCACAGACGGCGTCAACTTCTACCTCCGGACCTTCAATAAATTTATCGATCAGCACATTGTTGTTTTCAGTGTCAGAGACAGCCTTCTGAGCTTCGGCAAAGAAAGTGACCATCTCGTTGGCATAATCGACTATCTCCATCGCACGCCCACCTAATACATAGGATGGTCGAACTAAAACAGGGTAGCCAATAGCATCCCCGGCCTGCAGGGCATCTTCAAGATCTGTGACGACCGCACCCGGAGGTTGGGGAATGTTCAGTCGCTCGAGCATTGCGCCAAATTGTCCTCTATCCTCAGCTGTGTCAATCGTAGCTGCTGAGGAACCAGCAATCGGGAAGGCGGCGCGTTGCAAAGGATCTGCGATACTGATTGCCGTCTGGCCACCAAATTGCACAATTGACGGCGGTGCTCGATCATCACCAGCTTCATTTTCTAACAGATCTCTGACCGCTTCTTCATCGAGTGGCTCAAAATAGAGTCGATTTGAAGTGTCAAAATCGGTCGAAACAGTTTCTGGGTTAGAATTGGCCATGATTGCGGAAACCCCTGCTTCACGCAAAGCCTGAGCTGCCTTAACTGAGCAATAGTCAAACTCAATACCTTGCCCGATCCGAATGGGTCCTGAACCAAGCACTAACATCCGATCCTCATAGACTGGTATGGCCTCGTTCTCTTCCTCGTAGGTGGAGTAAAAATACGGGGTCACAGCGTCAAATTCAGCTGCGCAGGTGTCCACCATCTTATACACAGGCTTCAACCCCCAGTCACTACGTAAAGCCCTCACCTGCTCTGGGAGCTTATCTGAGAGAGTCGCTATATCTTTATCAGCAAAACCTAGGCGCTTTGCACTACGTAGTAGATTCGGTGTGAGATCATTTGAAAGGAGATTCTTCTCCATGTCGATTATTCGCTTTAAGCGTTCTAAAAACCACATGTCAACCCCAGTTAAATCCGATAACGCACGAGGACTTAGGTGATGACGAAGGGCCGAAATCAAAGACCATATACGTTCATCAGTGGCGTCTAAATATGGATCTTCAACCCATTCGGGACGCTCCCAGAGAATAGAACGTCCGCCTACTTCGAGAGATCTCACTGCCTTTTGAAGAGCTTCTTCAAATGTACGGGCGATGGACATCACCTCCCCCGTTGCCTTCATCTGAGTCCCAAGAATTCTGTCACCAGAAGAAAATTTGTCGAATGGCCATCGGGGAATCTTCACTACCGTGTAATCCAGTGCAGGTTCAAAAGCCGCCGTCGTTCTTCGAGTTACCGCATTCTCTATTTCATGTAATTTCTTCCCTAGTGCCAGCTTCGCAGCCACTCTGGCAATTGGATAACCCGTGGCCTTGGAGGCTAGCGCTGAGGAACGTGATACCCGCGGGTTAACCTCGATCACGTGATATTCCGGATGAGATTGATCTTGGTCAACATCCTTCGACGAACCGTCAAATCGGGGCGCAAGAGCAAATTGCACGTTACAGCCACCATTTATTCCAAGCGCTCTGATTATCCTCAGAGCACTGTTCCGCAACATTTGATATTCCTTATCCGTCAGTGTTTGGGAGGGAGCTACAACTATAGAATCCCCTGTATGCACTCCCATAGGGTCCAGATTTTCCATATTACATATAGTTATGCACGTATCATTACCGTCGCGCATAACTTCATATTCAAGTTCCTTCCAGCCGAGGAGACTTTTTTCAACAAGAACTTGAGTAATTGGAGACGCTTCCAACCCAGATTTTATTATTTCTTCGTATTCTTTATGCGAAGTCGCAATACCACCGCCACTTCCACCTAATGTATATGCGGGGCTGATCCCCGCAGGCAATCCTATCTCCTCTAACGCGGCAAGTCCCGCTTCCCAGGTCTCGACTATCACTGATACGGGATACGGTTCACCAAGTTCATCCAACAAAGATCGGAATGCTTCTCTGTCTTCGGCCCGGTGGATGGTCTCAACGGTCGAACCAAGCATCCGAACATTATATTTTTCAAGGATGCCTTGCTTGGCGAGCTCCATACCTAGATTGAGTCCAGTTTGACCACCAAGCGTAGGCAACACGGCGTCAGGTCGTTCCCTATCTATAATTCGGGTCAGAACTTCCACAGTTAATGGTTCAATATATGTAACATCAGCCACACCGTCATCGGTCATGATCGTAGCTGGATTAGAGTTTACCAGAATCGACCGAACCCCTTCTTCACGCATCGCTTTACAGGCTTGGGTCCCAGCATAATCAAACTCAGCTGCTTGCCCAATAACTATTGGTCCATTCCCAATTATCAAAACTGATTCAGGTTTCTTTTCGTCCATGTACTACACGACCACCAAAACATTACTAGTCATAATTAGTTGTGATATCCCTCTCTATACTTTTCACCGCGCATTTCTATTTGTGCAACAATATCAAGTGACGCGTAATGGTCATGAGGCATAATTGGGACTCTGCCAATCTGTAAATGTGTGAGAGACACCCTCCCGAAGTTCGTCTCTCTCCAAGGCGATAAGTTCTCAAATAACGCGTCGCGTGTACCCTGACCATTTAAGTGACCAATCACGATTCGAGGAACAAACAAATCTTGACCCGTCGCAAAATCTGCAGACTCTCTAAGAACTTCATACACTTTCGGAACACCATTCCTAGCTTGTTTCCGCGCTTCTCTAAAAAGGCCATCATCGGAAACTCCGACATAAATACATCCATCCGAATCCACCGATATGCCTAATAGCGAAATGTCAAACGGCTCCACTCTACGAAGTCTTGGGCTGGAATTCACATAAAAGGTCTCCACCTGTGACCACATGATATCTGCAGCCATCAGAAAACCCACATGTGCCCATGTGATATGCATCCAGTCGGTAGGCGGGACATCTACCTCACTCGATTTGTCGAGTAGACTCAGAAGCGGCTCGAGTTCCTCGAAACTCCTTGGAGAATCAAGTCCAACCGGTTGAAGAAACTGGATAGGCACTCGCCATCCACTGGAAAATGACTCCCAATACTCCCAATAATTTGGCAGGACTCCAGAGTTATTCAAAAACACGGAATCCCAGTCCGCATTTCTTTTCTTCTCGTAATCACGATGCAACGATTCAGGATCAGATAACAATGAAATGATCATATCCCTTCTTTAACGAGTGCCATAAATTTATCGAAAATATATTCAGTATCATTCGGACCAGGTGACGCCTCTGAATGATACTGCAGCGTGAATACCGGTTCAGTACGATGCTCCATTGCCTCAACAGAATCATCGTTTAGGTGTACCTGAGTAACCTCGATATCTGCTGAGAGTCCTGAAGCATCCACAGCAAATCCATGGTTCTGAGAAGTTATATATACCTGACCAGTAACGGTATCGATGACTGGATGATTAGCCCCTCTATGACCAAACTTCATTTTATATGTCGTAGCGCCAAATGCTTTGGCCACTACCTGATGTCCTAAACATATACCCAATATAGGAGCACTACCCACGAGACTTTTTACAGTTTTAGTAACTTCACCCAACAGCTCAGGGTCACCCGGTCCTGGCGATAGTAGAATGCCGTCTGGCGTCAGATTTGCAATCTCAGCAGCATCAGTATTATGCGGAACCACGGTAATTCTGCAACCTCGCGCCTTCAGCAGTCTCATAATGTTATTCTTCACGCCAAGATCAAGAAGGACAATATGTGGTGAGTCAACTGACACAGCTCCTTCAGATTCAGATAATTTGTCGGAAGCGGCGTATTGGTGGATCGAAGTAGAAGTCACCTCTTCAACGTAGTTTCCCATCACATAATTAGGTTCCATCCGAAGTCGACGTACTGCTTCTTCTACGGTTTCATCAACTGTAATCGTCCCCATAAGGACACCAGACGAACGCAAATGCCTAGCTAATGACCTAGTATCGACACCAGTGAGAGCAAGAATATTTTGATTCGCTAAGAATGTATCCAAGGTCATAATTGAGTTACGGTGGCTGGGTAGTTCCGTTAACTCCCGCACCACAAATCCACGAGCATGAATCCGATCACTTTCATTATTGTAAGACGTCACTCCATAGTTACCCTGAAGAGGAAATGTCATCGTAAGGATTTGCCCCGCGAAAGACGGATCAGTCAATGCTTCCTGGTACCCGGTCATCGAGGTAGTAAATACAACCTCACCAGTTACTCGCGTGCCGGCACCCATTGCCTGACCAGAAAAATATCTGCCATCACTGAGTACTAGATGAGCAATTTTCTGGTTACTTGTTTCGTCTGACATCAATTATCTAACACCTTCATAGTTCAACCGCAGCCTAGAGGACATCTCCGAACCTACATAGACAGGTTCACCATTGAATAATGTCGCTAATACTTTCCCTTTCAATTCCCAGCCATCTAGCGGAGTATTTTTACCTTTTGACAGAAATTCCTGCGTGTCTACTTTCCACAATAAATCTGGGTCAATAATCGCTATATCGGCAGGTGAACCAGGTGAGAGAGTCCCTAAGCCGGGGGTATTTGTGCGCTTTTCCAAAGACCACGAGTCTACTGGACCGCTGGTGAAAGTTTTAATCAAGGTCGACAAATTAAGTGACCCGTCATGCACTCTTTTCATAGCCAGTCCAAATGCAGTTTCAAGCATCGAAATCCCGGGCGCTGCCAAATCAAATTCGATTTCTTTATCAGATTTTGAATGAGGAGCGTGATCAGTGGCAATAGCATCTACGGTTCCTCGGGCAACCGCTTCAGTTAACATCGCTAGATCTCGATGTTCACGCAGTGGCGGGTTCACTTTTGCTGATGTATCGTACTGAATCGCTGGGGATTGTCCGTCGAATGCAACTATCTCGTGGGTCAATGTGAGATGGTGAGGGGTGACCTCAGCCGTCACATGAATCCCTCTATCCTTAGCCGCGGCGATAAGTGCAACTGAACCTGAAGTGGAGATATGAGCCAAATGAAGATGACCACCCGTGACCTCTGCTAATGCGATATCCCTCGCCACCAATATTTCCTCTGCCGAAGAAGGTCGACCCCGTAATCCCAATCTTGTAGATACCCATCCCTCATGGATCTGCCCATTGGCTACAAGTGCTGGATCCTCTGCATGCTGAACAACCGGGAGCGCAAATAATGAGCTATAAGATAGGGCTGCCTGCATGAGAGCGGTATTTGCTACCGCATCTCCGTCATCGGATATCGCAACAACTCCTGACTCGACAAGTTCAGCAGCGGGTGCAAGTTCATTTCCTGCTCGTCCCCGCGTGATACAACCAATTGGGAGAACTCTCACTAATGCAGATTGTTCAATTTGATGGAGAACACTTTCAGCGGTCGCTTGGGAGTCAAGCGGCGGGTCAGTATTTGGCATTGCACAGACAGTTGTGAATCCCCCTTTGGCTGCTGCTGATGTGCCTGTGGCAATAGTTTCCTTCTGTTCAAACCCTGGTTCTCTAAGGTGGCAATGAAGGTCAACAAAACCAGGCGTTACAGTTAAACCGCTGGCATCGATACGCTCTGCTTCTATCACCATCTCAGCCTCATTTGGGCCTATTCGAGCTATTCGGCCATCAACCACCACTATATCCATTAAGCCGTCTAGGCCTAATTTTGGGTCAATTACTCGAGCATTATGAATTGCCAAGGTTGTCAATTGGTGCCTGCCTGTCCTTTTCCAGCCAATAGGTATAACAACGCCATACGGACAGCTACCCCATTTGTAACCTGTTCCTCTATAGTCGAATTACTTCCAGAGGCAACATCGCCTGCGATCTCTATACCTTCATTTTTTGGACCTGGATGCATGAGAATATGATCTTGCTTGGCTTGGCTCAGGCGCTCTTGGGTCACTTGATACAGCTTCGAATACTCCCGCAATGACGGCAAAAGACCACCTTGTTGGCGCTCTTTTTGCAGTCGCAAGGCCATGACCACGTCGGCATCGGCAAGTGCCACATCGATATCAGTTTCCACCTGGACCGACGGCAAATAACTTGATTTAGGGGACGTATGAATATTCTCATTGAATCCGGCAGGAAGTAATGTTGGGGGACCACAAAGAACAACTTCCGCGCCCATAGCCGAGAAACCCCATATTCCCGAGCGTGCCACTCGGGAATGCGATATATCTCCTACCATGACAATTTTTTTGCCTTCCAGACTACCCAGACGCTGTTTCAATGTGTATATATCAAGAAGAGCCTGAGTAGGATGTGCGTGTGAACCATCTCCAGCATTTATTATCGCTGCATTGGTATAAGCCGAAGCCAAATACGGTGCACCTGACATCGAATGGCGCATCACGATTGCGTCAGCTCGCATAGCACTTAATGTTTTAACGGTATCAATTAGTGACTCACCTTTGACTACCGAAGAGTTATCAGCGCTCACACTAATTACGTCTGCACCCAGTACCTTCCCAGCAAGTTCAAATGACGCACGAGTTCTCGTGGATGGCTCGAAAAATAGATTTACTACGGTAAATCCACGCAAAGCCGGTGCTCGAGCAATACGGCGATCCAACACTTCTCTCATTTGCTCAGCAAGAGTAATGACAGTTTCTATTTCTTGAAGTGCGAAATCATCCAAATCGAGCACGTTCTCATGATTCCATATGAGATCAGGCTGTCCTTCTGTAAAATTAGCATCCTCAAGATCTGAGGAATATTTTCTATCCTCGCTCATCACTAACCCTTACCTCGCCTCAAGAGGACACTATCAATTCGTTGATCCAGTTCGGAAATCTGAATCTCATCAGCCATAGCAGTAGGAATGTTTTTCCCAACGATATCGGCTCGAATTGGGAGTTCACGGTGGCCCCTATCCACCAGTACTGCCAATCGAACAGCCTTCGGGCGCCCGAGATAATTAATAGCATCCAGTGCGGCGCGAACACTGCGACCTGTAAACAACACATCATCCACGAGTACTACAATGCGGTTATCTATATCAGGAAGATCTGACCCAGATGGCGCTGAGGGAAGCCCCGCAAGCCCTAAATCATCCCGATGCAATGTGATATCTAAAGTGCCCCATTTAACAGGAGTGTCCTCAATATTCGAAATCTCGCGAATCAATTGTCTCGTTAGAAGGGCCCCACCCTTCTGTATGCCTACCAACACAATATCCGCAACACCATTATGGAACTCAATTATCTCATGAGCCAACCTACGAACAGTTCGATCTACGGCCACGTTATCTAGGACCACTGCTGTTCCGGAATTCATCGAAAACCCCGTAATTTATTTCCATCTATAGGCAAAGTGGTAAAAAAAAATCCCCTCATTGGGGACGTATTCTTCTGATTTTGTGCCGCAGCACTATGACCAAACTTGTGGCAGTGTCTCATACTTCGCCTTCCTAGCCTCTCGGGACCAGATTAAAGACCTGAACTTTGTTATCAATTAGATTATATATTCACAAGCAAGAGCGCAAGTCAGCCCTATAACTAGGCAGAATCTTCTTCCTGTTGTTCGCGGAAAAAATTCTCAATTTCGTCGACAATGTCCTCGCTATCAGGGAGTACATCTGACTCCTCTGAAGTTTCCTCATCCGGGTTTTCGATCTTATCTGCCAATGCTGCCAGATCAGGATCCTTATTCAGTTCGGCTTCGATTCTGGCTTCCCAGCGAGTGATACGGCTTTCCATATCATGCAGTGACATCTCTAGGCCGAATGTCCTGTTGATTCGTTTAAGTAAAGCCAACTGACAACGAGGATTCTTGCCCGAACCCAAATAATATGGCGCGTTAGCCCACAAAGATGCTGATGGTATATCAGCGTTCCGCAAAGCCTCTGACATCACTCCTACAATACCCGTGGGACCCTCATAACTCCCGCGTGTACGGGGCTCTAACTCCAGTAAGGCTGCAAGTTCATCGTCCGTGCTAGATCCATTAACAGTGCTCTCCGATCGATGGCTAACATCAGACAAAAGTGCGCCAAGAAGTATGACTCCAGATACCTCGTATTCTCGACATATCTTCAAAACACTATCAACGTATGTTTGCCAAGCTAAATGGGGTTCGATCCCATGTAATAACATCAAATCACGTTCATTATGCTCAAACCGCTGGGCAGAAATCTCATTCGATGGCCACTTCAGAATGCGTTCACCATTCGATAGATGTACCGTAGGCCTTACTTGCGTGAAATCATAAAACGAGTCGGGATCTATTTCGGCCACTTTTTGGAATTTAAGGCGGGTTCTTATGAAAGCCACCGAATCGGAAGCTGCCATACCAGCATCGTTCCAACCACTCCACCCACATATCAAAATTGGGCGACGAAGTCGTAGATCATTTTCAATTCTGACAATCGATTCTTCGGTCACTTGAAGCACTCCCAAACATACCTGAAGTCATACGACCAAGCTTATTCTCTAATCACCATGGTAAAGGCAAGCTTGCTAATCCACCCTTCAGTCCTCTGCGAACTGCTGTTTCAATCAGCAATCCACCCCTAGGATGAGAAAAATCTATCAGCCCGATCAATATTACCCCTCTATGAATTAGCCACCACTGAGCCAGCTCATAGTCTTCAAGACAATCCTCCCAAGAATAATTAGAGACCCCCTCAGAAATCAATGATTCCCAGTAGTATCTGACCAATTCCATTTGCGAACCCTGAAATTCATCTCTCAGATTTGGCAGAAGAAAATAAGCGATATCGGTCATTGGGGTATAAACGTTAACTGTCTGAAAATCTATCAGTACTGGGTCCGATCCGTCATCTCGGAAAAAAATATTATCTAAACGGAAGTCGCCATGTATCAATGTCGTATTCCGGTTACATCTCTCAAGAACCTCAGCTCCATGTTCGATCAGCCAATTCAGCTGTCCACTGACTGTTTCATCAATTACATCTTCAAATAGTTCTCGATAGGCTGGCAGTGCCTTCATAAACAACCCATGCTGAATCTTGCTTTGGTTGGCACCGTTATGGATCCAATCGACGTCGGGATTTTTCCGACCCCAAAACTCAGCATGAAACTTCGAGATAGACCGCAATGCTGCTTTTGCATCCTCAACATCACATCCTGCGACCTGATCACCTACTCGTGCATCAGAAAGATCTTCCAGTAAAAGCCCTGATTTTCGTTGATTCTGTCCGGCACTCTCCAGAAGTTTGTCCAATAGTCGGACCACAACTGCATCTGGGAGCATCTGGAGAATTTTACCAATGATCCGACCGGCAACAGGCTCGTCTTCAATATCTGCCCAATAGCATCGTGGGGCTGCTATATCAAGGTTTGGAATAAAATCCCTGTAAAACAACACTTCACGCTGATAACTATCAAATAACGTAGCTAATGCTCGAGATTTTGGAGAAGGTGTGGGAAATTTCGCAATTAGCCGATCTGGAGCCTTCGTATCGGCTAAGTCGTACGAGATATTAATACGTTCGATTTCACTCAGGTAGCCAAGGCCGGCCCCGTGAGAATCTTTAGTAATCGTCCCAACTCTATTGTCAGTTGAAATTACACCCGAATCGGTCAGAATTTCACTTAACCATTTTTCATCTATGTCGTTAAGATTTGCAGGAATCTTTGCCATGAAAACACCCCCAAGACTTCGCCCACAGAGGCCAAGCTCATTTCAAGTGATCAAATCTTAACGGTGATATGAGATTTCTGCTGATT
>CAZSFJ010000038.1:10244-11473 GCA_964606125.1 uncultured Dehalococcoidaceae bacterium | reverse complement strand
GCACATGCTGCCGAGCGCATCTTCCATATTTCAGAAAAATCTGGGAGTGTCGGCCGTGTCGACCAACCACGTAACAAAAGTCCATTTCCTCGATCACGCCCGGACAATCTCTCGTGAGCAGCGTTAACCCACCTCCTAACCACAGATGCGGTCCGCTCAGCCTGAATTGTGCCGTTTAGTGGTTTGCAAGTGAGGGCAGTCACATTCTCCTGTTGTGGATCTGTTTCACTAATATCGTCTGATAATTCATCACCACGAAAAATCACTACAAAGCGTTGTTCACGCACTGCTAATACATGAGTGGAAATTTGGTCTAATGTGATATCTGAGAGTGAATCACATACGTGTGCTGTTATTTCAGTATCAAGTCGGCCTGCCCGCCGATCAGTTATTAAGCCTTCCGATGATAAATTGCACAGATTTCCGCGCGCTGCTAAATCGTTCGTCGTGAGGGTGAAGTCAATACCGGTAGCCTCAAGAGCGCCTCGGCCTATTTCATACGTGAGTGGGTCATAGCCAAACAACGCCATGTGGCCCGGGCCTGAACCTGGCGTTATACCGAATCCGACCGGTAAAGTTCTTCCTTGAGAACCCTCAGATGCAAGTCTGTCAAGATTGGGAGTAGCAGCAGCTTCGAGAGCAGTCTCCCCTGTGGGACCAGGCAGTCCCCCTAAACCATCAATTACACAAAATAAAACTTTTTGTTCTGAGGGTTGGGAAAGTCTTTTGATCAGTTCAATATCCATAAAACCAGTCTATAGCGTCACAACGGACCGCACTATCCTTCAGAATCGAGTAATACTTCTACGCCAGGAAGGTTGATCCCTTCAAGCATCTGTAGGGACGCTCCTCCCCCCGTTGACACATGTGAAAGTCTGCCACCAACCCCAGCTTTTGACACTGCGGCAGCTGTTTCGCCCCCACCAACGACGGTGGTTGCACCTACGGAGTCAGCAAGAATTTTGGCGATTTCAATACTCCCCGTATCGAATGGGCTCCGTTCAAACAAACCAACCGGACCATTCCAAACGATAGTTTTCATCGGTTTAAGTGCTTCACGAATATCCTCCACGGTTTGTCGCCCGAGATCAAGTATTCGGAAACCAGGAGGCACTCGATTGACCGACACAGTACTTACGGTAGATCCACTCGGATCAGAAACTACAACGTCAGTAGGCAGAACTAACTTGAGGTCACGTCTGCCGGATGCAATACGCATGAGAGACAGA
>CAZSFJ010000038.1:0-10234 GCA_964606125.1 uncultured Dehalococcoidaceae bacterium | reverse complement strand
TCAACAAGAGAATCACCAACGTCGATCCCTTGGCCCTGCAGAAACGTATTAGCTATCCCTCCGCCAACACAGATGACGTCCGCTTGATCAGCCAGGTGGCCTAGTATTCGCAACTTTTCTGCAACTTTTCCACCGCCAAGAATTATTCCAAATGGTCTCTCAATTGACTCAGTAACTCGACTCAAGTAATCGAGCTCCTTCTGCATTAAGAGACCTGATATTGCCGGTAAATAAAATCCGACCCCAACTACTGAGGCGTGGGCACGGTGAGCCGTCCCAAAAGCGTCTGACACAAAAACATCGGCTAACGATGCCAATTCTCTTGCAAAACTTGGATCGTTAGCTTCCTCACCCTCATAGAATCGAACGTTCTCTAGCAGTACTATTTCGCCACCCGCAAGTTTAGTCACAGTTTTCTTGACCTCAGGGCCTATCGCTTCATCTAGAGCGTTTACTTGCTGCCCCAACAGCTTTGATAGATGAGCGGCTACAGGTTGATTTCGTAACTCATCGACAAACTCTCCGTTAGGTCTACCTCTATGCGAACAGATGACGACTCGTGCTTCCTTGTCTTGAAGTGCTCTAATGGTTGGAATCGATTCTTTGAGACGGTGATCATCAAGGATTTCACCCGAATCATCAAACTGCACGTTGTAATCGACTCTTAGTAGAACTGTTTTCCCGTGGAGATCAATATCCGCGATCGTTTGTTTCGGCATCTATTCAGTCCCTGAGTTCAACCTACGACACAGTTGATAGCATTCATAAAATTTTAACTCACTCTGCCCACTAGGAGGTCAGAAAATTCCTGCAGCGTTTGCTGATAGTTGGTCTCGAGCGGGATGGCTGACAGTATACTTCTTGCATTGTTGATTTCCTCGTCGGCTCGCTGCTCCGTGAATTCTCGTGCACCCGTATCAGTCAGAAGTTGAGTGAGAACCCGTATATCTGCCTCCGTTCTTGGCGGAGTTATATATTGCTCGGCAAATTCAGTTCCAGGTTTTGAATCGTGGTCACGGCCGTAGATAATCGGATATGTCATTTTAAGAGTTCGTAAATCATCCCCGACCGGCTTACCTGTTTGTTCAGTGTCACCCCAAACTCCTAGCACGTCATCGATCATCTGAAAGCCCAATCCCAATGCAAGTCCAGCCTGATGAAATGCCGACACCACATTCCTCGGAGCACCCGCCAATAGAGCACCGCATGAAAGTGGCGCAGCGAACATAGCCGCTGTTTTGCCAAGTGCCATTTCGATATATTCAGATTCAGTGACATCTACTCGATCCTCAAAGTCGATATCCATCTGTTGACCCTCGACCAATCTAAGGCAAGTCTCGTCAAGAACTTTCATACTCTCGAGAACTACTCCAGGGCTAAACCCATTTTTGGCAAGTCGATATTGTGCAGTTCGCGCGATCGCGAACATTCCGTCACCAGTGTTGATCGCCTGAGCCAAACCGGCAAACGTCCAGAGGGTTGCTCGTCCACGACGTGTTTCGCTTTCATCTTCAACATCATCATGTAGCAGAGAGAAATTATGTATTAGTTCGATAGACGCGGCAAGCGGGGCAAATCTCAACAGATCTTCGTGACTAGCGCCGCATACTTCTGCCGTTAATAGCATCGCACATGCTCGAATATGTTTTCCAGGCGAGCCTGAGCTGGGTGAGCCAAATTGATCGACCCAACCGAGGTGATAGCGCATCCAATCATATAGTTGCCCCTCTTTGGAAACAATATCCTGCATCTCATTTTCAAGGATTTGTCGATAGCTCTCCATTCGTTTCTCTAAATCCATGGATATTCCTTTCAAAAGCCTCTATCCCTGGTAATAAGTAGTCTAGATACCATCGTTTCTCTAATTGAAGATTCCCGCCACAACAGGGGCCGATATTCCCCATCGGAGAATTCCTGGGACAAATCCAAATAGTTCGGATGGCCGGGGATTCCCGATATCCCAGTCGGGATTGAGAATTCCGACTGGTCCCAGGAGTCAACCGTTAACACTTGACGATATCCCGCGGTAACAATCACTTCTCGTGTGTTCCCGACCTCTCTGTACGCACCTTGGGACACCGTATTAATATCCCCACCGAATCCCATGGTACTCGAAGACCAGAGTCGCCCAACGATCGGTATGGCGTAAAGAGAGTGCCTAGGTTGAAATGTGGAAAACCAGTCAGTTTCATTTGAAGATAGTTCGAATTTGCTCTTTCCGATATCCAGCGCCTTTGCAATCACCGCCTCGTAGTCGTTCTGATCACGAAACCACGGCATGCTTGGATCGCTAACTGCAGTCACGACCCATCCTTGATTACGCGTGGAAAACGACGTGTATCCATCGCCGTTCAAATCAATCTGGCCTCTTAACAACTCGGCATGCTCACTCGTAATACGCTCGCTCAGTTCTTTAGCAATTGCTGCAGAAACGTAACTCAGAAGGGATCCACCGGACTTTGAGGTCGCAAGAGAACCATCCCACGTATTTATTATCGACAAACATTGGGCGCTGCGAACAAACGGGAGCAAAATATCACGCAACGCCACCAAGTTAGCCGAAAATTTGTCGCATTGAATTTGTTTGAACAATTCTGGCGAATGGACTTCTGCTGAGTTAAGTAATTCCTGAATTCGCTCTGCTCGTCGGGGCTCAGCCCAATCTTCTCCAAGTTCCAGCGCGCTGCCAGCGGCCTGATTTGCGGATACAATCGACCGATCGGCAGGATTCGTTATGGCTGGCATCACTTCAGCCGGATGAACAGGTGAAATTCCAGAAGATTCCGAACCGTTCCGAGGAAACAACCCTTCACCAGGTTTATGGGTGAAAACTTTGCCAGCCAATCGGTAGCCAATATTTCCATCTATATCTGCCATAACAAAATTGAAAGTAGTACCCGGCCAGTCTTTCAAGCCATCGGATAATTCTTCAACAGTCCTCGCTCGCATAAGTCTAATAAATGTATGCCCCACATCAGAGGGAGTCAGAGCCGTACTACTCAGCGCAATCATTCGAGAATCATCCAGATCAAGTGGGCTGATAATGGGCCCATGTCTACTCTCCAATATTGTTTCTTCTACATATTCAATATGGCCGTTTCTCTTGATTCCGATCAATTCACTGGATGATTTAAATTTCTCAGTGCCATCCGGCGTTATGTACATCAGGGGTTGCTTCGTATCTCCATCATAGCTCGTACTTATCTCCTCAATGACACAATCAGCTACATCAGCAGTGCCCGCTGTAATCGACCAGGCAACTGATTCGTTATGACCCATCAACACCCCGGGTATCCCTGCAATCCCGGCTCCGGTGACCTCGAAATCGCCTCCTCGCATGTGTGACACATGAAACAGGCCTGGTAATCTCAGTTCCACATGAGGATCGCCAGCTAGTAAAAGCTGTGTTTTGCCGTCAAGAATGGATTGTGTAGTCCACGCATTCGAGGCTCCCGTTGAAACCGGAAGCCATTGCTTTGCCTGGTTATACGATTCAAGTAGCCGTTCCTTGGCATCTCGCCCGCCAGGCGCGTAATCGGACTTAGAGGCAGTAAACGCATCCGGATGTACTGGCTCAAAGAGCCCCCAATATTTTTGATCTATCGTGCTTAGTAGCTTCTCTCTAATTAATTCCGTGCGCCAGTTACCAGCAAAGCTGAAAAGAATTAATCTAGCCGTAATCATTACATCTTCGACCGACCAAGGGTCGAATTTAGTGCCTGTCAGATGAAATTCTGGCGGCAATGATCGAAGAGAATTCACACCTGCAGCAACTCCTTGAACATATGCTTCCAGCAGCTGAAGATCTTGACTATCGAGCAAATTGACGTCCTCTGACGCAACCCGATACAATCCAATCTTACGCATTAAGAGATCTGACTCGAATGCTGATTCGCCAGCTAATTCTGCAAGTTGGCCACGAGCAAATCGCCTAAACGTCTCCATCTGCCAAAGCCTGTCCTGTGCATGAACAAAACCATTACCCCAAAATGCATCCTGGCTGGTTTCAGCAAACACATGAGCGACTCCGCTCGGATCACGAATAATCTCGATTGAATCACCGACAGTCTCGCTCTCTATCACGCCTTTATGTTCCGGGTGTGACAGCCGAAGCCAATAGACAACCAATGCAGAGAGCAGTCTAAATATGGAGATAATGAATTGAGCTAGTGGTGAGAAGATACTCATTACTTGTAAACTTAGTTACTGCCGACACATGCTCGTTGTGCACACACTTTACCGCTCTCGTTCGAAATCATCGATTTTCGAAAGTCGTCTTTCGTGTCGCCCACCTTCGAACTCGGCACTACGGAACGAACTGACTATTTCGGACGCATGGCCCTGCCCAATCGACCAGGCACCTAGGCATAAAACATTTACATTCGTGTGTTGCCTCGCTCGCTTTGCGGCAAAGACATCATGACAAATCGCCGCACGGATACCTGGCACCTTATTAGCTGCAATCGAGGGGCCGACACCGTTTGAACATATCAAGATACCGAAATCATGGTTACCACTGGCTACTGATTCACCTAACGGGAAAGCAATATCGGGATAGTCGCATGACTCTTCACTATCGGTCCCGAAATCTTGCACCTCATCACCAAAATCCTCTAGCAATTTTTTAAGAAGGGTTTTTAGCGCGAATCCCGCATGATCTGAACCGATAGCAATCTTCATACATTGTCCAAAGCGTTAAGTCGATTTCGTTTACAGTACCACTTAATCGACTACTGAACTCAAGGTTGGAGAATCTGAGTTCTCCAACCTTGAGAAGTTGTGCGGTATTCAATTCTGTGGTGAAAACGATAGTCGTCATGCACCCAGAATTCAAAACGAACTGGAACTATGCGGAACCCTCCCCAATTGTCTGGTACTAGGATTTTCTCATCATTATTAATTGTTTCAATGAATTTTCCTCGATTCCGATCCAACGCCACCCTATCCTCGATCGGCGCTGACTGATTAGATACTGAAGCTGATATTTGGCTCTCTCTTGGCCGCCCACTCCAATACTGTTCGACTTCGGCAGAAGGAATAGATATCACACTGCCACTCACTCGCACTTGAGCTCCCAATCCTTTCCAATGCCAATTCAATTCAGCACGAGGATTGGATGAAATATCTTGACTCTTACCGGACCGCAAATCAGTAAACACGTCGAATCCTTGTTCCCCCCAATGTCTCACAAGCACCATACGCACCGATGGCATGGCTTCAGCACTGCTCGTGGCAAATGCAGCAGCCTGCGGCTGTGGCTCAATTGATTCAGCTAATTCAAACCATTCCGCATAGTGCAGAAAGGGGGTTGTGCGGGGTTCGTTATTCAGTCCTTGCTCAGACATCTTTTTATCTCTTCGATATTTATCTCACCTTCGCGAAGCAATGTTGGAGCTTCGGAAGTCATATCAACCACGGTCGATGCAGTACCACCTGGGCTTACTCCACCGTCTAGCACCAACAGTTCACCACCAAACTGCTGGGCGACTTCCGATGCATTGAGGGCTGGCTTGTCTCCATGATGGTTCGCGCTGGACACCGCCAGTACTCCACCACATTTTTCGATGATTTGAATGGTGATCTCGTTGTCAGGGATACGTACGCCGACGGTCCCTTCTTCAGTAACCACAGGTATTGGTAAAAGATTCGTACTGGCAGAAGTCACTACGGTTAGAGCTCCTGGCCAAAACTCTCCAAGAGATTGAATCTTTTTGAAATCAACACCGTATTGTTCAAGTTTCTCCAGCTCGGAGAATAGGATAGCTATAGGCTGATCTTTATCTCGCCCCTTTTTTAAATCAATCATCCTCTTGATTGCCGTACGATTCGGCCTCGCAGCTAGCCCGTACACGGTATCCGTTGGAATACCTACCACCTCATTAGCAAACAGTGCATCGATAACTTCATGAGTTTGTGTGACATCGATAACAGGCATGCTTCAACTCCGTCCCACCATGCTAAAGGGTAACCGAGTAATATAATTTTCTAGAGCGTCTAAGGAAGAGTACGACGAAATGGCTAATACCTCCGAAAACAAAGAATCAATCGTCGTTCTGGACTACGGCTCACAGTATTCCATGCTCATCGTTCGGCGTATCCGAGAGGCAGGCGTTTACTCAGAATTAATTGCTTGGGATGCCTCACCAGAAACTTTCGCTCACCTAGATGTGAAAGGGTTTGTGCTTTCGGGAGGCCCTGCGTCAGTCTATGACAGCGCTGCGCCATCCCTACCTTCGTACCTCATTGATAGCGACTTGCCTGTATTGGGAATCTGCTACGGTATGCAGCTACTTGCTGACCAGTTTGGAGGGGAAGTCTCTTCCGCTGATGAGCGTGAATACGGTTCAGCGATAATCAGCCAATCTGGGCCACAGCATCCGTTGTTCGACGGACTACCTAGATCATTCGAGGTTTGGGCGTCACATGGAGACAATGTACTGAAACTACCGGACGGGTTCAGGATATTGGCAGAATCAGAAAATGCTCCCATCGTCGCGTTCACGGATGATACAAACCGTTTTGGGATACAGTTCCATCCTGAAGTCGTTCATACAACAGGTGGCACGCAACTATTACACAACTTCCTTTTTGAAATCGTGAAATGTCGCGGCACATGGGACCCTGAATCGTTCATTGACGAAACTATCCAGCAGGTAAGAGAGTTGGTAGGAAATGCTGAGGTCATTTGTGGACTTTCTGGTGGCGTGGACTCAGCCGTTGCTGCGGCACTCGTTCACGAGGCAATCGGCAATCAGCTGACCTGCATATTCGTGGACAACGGTCTCCTGCGACAGAACGAAGTGGAACAAGTCGTTCAAACATTCAGAGAACATATGGGGATAAAACTTCGTCATGTTGATGCTCGAGAACAGTTCCTTCAAAAACTAAAAGATATTAACGACCCCGAAACAAAGCGTATTGTCATCGGCGAAACATTCATACGAGTGTTTGAACGAGAAACGAGTCAGTCCGAAGGTGCGGAATTTCTGGTCCAAGGGACACTCTATCCGGACGTAATTGAATCTGCGGGAACTGGTAGCGATGCAGCCGTAAAAATCAAAAGCCATCATAATGTTGGAGGGCTCCCCGATGACATGCAATTACGTCTGATTGAACCGCTCCGGAATTTATTCAAAGACGAAGTTCGTAATGTAGGTCGAGCAATGGGTATCAGCCCTGAAATCATCGACCGCCAGCCCTTCCCTGGGCCGGGATTAGCAATCAGAGTCATCGGTGATATAACAGAAGAGAAGCTCGATATATTAAGACGAGCCGACAGCATACTCCAAGATGAATTGCTCCGATCCGGATCAGCTTCAGAACTATGGCAATCTTTTGCGGTCCTCACTAATACAAGATCTGTAGGGGTACAGGGTGATTTCCGAACATACGGAAATGTGATCGCGCTCCGGTGTATAACCGCCGAGGATGCTATGACAGCTGACTGGGCTAAATTGCCATACGAACTCCTGACTGCCATCAGTAACAGAATTACAAATGAGGTACCCGAAGTGAACAGAGTCGTGTACGACATAAATTAAAAAACCCCAGGCACAATAGAGTGGGAATAAAAATTTGATGGGCCCATTTTGATGGAAATCCAAATCTTCCAAGTCGACGCATTCACTGATACGTTGTTCTCAGGTAATCCAGCTGCGGTGTGCCTACTTCATGAGGCGTTGCCCGCCGAGACTATGCAATCTATCGCCGCAGAAAACAATCTGTCGGAAACTGCTTTCGTCAACTTGGGATCGATTCCCTTCGCAATCCGTTGGTTTACTCCCATGTCTGAAGTAGAGCTGTGCGGACATGCAACCCTCGCTGCAGCATTTATATTATTCGAAGAGGGGTATCAGACCACCTTCGATGCAATCGAGTTTATCAGCGCGAATGGATTACTACGTGCTTCGATGGATGTCGACATCATATATCTCGATTTTCCTCTCGATCCACCTGGCCAATTACAAAACGCCAACCTTGTCGCTGACTGCCTTGGGGCCGAACCATCGTTACTATTTAAAGGAAAATTTGATCTGATGGCTGTCTTTGAAGACAAACAAATTCTGCTCGATTTGGAACCCGATTTCACTGCAATCGCCAGGCTGAAAGCGCGAGGACTAATAGTCACGGCACCCGGAGGCCATATCGACTTTGTTTCACGCTTCTTCGCGCCCGGCCTAGGAATAGACGAGGATCCGGTTACCGGCTCTGCCCATACACTTTTGACTCCATACTGGAGTGGACGCCTTGGCAAATTGAAGATGGTCGCGGAACAATTATCACCTCGAGGTGGCACCTTATACTGTGAGCTATCATCGAATCGCGTATTGATCGGCGGTCACGCGCGGGCCTATCTGAAGGGAAGGATTAGCATTTGAACATTCTTCTAATGGGTAATGGTGGCAGAGAGCATGCTCTTGCTTGGAAATTATCTCAGTCTCAGAGATTTGGTAAGTTATGGATAGCCCCAGGTAATCCTGGCACAGAGATCTATGGTGAGAATATTTCCTCGGCCGAACTAAATGATCCTTACCAGGTATTAAACATAGTTCAGAAAAAACAGGTGGACCTTGTGGTAATTGGACCAGAAGGCCCGTTGGAACTTGGGATTTCGGATGTTTTGCGAAATGAGAACATCCCAGTTTTCGGCCCGAGTAAAAGTGCAGCACAATTAGAAACCTCAAAATCATTCGCAAACACTCTCATGCGAGAGTATGGGATCGATACGGCAGAATCACAGACCTTCGACTCAGCGGAGAGAGCGATTAATTACGTCCGCGCATTGAACGGGCCATGCGTCATAAAAGCCAATGGCTTAGCTGCAGGCAAAGGTGTCACGGTTTGTGACACGATTGATGAGGCCATTTATGCGATCAACGAATCATTAACTGAGCTTCGGTTCGGCAGTGCCGGATCACAAGTCGTAATTGAGGAGCGCATGTATGGATGGGAGACCTCAGCGCATGCCTTCACAGACGGAATTACAGTACGGCACATGCCTTTCTCTTGTGACCACAAGCCTGTCTTTGACGAGAATAAAGGCCCGAATACCGGGGGTATGGGGGTGTATTCCTCTCCACCACAGCTCAAACAAACACAGCGAGACTTTATTGAGACGGCAGTCACGGAAAAATTGGTTTCAGCGATGGCTGCTGAGGGGCTCACTTATCAGGGAACTATTTATCCCGGCATGATGCTGACCAGTAGTGGCCCTAGAGTCGTTGAAATCAATGCCCGTTTCGGGGATCCTGAGACTGAGGCTTTGATGCCTCGATTGAAAAGTGACCTAATCGACATCGTTGAGGCTGTTGCGAACCAGACTTTGAATGACGTACGTCCTGAATGGAGTAACGAGTACTCTGTTGGTGTCATAATGGCATCAGCAGGCTATCCGAATTCCTTCGATACCGGTCATTTAATTTCCGGTATTGAAAATACTGATGACAACGTCCAGGTGTTTCTTGCCGGAACCGACAGAGACGAAGACAATAATCTAATCACAGCAGGTGGACGAGTACTTTGTGTAGTGGGAACTGGCACAACTTTGGAAGATGCTCGTGAAATAACATATGACAACGTCAATAGAATAACCTTTGAAGGAGCTCATTTCAGAACGGATATCGGCTCACTTTAGTTTCCTACACACACCGCCTAGAATTAGTATCCTTGATATACAAATGAACCATAGGAGGGAAAATGATTCCCCGCTACTCTCGTACTGAAATGACGAATGTTTGGTCAGATAATCACAAATTCCAGACATGGTTAAAGGTTGAAATTGCTGCCACCCAAGGCTGGGCTGAAGAAGGCACAGTCCCAGAAATAGATGCAGAACTTATCGCAAAAAATGCCACCGTCAATCCAGAAAATGTCATCACATATATTGAGGAAACTCATCATGATGTGACCGCATTCATCCGTTCCGTGACGGAATCACTTGGAGAAGAGGGTCGCTGGATTCACTACGGACTGACGAGTAGTGATGTCTGGGACACGGCAACTTCCCTCCAGTGTCTCGATGCTCTGCGAATAATCGAATCCGGACTTGCAGATCTAGAAGCAGCCGTGCGTAAGCAGGCGACAGCCCACATGCATACTCTTTGTATCGGGCGAACCCATGGTATCCACGCTGAACCAACGACGTTTGGTATGAAGCTAGCTGTATGGCTTACGGAATTGAAACGGCATACTGAGAGACTCGAACTCGCAAAACACCAAATAGCGATAGGACAGT
>CAZSFJ010000037.1:0-11782 GCA_964606125.1 uncultured Dehalococcoidaceae bacterium | reverse complement strand
GGCATGCTCAGCGTCTAGAATTACTTTTTGTCCGGGTGTTTCTTCGGCCAGATTCGCTTCTTCCGCGATAGTTTTTCCTGACACCGTCATCTGGCCGCCATCGATTTTGTTTGCCTCGAGCAAGCGCTTTGCGAGTAGTCGCGTTCCTCCCGCTCTATCCCAATCCAGCGCTACATATTGCCCACCGGGTCGCAAATCACCGATTAAAGGTGTGTTATCAGAAACACGATTGAAGTCGTCAATATCTAGATCAATTCCACATTCCGCTGCTATTGCTAAGAGATGCAGAACGACGTTTGTGGATCCGCCAGTAGCCGTAGCACACGCGATCCCGTTTTCAAACGCTTCTTTAGTGAGTAATTCTCTCGGGAGTGTGCCATTTGCTAGAAGTTCCATCACCCGTTCGCCGATCTCCACACCGATATCGTTTTTCCGAGGATCTGTAGCTCCGGGTGTACTTGTTCCCATCTCGGAGATACCTAGGAATTCAAGAACAGTAGCCATTGTGTTCGCGGTATATTGGGCTCCGCACGCACCGGCTCCCGGACAGGCAGCAGCTTCGAGTTCCGCAAGTTCTCCGTCTGTCATATTGCCAGCTGCGTGTTTACCAACTCCTTCAAAAACATCTTGGATGGTGACGTCTTCACCTTGGAAGGACCCTGGAGCGATCGAGCCTGAATACAGAACAATCCCTGGCAAGTTGAGCCGAGCTAATGCCATAGCACCTCCCGGGATGGTTTTATCGCATCCGACGATTATCACCGCCGCGTCAAATGAGTATCCGATCCCACATAACTCAATTGAGTCTGCAATGAGTTCGCGCGATATAAGTGAGGCCTTCATGCCTTCAGTTCCCATAGTGATTCCGTCGGAAATTGATACCGTGTTCACTTCCATGGGAGTACCACCAGCTGCTCGGATTCCTGCCATCACTTGCTGCGCGAGAGCCCGTTGTGAATAATTGCACGGCATGGTGCCAATCCATTCATGTGCCACCATCACCAGCGGTTTTTTGAGATCGTCCCGGGTATATCCTACTGAGTGCAGCTGAGAGCGAGCCGCTGCTCGATCAGGTCCATCTACTAGTACCCGACTTTTATGCCTGATATCAAATTTAGTGTCATCACTCATTGTTAGGGTCTCCGATATATGTTCTAATTTCCTGCTTCAGCGACGGTGGGAATAGTTTTTAAATCTGCGATTATTTCTTGAACCTGTTCTATTTCCTCCGGAGTTTGCGGGTCTGCAGGCAGGGACACCTGCGAGTTGATGCCAGAATATTTTTCGCGCATTTTCCCTGCAATCACATCCCAAGTTCCCACCACACAGAATTCTTCAATCATTTCATCAGTGACGATGTCTACCATTTCATCCCACTTGCCTCCAACTGATAATCGATGGAGCTCGGCTGCTTCATCTGCCCAACCATGTAACTTCATGACGTTCGAATAGGATCGAGTGGAAGCATAGAAAGATATTCGTTTTCGTGTAACCTCGATTTGACGTTCTAGTTCTTCCTCAGTTTTTGCAGTCACGATGAAGCCACCTCCGCGGATTTGCACTTTGGAAATATCTTTGCCTGCACGTCGAGCACCTTCCTGTACCTCCGGTATCAGGACCTCGCGTATGTACTTAAAGGTGCTGAAGCCATGGATGGCTATACCGTCTGCGACTTCTCCAGCGAGTCGTGCATTGAAAGGGTTTACTGCCGATACGATAACGGGGATATCTGGATGTTCTATCGGACCAGGATTAAAGAAAGGACTGGTAAGTTTGTATTGATAGAACTCGCCTTCATAGTCTGGTTTGGTCCCATTTTGCCACGAGTCCCAGATCGCCCTCATGCACTTGATGTAGTCTCTTAAGTGAGGCCCTGGCGGATGCCATGGTACGGAAAATCGTCGCTCATTATGTCCTTTTACCTGAGTTCCAAGCCCAAGCATAAATCTCCCACCAGAATAGGCTTGTAAATCCCAAGCGAGATTTGCGGTTATATGCGGAACCCGAGGGAAAGCAATTGCGACTGAGGTTCCAAAATGTAGTTTTTCTGTGTGCTCAGCAACCAGTACTAAAGGTAAAAAAGGATTGTGTGACGTTTCTCCAACTGAGAGCGAATCATGCCCCAGCATCTCCAGTTTCTGTGCTTGTGAAATAAGATCACTTCCCAGAGTGGACCCGGCACCTCCACCGACTAACATTGACATATCTCCTCCTCGTTTTATTGGACGTGTTGATGTGTAGACTGAGCCTAGCACCTATGTCGTGTTGATTGACTGTCTTCAGCTAAGCAGGTTCGAGAGTCCCAATTCACTGAATGTAGTTTCGAACCATTCGATCACCTCTGGATGATAAGGAATACCACGCTCACGGCGTTCTATTTCCTGTTCGTGCTCCTCGACACCGGCATAGATCACTCTTTCATGGCCAGGTGCCGTGGGTGTCTCTTTGAGTGCTTGTAGATAGTCATCCATATTACTTTTGAACTCATCGGCGTCAGTAAATGCCTCGATATTGAACGCAGTAAAATGATGCCCAATTCCGTTACCTGAACCTTCACTTCTCTGAAATGCCGAGCCTGCGGTTGAAAGGACACCCGCAAGGATGTCGATCGTAGCGGCAAGACTGTAACCCTTATGAGAGCCGATTTCCCGGGTACCGCCGAGCGGCAGAATCAAGAAGTCTTCCGGTAATTCTTTCGGTTCCATGATTGGAGTACCATCGGCTTCCGCTACCCACCCAGGAAGCATTGGTTCACCAAGTCTCTGTGCAAGTCTCACTTTATTACCAGCGACACTGGACATTGATGCATCGAATATAAATGGCGGTTCGTCTTTTGCTGGGACGGCAATCGAGAGCGGGTTTAAACCTACTCGCGCCTCAGCACCGAATGTGGGTACAACCGAGAGACCGCCCACAGTCATAGAGAGCCCGATCATATTATGTTCAATTGCGAGCTGAGCGTGATATGCAGCAGCACCGAAGTGTCGTCCATTATTTGCGATTACGGTACCGACCCCATAAGTTTTGGCTTTAGTGATGGCGAGCTCCATCAATTCTGGCCCGACGGCAACTCCGAGTCCACGATCAGTATCCACCGTTGCTGTTGCAGGGAACTCTCTCTCGATTTTCCACTCGGGGCGAGGATTAATGTCACCGCTTCTCAGACCAGCCACATATACGCGGAGCATGTTAGACACACCGTGGGAATCAATGCCGCGAGTATCAGCGTACAGGAGGGTGTCCGTAGATCTTTCAGCATTCTCTTCATCCATCCCGAGTTCCAGAAATATCTGTAGAACGGCGTTATGCATTTTATCCACTTCAATGCGCACAGCGATGTCTTCAGGTACGGCAAATTGTTTCAACATTTGGTGATTCCCTCCTATGGTCAGTGTCCTGCAGTCTCCGGTATGGCGACAAGCAAGATCATGTCAGGTATGGTCGCAGCTTAGGAGCGCAGCGTACAGCGGTCTGCGGCTGGCCAAATACTGCTAGATTACTAGAAATAGCGAGACTGAAAACACATCAGAATATATTTTGTAAAAGTGAGATTTTCTCAACGAGAAGAGGGAAGCAAAAATGTTACGTATAGCGGTAGGTTTGCATCGAAATTCTGCTGATGACTGGGATAGCGCGGCAATCTGGGCTCAAGAAGTTGAAAAATTAGGTATTGATTCGATATGGTCAGCAGAAACATGGGGCATCGATGGAGTTACACCTCTCGCGAGAATTGCTTCCAGTACCGAGCGTATACGACTAGGTACCGGCATTTTACAAATAGGCGCTCGGACTCCATCTGGGCTGGCAATGACAGCTCTCGGGATGCAGTCAATTAGTAATGACCGTTTTGTTCTGGGATTAGGCGTCAGCGGAGTGGCAATCATCGAAGGCTGGCATGGCAGTCGATTTGATAGACCAGTGCAAACAACCAGGGAAACAATCGATATCATTCGGATTGTCTCTAGCGGTGAACGTTTGGAATATGCAGGGTCGGTATTTCAGTTACCAATACCAGGGGGGGAAGGCAGAGCCATTCGGCCGTCAGCCACGCCTCGTCATATACCGATATGGCTGGCATCTCTTGGTCCAAGAAATCTCAGACTGACAGGGAGCCACGCTGATGGTTGGATCGGAACATCTTTCATGCCCGAGACTGCTGAAGCATTTTTCTCTCATATGAGAGAGGGCGCAGAATCACAGGGAAGGACACTTGATGACATCGAGAAAATGGTTCCTGTTGCGTTGGAGCTTACCGAGGACGTCGATCGTGTGACTCGAAACCATGCAGAGGGATATGCATTTACATTTGGTGCTATGGGAACTCGTTCTCATAATTTCTACAACGCAGCATGGGCCCGCCAAGGCTTTGCAGATGAAGTCAGAGACATTCAAAAATTATGGCTTCATGGAGACAGAGACGAGGCGAAGAAGCGAGTGCCGTTAGAGATAGCTACCCAGAGTAATCTACTCGGGACCGCAGATCTCGTTACTGACAGATTGAGGGTATATAGAGCAGCTGGCGTTGATATTCTTCGAGTCGATGTCCGGACTGAGGGTGGTATGCAGGAACGATTAGACCATTTGGGGATACTGCTCGATTTGGTTAAGAAAGTCAATGCAGAGTAGTCACTGTAACTTCGGCGAGTGATTCAATACTATTTCCTGTGTGGCTGTTCGAGTAAAAGCTTCGACGCTTCACTAGCATAGTTTTTTTGTTGGTTTTCCTGGTGGAGTTTGGTTGATTCGAATGAACCAATATTCTTCGCTAATGCTACTAATAATGTAACGAGTGCTTCAGTGTCATACAGGCTGACGTTTTCAGCTTCAATCTTCCCACTGCCTCCAGCGTTATGCCAGTTACCCAATGCAACACATAGCGCTCCGGTCGTATATCCCAGTCGGTGAAATGCTGTGGCCTCAGTAGAACCAGCATCCATAAGGACCCTCTGAAACGAAAATTCTTCATCATTTTTTGCTAATTCTTTAGCAATAACTTCCATCCAAGCCGACACATATGGGTTGAAAATGGATCCGGCGTCTCCTACACGGATGATCGGTCCGTCGCCTTGTACCGCTCGCCCACCATCTCCTGATGAGGTTTCTAGCGCTATTACCACCGAGTCATCTGGAATATTTCCCCCGGTACCTGCCGCACTTGCCCCCATTAATCCTACTTCTTCGGCGCGAGTGAACAATCCGACCACATGGGCAGCAACTTTGCCACGGGCGAGCGTCCTTAGTGTGTCCAAAATAGTCACTACCCCGATCAGATCGTCGCACTGCCGCGCTAGAATCATTGGCACCTCGTCATCAGAAATAGCAAAAGGGGTAACGTCCCAAAGCAACATGTCTCCCTCTTCTATTTCCGTGCCGATACTAGGTACAAGAGTTGCTGCGGTAATCCGACGCCCATATTCTTGGTCTGTTTCTATCTGGACCAGATCTGCTGTTCCAATCTGCTCATATTCTGATCTAATTTTGCCAAGCCGGTAGGCAATCAGAGTTTCGGAATCACCATACTCAGAAGATAATCCACCCTGAAATTTTGCCTTGATTTGTCCTTCAGAAACGTTAGTAACGACAAAGCCAGGGTGGTCGGTATGTGCTGTAAGAACCAATACTTGTTCTTTTTCCGGAAGACTTCCATTGTAGGTAACATAGCTGTTCCCAAATCGGTCTTGGGAAAACAAAAGACCCTCGGACGCGGCAAATTCTTCGACGTACTCATGCACTAGGGCCTCTAGGAACGAAACGGTCGGTAGAGGTAATATTGCTTCTAGTAAGTCTTTCATTGCATTCTGACTCTCCAGTTACAGCGCAGTTGGTAAACTTCCGTTAGCCTAGTTCTGTATTGTTTTTCTGTACAGACCAAGACTGATTAATGCCTAATCATCTTAAAGTGCGAAGGTTCACCGTAATCCATGACTAGTCCAGTTGATCCTGAGATATTCGATCCCACTGATCTTCGTTGGCCTACGCCAAGTAGACCTGCACCTATTTCACGTAAAGTGCGTCGTAAAAAGAGGCGTGCCAATATTTACCCTCTTCGCCCTGTAATTGTGGATATAACTGATTTTGAGTCTGGCGGACGGGGAGTTGGTCGCGTTGACGGCAAAATCATCTTTGTGGAATATGCAATACCTGGTGAACGTGTCGTGGCAGAAATTACTGATGAATATGACAGCTTTTTGGAGGCGACGGCGGTGCGAGTTCTCGAAGCCTCAGACGATCGTGTCGACGCACCGTGTGAGTACTTTGGTCGCTGCGGTGGATGTCAGACCCAACATATTACCTATGAGCGTCAACTCAAATTGAAGACATCAATAGTCAAAGATGCGTTGCTTCGAATCGGGAAAATAGATCCACAAGTTATTGATTCAACCGTGAATGAGATGTGGGGAATGGACGACCCCTGGGGCTACAGAAATCACATGCGGTTTACCGTGAGACGCAGCGGTGATATCGGCCAAATGCAGCGTGGGAGCCACAGATTTTTCAGGATTAATGAATGCAGAATTGCTCTCCCAGAAATAAATGAAATTCTTGCTGCAACCCAGGAACGTACCAAGAATACTCGCCAGATGGCTGTGCGCGTAAGCCAGACTACTGGCGAAAAAATGATTCAGCCAGAACTGCAATGGAGACCTGGTAAAAGAAGTGGCCGGCCAAATAGTGGCCAGTCATTTTACCGAGAGACTCTCCGAGTAATTCGCCCTAGTGATGGAACTGACATCGCAGAAGCTAACTACCGTATTTCACCTCCAGCTTTTTTCCAGGTGAACACTGAGCAAGCCGAGCGCTTGGCAAGTCTTGTGGTACAAAGATCTCTTGAGACCAGTCCAAAAACAATCATTGATGCCTATTCAGGCGTCGGCACCTTCTCTGTGCTATTGGCTCCGTTTGTTCGACAGGTGATCGCGATCGAGGAATCTGCGGGAGCTAACAAAGATGCTGAATTCAATCTGCAGTCACACGCGAATGTAAAACGTCTTACGGCAAAAGTCGAAGATGCGCTCCAAACCCTTGTCCCGAGTCCAGATGTGATGATTATTGATCCACCTAGAGCGGGGATCGATAGGGCGGTTACTGAGGCAATTATAGAATCAGGCATTCAGAGAGTTATGTATGTGTCGTGTGACCCTCAGACACTTGCTCGGGATCTTAAGTTATTTGTGGAAGGTGGATTTGTCATACGGGAAATCCAACCGATAGATATGTTCCCTCAAACCCAGCACATTGAATGTGTCACTACATTAACTAGAGACTGAAAATGGTCGACATTGTCTTAGCTTCAGCTTCACCGAGGCGGTCAGAATTGCTCAGCTCAATATGTCCCGACTTCAAGGTAGTGTCGATGGATATTGACGAGACTCCTTCCAAAAACACGCGAGTGGAGAATATTGCCCTGGAAATAGCAAGGAAGAAGATGGAGACTGCAATTGCAACTGTTGGATGTTTCGACGTGTTGATAACAGCCGATACCGTCGTGATCGACATGGACCAACCACTCGGTAAGCCGTCAAGTAGAGAAGAAGCGATTCGTATATTGACATCACTCAGAGGCAAGTCACACAAAGTGATTACCGCCGTGGTGGTGGCTTCTAAAGTGACCCCAAATCAGGATGTCGAAGTCGATGAAATTGTTTCGGTCTCAGAAGTTGTGATGAGGAATTATTCAGATACTGCGATACACGAGTTTGTAGGCAGAGGTGAGGCCGATGATAAGGCAGGTGCTTATGCAATACAGGATGCCGAATTTTCACCTGTTCAAGAGTTACAAGGGTGCGAATGCAGTGTGATGGGGCTTCCAGTGAATGAACTACGTGATTCACTGTCCAAATTGAGTATCTTGGGTTTGGAATTATCGAATCCAGGCGATACGCGATCCCGCTGCGGGGAATGCCCGTTTGTCTAGTTTTGTAAAAACTAGAGCTCAGAGCCGAGCGCGTAACGGTTTTTTCACTAGCATAGATCTTAACAATTCAACTATCCAACCAAGGAAGAGAAGACCATATGACTTCTGAGGACACAGCAGCAATTATTGATGTACATAATATAACTAAGACTTATGACACGGGTTCTGTGAGTGTGCAGGCTCTCCGTGGAGTGTCAGTCCAGGTGGCCAAGGGAGAGATGGTGGCGGTAATGGGACCATCGGGTTGTGGTAAGACCACACTGCTCAACTGTTTATCAGGTATTGATGATGTGAGCGGTGGACAGATAGTAATAGAGGGCACCGATATTAACGAGATGAGTGACGATGTAAAAACGATCTATCGTGCTCAGAGAATGGGATTCATTTTTCAATTTTATAATCTTCTTCCTGTGCTTTCAGCGCTGGAAAATGTGGAGTTGCCTCTGCTTGTGTCCGGGGCATCACCTAAAGATTCTCGTGAACAGGCGATGAAATCACTTGAACGTGTCGGCCTGACTGACTGGGCAACACATAAACCTGCCGAACTTTCAGGCGGTCAAAGACAGCGTGTGACAATTGCTAGAGCTTTAGTGAACGACCCTGCAATCGTATGGGCGGATGAGCCCACAGGTGACCTCGATTCCAAGACAGCTTCGGACATTATGGACCTTATGCAGGAACTGAATCGTGAGCAGTCTCAGACATTTGTCATTGTCACACATGATTCTTCCGTTGCGCAGAGGTGCGATCGAACGATCCATATGAATGATGGTTTGATAGAGCGTGAGGAAGTACACGCCAATTAGGCGATGATCCAGTAGGAGAAATTTTGTGGAAACTATATTTGGGATCTCGCTCGATACGTACCTCATAGCTCTGGCAACTATGGCGATCGTGATTGTGTTAATTATGGCGGTGATTACTGCTCGACAGCCATTACTTGTGAAGCTCGGTGCGCGGAATTTCACGAGACGGAAATCTCAAACGGTTCTAATCATCATTGGATTAATGCTATCTACTCTGATCGTGAGTTCGGCACTTGTCACTGGCGATACTGTGGGTCAGTCCATTACCAATCGTATCTATCAATCATTAGGGACCATTGATGTCATTGTCGATCCCGATCAGGAACAGGCCGCGGGTGTTGAGTTTATTGACGAGTCAGATTCAGAATCGTTGCGGCAAGCATTAGCCCAGGATCAGCGAGTCGACGGTTTTTCAGCAATCCTGCAGATCGATATTCCCGCGGCTAATCAGGGTGAGCGTTTATCCGATCCGAGGGCTTATCTGGTCGGCTTGAATGTCGATACTCAGACCGGACTTGAGGAGATGCTCGAAACCTCTGGTGGTGGTCTAGCTCGGCTGAGCAGTCTTGCGTCGAATGAAGTATTCATTTCTGAACGGTTAGAGAAATCTCTTGACCTTCAGGTGGGAGAAATGGTCACTTTGTTTGTCGAAAATACTCCATATGAATTTAGAGTGGCTCAGATTGTGAAAGATAACGGACTTACCTCCAAAGACCAGGCCGGGCCGGGTTCAAAGCCAGGTGGCGGAGTAATTATGCCCCTATCGAGGGCACTGAACCTTTCCAATAATGAGGGTCCAAATATCATTGTAATTTCCGATGAAGGAGGAAATCGCAATGATCTGGATATGGTTGGTGCAGTGAGCGAGATGACAGCTTCGAAAATCGAGACTCTCGGTATACCGCTTGAGGTAGTCGAGGATAAGAAAGAGCTGGCAGCAATTGGTTCACTGGTAGGATCTGTATTCGTTGCATTTTTCATTATCTTTGGGCTTTTCTCGATCGCGGCAGGCCTAATGCTTATATTCTTGACATTCGTGATGCTCGCGGCAGAGCGCAGGTCTGAAATGGGTATGGCGCGTGCGGTGGGTATGAAACGTCTCCATTTAACTGAGATGTACATAGCCGAGGGGATGCTTTATAACGTCGGATCTGCAATGGTTGGCGCGGCCCTAGGTGTACTAGTGGCCTGGTTAATGATTACGCTACTTGGTTTTATCTTTGCGAGCTTTGGAACTCAAATCACCCTGAACGTTAATCCACGCGCGCTGGCACTGGCATACCTAATCGGAGTGGTACTGACCTTCGTTACGGTAGCCATTTCTTCTTGGCGCGCAGCCAACCTGAATATCGTAAGAGCAATACGAGACATACCTGAACCAGATCTTTTAGCAAAGACATCTGGTGGTCTTATGGAACTTATCAGGAGCACTTTGTCGGTCATTTGGGGAGTTTTCTGGCTGATACCGGCTACAGGATTGGTCACAGCTTTGGTCATAGGAACTATTTGGTCACTTGCGCGCATTTCTGGTGACTTTGGTGGTGAAATCGCCACAGCCGCTAGTATTACAGTATCCATTGGGCTTGTACTTCTGCTAATCGTCTATGTCAGAAAACTTGCAGCTTATCTCTATAACAGATTGAAGATTTTCCGGCTGCTGTTCTACCCATTTGTTGGAATGAACAATTGGTCAAAGGCTCATCGTTCAAGTATCGGTTGGGCTATGTGGATGCTTATATTTGGCGTAGCAGGCATTTATGTTGGCGGATGGGGTGAGAATATTGGTGCCCCATCATGGGTTGGTCCGCAGCTATGGTCATATACGGGCGGCACGACTCTGGTTATGTTCGCGATTGGAGTGATAGCAGTTTATTTTGGTGCGCCAGCTCGAATTTCTTTTTCGACTATTGGACTCCTCACTGTTTGGCTATGGTTGCTTCCATTACCTTTTAGTGTGATTCCTTGGCTCCCGGACGAAGCAAATGGGTGGGTAGATCCGATTGACGGAATCCTTGGACTTGCAGGCTGGGGACATGGTGGCATTACTGGCGATATAGAGATGTTCTTTGTCTCTGGAGTCGCTGTGACAGCGGCGGCAATCTTTGTGGTTATATATAATTCCACAGTACTTTTAGCTCCTTTTAACCTCGCGCGTGGAGCTTTGGGCGGCTTAATGCCTGCGGTTCGTACAGCTATTGCGTATCCTCTTGCGAATCGTTTCAGGACTGCAATGACGCTTTCCATGTTTACCCTGGTGGTTTTTGCTCTGGTTGTCATGTCCATTCTTAATCATAATTTCAGCGCTGTCTTCAATGGCGAAGAGGCTCAGGGTGGGTATGACGTAGCAGTAATCGGTAATCCAGCTAATCGAATCCAGGATATTGATTCGGCTCTCATAACTTCGCCGTTTATGGATCAGAATCTGTTGCAGGACGGTATAGCGGAGACGGCATCATTGAGAACAGCCACGGGCTACCTCGAGGGCAGTAGTGATAATTCTGTTGCGACAAAAGATGGTTTTTATACTGTCCAGGGAATGGACAGTAGTTTCATTGAAACAAATTCACTGAAGCTGGTAACTCGAGCGAGAGGCTATGCGGATGATGCGGAGGTGTTTTCCGCATTGGCCACTGGGACCAATTTTGCCATCGTTGACGAGTCTAGACTCCAAAGTGGTGGAGGACAGTGGGGACCAGGTCCTGGAGACGGGGTATTTCAGATCGAGGAAACGCTGCAGGGACTTGATGCATCCAATAACGAAATGGGATGGGACCCAATAGTCTTTACTTTAAGCGACCCATTTTCAGGTCTGGAAACAGATATACAAATTATTGGGATCATCTCCAACACTGCGACAACTGTGCGGGTTGAATGGTCAGCGTTGTTTGTTGGAGAGAGTTTGGTTGACGAGAACTTTTTCGGTGGTTATCAAGACAATTTTTACGTCATTTCAACCGAGGGTACAGACTCTATTAACCTCGCTCGCGGTATCGAGAGTGCCCTTCTTGAGAGTGGCGTTCAGGCTAGTTCGATAGCTCAGGAGGTCGAGGAGTCTGCGAGT
>CAZSFJ010000036.1:0-11808 GCA_964606125.1 uncultured Dehalococcoidaceae bacterium | reverse complement strand
CGAAATTAGTTTGACGTGTGTTTCGCTCTAGCAGCAGGCTAGAGCGCGTCTGATTAAATTCGCGATGCAGAACAGCCACAAACTGCAAGGCTTCTACCGAGAGAATTTGCTTCCAGTCCTCTCGAACCTCGCCCCTAATCTCGATACCTTCGGCAATCAAAACAGAACCTTCGCTCGTAGATGACATATACCGCCCCTATCCAATGTGTTCACTTAAGGCTCGGCAGAGAATAACAGCCTGAGGAGGCCTCCATGTCTGTTAGTAGCCTCTCTGACTAACCCCCTCCGATAGGTGGTACCAAATATATCTCTGCATCTTCTTTAACAGACTCTAGCAAACCAGTTGAATCCAGAATTGACCCATCCAAAGCCACCGCAAGCTCGGTCCTGAGGCCATCCGGCGTGATTATTGCAGCAGCCAGCTTTGGACAGACCTTGATCAGATCGTCAAAAACTTCTCTCAGAGTTTCTCCTCGCAGGGTGAACTTTGTCTCCCCATCGGCGAGCTGCAGCAGTGAGTTGGGCACGTGCAGGGTAGGCATACTACTTCGCACACTCAGAAGCTACGAGTCGCCGAGCTCTCGAAGCAAAGACTCTGGGTTGGCTGGTAATTTATTTATTCTCACTCCAACAGCATCGTATATAGCATTTGCTATAGCAGCCAACGGAGGAACAATAGGTACCTCGCCGACTCCTCGCACACCAAACGGGTGACCTGGGTTAGGAACTTCGACTAGGACCGTATCAATCGGAGGTAAGTCATTCGCAACCGGCATGCGGTAATCAAGGAATGAGGAGTTAGACATAATCCCATCCTCGTCATACACATATTCTTCATTGAGGGCCATTCCGATTCCCTGAACTGCGCCACCCTGAATCTGCCCCTCCACATAATATGGATGGATAGCTTTTCCGACATCCTGTATGGCGGTATATCTAAGCACGGTCACTTTCCCGGTATCTCGATCTACATGGACATCAGCAATATGTGCTCCGAAACATGCTCCTATCTTCCCGACATTTGTCGAGACTAGATCTGCCCGTCCCTGAACCATTCCGCCCGTCGCAGGAAGCTTTGAAGCGACATCCCGAAAGCTCATGATTTGCCCATCAGGACCATGCAGGGAAGCATCAGTAGCGTCATAATGCACCACACTAGGATCCAAATTCCATATCTTAGCCACCCGCTCCTCGAGCTGTTTCCTGATATCCAGCGCCGCCTCATACACCGCCCATCCAGTAGCAAATGTTGTGCGGCTTCCACCTGTATTTCCGGTGTACCCGATAGTGTCGGTGTCTCCTACCAAAGAATTAATATCCTCATACGCGATTCCCATTGTGTCAGCAAATTGCATCGCCAGTGCCGCTCGCTGACCCCCAATATCTACTGACCCCGTCACTAAAGTTACTTTGCCATCTTCATGGACATTGGCGTAAGCACTGGACTCCCCGCCTCCATTCTGCCAAAACCCCATCGCGACTCCACGACCAACATCCTGATCCGATATCTCGGAGCGATAATGAGGATGCTGGCTTGTCGCCGTAATCACCTCTCGGGCCGCTAGCGAACCATGTGTGGCACCGTCGCTTCGACGGTCACCTTCTTGGGCGGCATTAATATCCCTCAGTTCCATTGGATCGATATCAAGCTGCTCAGCAAGCTCATCCAGCAGAGCCTCCACAGCAAATTCTGATGCTGGTGCGCCAGGAGCTCGATATGCTGCAGTTTTTGGTCGGTTCAACACAATATCAAGACCGATAATCCGTTGGTGCGGTACAAGGTAGGGTCCGAGGGCGCATCGCGCACCCCCTGCTACCGGCGATCCTGGATAGGCTCCGGCTTCGTACTCCAGTCGTATGTCAGCAGCTACTAGTTTTCCATCCTTGGTAGCACCGATTTTCACAAAAGATCGGGTTCCAGAGGTAGGGCCGGTTGCTTCCAGTACTTCGGTCCGACTCATTGTCATTTGAACAGGGCGGCCGGATTTTTTTGAAAGCAGGGCCGCTAGGGGTTCTAGATAGACGACATTTTTTCCACCAAACCCTCCACCTATTTCAGCAGGCACAACTCGGAGGTCACCCAAGCTTACGTCCAGAATGCGGCTGACGTTCTGCCTGATCCCGAAGGCGCCCTGAGTGCTAGTCCAGATAGTTATTTTCCCGTCGTGATTCCATACCGCCGTAGCATTATGTGGCTCGATATATCCCTGATGGCTCATCGCGGTCTCGTACACACGCTCGAGAATGATATCGGCCTGAGAAAAGCCCTCCTCAATATCACCAAATCCCATTTCTACTGTTCGGGCGATATTTGAAGGCTTTCCATCCACTGGTATGAAGAGATCCTCAACAACTTCATCCATGCCATCATCGTGCAGTATCGGCGCACTTGGTGATAATGCATCCTCGATAGTCACAACTGGCGGCAGTACTTCATATTCGACTTCGATTAACTCGACAGCATCCTCTGCGATATGGGCATCGGTTGCACTCACTGCCGCTACCGGATGACCTCTGAATAAAACTTTACGACGAGCCATGAGCCTCTCAATGTCCCACTGAGCTGGCATTGGACCTCGAATTGTCTGCAAAATTGCCTCGACCGGAGACGGAAAATCCTCGCTAGTTACAATACTCAATACACCAGACAACGCCAATGCTTTCGTAATATCTATACTTTTTATAAGCGCATGTGCGTGCGGACTTCGCTTGACTCGTCCATAAGTCATATTTGGAAGCCGGACATCTGCGCCATAGATAGCTCTGCCAGTAACTTTATCGACTCCGTCAGGTCTGACTGTATTCGTGCCCACAGATGGATTTTCAATTTTTATCGTGGTCATCATTCATTTCCTTAGATTCGAGTTTGAGGTGGTCATATAGCGTTCATACTAAAGCATCATGCTGAAAACGATTGGTCGCTGCGCAACGTCGACTACCGAGTCCTATCTGCTAATAGTCGAGTCAGGATTATACGTACATCTGAACCCAACGATACTCGACGTACTATCTGGAGACACACCAACGCGAGCGGCGGGGCGATAACGTGCACAGTAACTTATATGACACAAAAATGAACCGCCCTTTTGAACTTTTGCGTCGCCGTCAGATGGACCCATGGGATCTATCATTTCTGGTGTGAGCGGATGTTCGACACTAAACCAGTCCGCGCACCATTCCCAAACATTACCTACTGCGTTGTGTAAGCCATACCCGTTGGCAGGAAACGCATCTACTGGACAGGTACCATACCATCCATCCTCGAGCGAATTAGAAGATGGGAATATTCCCTGCCACGTATTGGCCAAATGTTCACCGTTTGGATTGAATTCATCACCCCAGGGAAACAAAGCTCCATCTAATCCACCACGGGCGGCAAACTCCCAACAACTCTCTGTAGGAAGACTCTTGCCTGACCAGTTCGCGAATGATTTCGCATCCTCCCAGCTAACATGCACAACCGGATGGTTTCCTCTGCCTTCTATGGAACTATCTGGTCCCTCTGGATGTCGCCAGTCGGCTCCGAATACTTGCCGCCACCAAGGAGCATCCATCACACCTCGAGTAGGCTCAAATTCTTCGGGGAGAAGACCACCAAAAACAAAAGACCACCCTTTTTCTTCGGCAGTGGTCATATAGCCAGTAGCAGCGATGAATTGATCAAAATTATCATTGCTCACAGCATGAAGATCTATCCAAAAAGGAGAGACTTTCACGCTCCGGATGGGACCCTCCCCATCACCGAGATAGGACAAATGACTCTCCGAGCCCATAGCGAATGAGCCTCCATCGATATATCCCATATCATTCAGAGATACTGGCCTTGTACCTCTCTCAATCGGCTCCCTGAGTCTGCGAACTTTTTGCTCGTTGACTAAGTTCTCCTCTGAACCAGGCACACAACAGTGACAGTCATCGGCCATAAAATACTCATCTCCCGGTATCGGTAATTCCTTTTATCAATACTAAAAGTTCTCAATCTACTCTGCGACGTTTGAGACTAACCTCCAAGCACAGGTTACACTTTGCCAGAGTCTAACCGAACAAAGTAAGGTGATAAATGGAAGCATCAAATGAACCACTCTGGGAATTTCTATTGTCATTAGGAACAGATAAAGTTGCGCACACTGGTGGGGACTTCCTCCATCACTTACGCGCTGTCGAAACTTTGCTTAACGAACACAGTGCTGATCAAGAGGTGGTGAAGGCTGGATTGTTTCATTCGATATACGGTACTCAAGGATTTCAGGATTTTTCGCTGCCACTCGCTGAACGGGATACTATACAAAACCTTATAGGGCCAAGAGCCGAATTCATAGCATTTTGTAACTGTGTGATGGATCGGGACTCTTTCGACTCTGAGGTTGCTCAAGCCCTCACAGGTCGTAGTGAACACAGCATCCGTGATAGGGTCTCAGACCAGCCAATTGCGATGAACACCTCACAATTGGCTGACCTCGCGCAAGTTCACTTATTTGATTGGCTGGAACAAGTCGAGCGAAGCGACCGCGGTTGGGACTATCGTAGGAGCGCTTATCGTAATATGGCTACACTTGTTGGACCCGACGCTGAGGCACTCTACGAGGAAGTATTTGCAAGAGAAAGTAGTCAATTAGATTAGTGAGGAATAAGATGGAGTTAACCCCCGGTACTGAAATAGTTGAACTTGAAACTGGAGTATTTGCCCGACTGCATGCGGGCTTAACTAACGCCGGGATAATTATCGGCGACCACAGCGTCTTAGTGATCGACTCATTACGGGTTCCCTCTTTCGCCAGAGATTTAATCAGCGACGTAAAACATCTCACTAACAAACCAATCGAATATGTGATTGATACCCATTCACATTGGGATCACGCGTGGGGTAATGAGGAATTCCCAGATGCGACCATTGTCGCTCACGAAAATGCGCGCAACGAAATGCTCGACGTGGAGTGGAACAGACAATGGAGGGAAAAAGTCGTTGCGGCAAATGACCCGTGGTCAGAAGAAGCCAAATTAGTCAATATCACACCACCGGATTTGACCTTTCGAGACACTATGAGCCTCCATTTTGGAGGACGAGAAATAAAACTCCTGTATTTGGGAAAAGCTCATACCAGTGGCGACGTTTTCATCCACCTCCCCGCTGAGAAACTTCTATTTACGGGTGATGTAGCACAGGACGGGGGAATACCATATCTGGGGGACAGCTATCCTATCGACTGGCTCGACACAGATGACCGGTTAGTTGATGTTGATGCCGACCGTTTTGTTTCAGGTCACGGCCCGATCGGCGAGCATTCGGCATTGATTGAGGCCCGAGATTTTATTCACGAGCTAGTCGGAAACGTCCAAGACTCCATCGAAACGAATGAAAGTACTGACTCAAGATCACAGACCGTCTATAAAAAAATGGAATACCGATTCGGTGGGTTCCGCGGATTTGAAACGTTTGCAGAAAAAATTGAAGAAGTTTTCGAGCGGATTGACCACCAATCTAAGTAGTTTGAGGAAAAATAATGAAAGAATTTCAAGACAAAGTAGCTGTCGTCACGGGAGCCGCATCGGGGATGGGCTTCGCTTTCGCTCGACGTTTTGCGCAAGAAGGAATGAGAGTGGTGCTCGCAGATGTTGAAAGTGAAGCACTTGATTCAGCCGTCTCGACTCTGCGACAGGAAGAACTAGAGGTTATTGGCGTGCTTGGAAACGTGGCCCAGCTAGAAGATGTCCAGGAACTTGCAGAGAAAACTTTGGAATCATTCGGACGGGTAGATGTACTTTGTAATAATGCTGGGGTTGCTGGAGATCTCGACTTCATTGGCCAACGAAATCAGCCACTGTGGGAGCAAACCCCTGAACTCTGGGACTGGACTTTCGGGGTAAATGTCAGAGGTGTTCTGAATGGCATTAGAACATTTCTTCCAATAATGATTGATCAAGATGACCCTGGTCACGTGGTGAATACAGCCTCAATGGCAGGCTTACTGGGTGGACAGACAGCCGGAATCTATGGCGCTACAAAGCATGGAGTCGTACGAATCACAGAGGCTCTGTATTTCCAGTTACTCGAGCGGGAATCGAAGGTCCATGCCTCCGTACTGTGTCCCGGAATCATCAATACACGAATATTCTCATCGGGACGAAATAGACCTGACGAATTTTGGAAAACTAACGAGAAGCCGTCAGACAATGACACACAGTCACAAATAGACGCCGGTGACGAGTACTTTGCTCACGGACTGCCTCCTGCCCAGGTAGCTGAGCAGGTGTTGGAGGCTATTCGTGATGAGCAATTCTGGATACTCACTCCCGATGTACCACTCGATCGAATTCAACAGCGCCATAACCACATCATCGAGCAAACCAATCCTGAATTACCGCCAGCATTTCTTCCCAATCGGTAAGAAAAACGAAATGTCAGATCGAAGAGATTAATTCGCGGTGGAACGGCCTGAGACCCAAGTATCCACGACACTAATTTGATTGATTTGGTTTTCTGAAACCTTGACCGGATCCTCTGACAGCACCGTGAGATCTGCGAGCTTGCCGACCTCAATGGTACCAACTTCGTGGTCAAATCCAAGTTGCCAGGCGGCATCACTTGTTACGGCTCGAAGGGCTTCTTCGCGACCAATTTTCTCTGACTCATTGATCTTTATTCCTGTTATGCTTTCGCGCGTCACAGCCGTTTGCATGAGATCAAGAGGATTCGCGGGAAACATAGGTGAATCGGCATGGAGGGAGATCCGTATCCCATGAGATATAGCACTCGCAGCGAGCATCAACTGATTGATCCGATCGGATCCGATGATGTCATCTCTCAATCGATCACCATAGTACTTGACGTGGTTCATGTGAAAACTGATTGACACTCCAAGTCGGGCGGCTCTCTCTACCTCCGCAGGTTCAATGAGGGCACAATGCTCGATTCTATGTCGATGTTCTCGTCTATTGCTTCGAGACAATGTTTGTTCGAAAGCATCAAGAACTTCCCGTGTGGCTCGGTCTCCCTGCGCATGCACCAAGATTTGGATTCCTGCCTCGTGCAGCTCATACACGAGCGCACCAAAGTCATCTATATCCCAGTTGGATCGACCTGTCGATCCATTCGGAATTCCAAGTCCGGATGTTGTCAATTTGGTGTCTAGATATGGGGAGTCAAGCAGCATCGTACCCGTATAAGGCGATCCGTCATACCAGAGCTTCACGCCATTGAAACCGAATCTCCCATTTGCTAAAAACGGTTCCAATACATTGTTTGCTAGATCCATATGTCGCAAATACACTGCATTTCGTATTTTACAGTTGGAATCTGAAGCAAGATTTCGATACAGATCAGCCGTATCACTGTCTCGGAAAAATAAGCCAGCAGAGCCTATCATCGTAATTCCAGCACTTCTATATCTCTCGTACTGCCGGCTGAGGTTAAGCGATCTAACTTGCAGTGAATCATCGAAAAATCGAAGGAAAGGCCGCATTGCTGGGGCCTCTTCGATTTTTCCAGTGAGCTCACCTAAAGCATTTTTTACGTACTCTCCACCAAACCTCGGCGGCTCACTTTTGCTTGTGATGCCAGCCGTATCAAGGGCCAACGAATTTACGTACAGGGTATGCATACTTTGGGTCATCACTGCTATAGGGTTGTTCGGGGAAATGTCATCTAATTCTGCGAGGGAAAGCCCCAACAAGTCCTCGTATAAAACGGGGTCGTAGCCAAACACAAAGATCCAGTCACCCGGCTCAAATCGATGGACACATTCGCGGAGGGCGTGCATAACTTCTTCAGCTGAGTGATAAGTGAACCCACTAATATCGACCCAACTATACATCTGTGCGCAAAGGTCCGGATGCGTATGCGGTTCAATGAATCCCGGTACAATAACATTTGCACCTAAGTCAACTGTCTCCCGCGCATCTTCCTGCAATCGCAAAGCTGACCCGCCAACAGCCAGAATCCGTCCGTCCTTTATTGCTATCGAATCAACTATAGGATTATCAGGATCGAGAGTCCTAATCGTTTGGGCATGTACAACAATATCTGCATTACTATCCATGGTGCGCAACACATTTCGTCATGAGATATGGTGCGCCGGGAGGGATTCGAACCCCCGACTTGCGGTTCCGAAGACCGCCGCTCTGTCCCCTGAGCTACCAGCGCATTTCTTATCTGGCGGAGAGAGAGGGATTCGAACCCTCGAATCAAGTTACCCCGATTACACGCTTTCCAGGCGAGCCCGTTCAACCACTCCGGCATCTCTCCACAGAGTAAAACTCTAGTCTATCTCCTTCTAAAATTCAGTCGTGGCGGAGAGGATGGGATTCGAACCCATGAAACAACATTCGCCGCTTACTCGTTTTCGAGACGAGCCCGTTCAACCACTCCGGCACCTCTCCACCACGAAGTTTAACCCACTTAATCATCAGTAAAAAGAAACATCCAACTCTACCTACTGCCCCTTACGGCTCAAATAATCTGACGTGAGATCATCATTGCTAGTATTCAGTTCTTCCTCGAACGCCTCTTGTGCGGCTCGTAACCGAGCCGATAATTCAGACATTCTCTCTGAACTACCCCCTGTGAGCACGTATTCTGCCACGAAATAGCCACCAGTAGCTACAATCAAAAATGCGAACAGACGTATTAGAAACACTATTCTTCACCATCCGACTTCTTCTTTTGACCAAGACCGGCTACAACTGATATACCCCTGCGGATCCCTCGTATGAATGACACCAGACGTATGACCGGATGCACGGCAGTATCCGAAACAAATTCCGTGGCAGCCCTAATATTCTGAACCGATTTGTGAGCTTCCTGCAGGGTCGGCTCTATAGGGTCCGATAGGAGTTTATTTGTGTGCCGGAGTAGTGAACGAATAGCGAACCATATACCTAGAGCCGCGGTTACAAGGATAATCATCAATACAAGGCCCAGAATGCCGTACAGAATAATCACCAGATCACGGATAGTCTCAAGATCGAGAGTCACGTCTCTTAACTCCTTTTCGGCAAACCTGTGAATTGCAGATTTGAGTACATTCTAATGGACTAAGGTATCAGCGATTATTCCACCACCTACAACCTCTGTTCCTCTATATAAAACTAGTAGTTGCCCAGGAGTTGGTCCTCGTGCCGGTAGATCAAAGTCGAATCGAGACCGTGGGCCGGTAGAGGTAAGCACGCCGGGCATTATGTCAGAATGGTATCGGATGCGCGCGTCCAAATGATCCCCTTCACTCGGCTCGTTATTTACCCATGAAGAACGCTCAAAAATGACCGATGTTTTATATAGATCTTTTTCCTCACCTATAACTATGGTGTTCGTGGAAGCATCTATCGAAGTCACAAAGTTTTTCTTCCCAGTTGCTATTCCAAGTCCTCGCCTCTGCCCAACCGTATAGCCCGCACTACCTGAATGAGTCCCTACCGTGTCGCCCGTGGCTAATTGTATGATCCCTGGTTTCATGTCGACACCGTGCTGCTTGAGAATTTCCCGATAATCACCTTGTGGAACAAAGCAGATATCAACTGAGTCTGGCTTGTCTGCCAATGTCATTCCAATAGACCTCGCGATACTCCGCACTTCACTCTTTTGCAGCTCACCTAACGGGAATAATGTGCTTGCTAGTTGTGATTGACCCAACATATACAAAACATAGGTCTGATCCTTCTCCACGTCCTTCGCCCGATGCAACTCGAAAGAATTGTCGTCGCCCTCTACAATTCGTGCGTAATGTCCGGTTGCTAGATAATCACAGCCAAAGGCCTTGGCATTCTCGAAAAGTTCATCGAATTTGACGTACTGATTGCAATTTACGCATGGATTTGGCGTACGGCCATTTTTATAATCTTCGATAAATGGCTCAAGCACATTCTTCTCAAACTGCTTCTCCATATTCAGGGTGTAGTGTGGGATACCAATTGCTGCCGCAGCTGACTTTGCGTCTCCTATATCCTCAACACCGCAGCAGGTTCGGCCTGATCGAAGGGCTGTCTCATCAGGTTCGGTGTACAGCCGCAATGTGACACCAATCACCTCATAGCCCTGCTGAACAAGCAATGCAGCGGCAACTGCCGAATCAACCCCGCCGGACATCGCCACAAGTACTTTCTTCGCCACTAGTGCTCCTATTACAAAAAAATCAGTAAAAATAGTTTATGTCTGTTGAAGCTATCCGCCTAGAGTCCGAAGTTAGTATTACTATCAGTTCAGAAGTATTAGGAGTATGTATTTGGAACATGGATAGAATTCAATCTTCAAAACAACCAGTAGGCTATGCCCGTGAGATTGCAGATGTACTTTCTGATCAGCAGGCTGAGGACATAGTTCTTCTGGACCTCACGAGGTTGTACAGCTATGCCGACTACTTCATTATTGCGACGGTCGATAATATTCGACTCGCTGGGGCGATTGTGGAAAAGCTGAAAGCTTTACTCAAAGAATCAGGGGCGGAGCAGGGCTATGAAGGAACACCAGCAGATGGCTGGCTTCTGGTCCCATGTGGGCGCGGAATCGTTACGCACATATTCTCTCCTGAGCGACGACAATTCTACGACCTTGAGGCTCTATGGGCCGAGGCACCAGAGATACTAAGAATACAATGAGTTCAGTTGACTACTCATCTTCGAATATCCATGAATCGATATCTCGACCCCAATCGTAGAGACTTGAACCGTCTCCAAAGAAAATACCAATTTCTCGTTCAGCTGACTCTGGCGAATCTGATCCGTGAACAACATTTCGACCAATCTCAAGGCCGAAATCTCCTCTAATCGTGCCCGGATTGGCCTCAGTGGGTTTAGTGCCGCCCATTGTTGTGCGAGCCGCCGTCACGGCATTAGTACCTTCAAAGACAGCAGCAATAATCGGCGAGGAAGTAATGTATGAAACAAGCCCTTCAAAAAATGGTTTTCCAACGTGCTCTCCGTAATGGGTTTCAGCCATATCTTGGCTTACCTGCAATAATCGCAGCCCCGCAAGACGAAGACCTCGTCGTTCAAATCTGGATAAAATCTCAAACGAGATTCCACGCTGCATTCCATCAGGTTTTATAAGTATTAATGTTCGCTCCACGTGATATCACTCCCTACTATTCAAATTCATAACATATCCGCTCATATCCAACGAGGCTATTCTACCGTTCAGTCCGACTAGTAATGTTAGGAGGCCTGACATACAGAGCATCTATCTGCTCCGCACCTTTGAATATAGAGGGGTGAGCAAGAGAATACTCGAGAGCCGCCAAGCCACGCGATCTTCTCGGATCACCAATTTCAGGGATTATCTTGCTCTGTAAACTGGCTGGTATCTGAGCACAGATACGATCGGTAAGATCGCCAGCTATTAGACCTTCAGCAGGCAATTTCTCACCCAATTCTTCCAATCTATAGACTTCCGGCTGCGCATATTCTTCAAATAAGGTCGGACCCGTGCAATTGAACTTCTGTGCTACTACTCCCGTCGACTTAGCGTCATGTAATACCGTTATCAAGACTGGGCTAGTAAGTTCAAGTGATGCATTCCATGCATCAGCATAGAATCTCGGAACTGAAGCAGCGGGGATATCCAGCCCGAGCGACAGTCCTTGAACCGTGGCTAGACCAACTCGCAAAGAGGCATACCGGCCAGGACCGGAAATTACTACGAGCTTCGTCAATTCGTGCTTCCGAATGTTGGCTCTTGCCAGCAGTTTGTCCATTCTGTCCAAAAGTTCCTGCGCGATCGTCGTTCCCACTATCCAGGAATCACCAAAATATTTTGAGTCTCTATCTCCACCGACCAATTGGAGTGAAATCGAAGCCAACTCGTCTGAGGAGTCTATTGAT
>CAZSFJ010000035.1:0-12043 GCA_964606125.1 uncultured Dehalococcoidaceae bacterium | reverse complement strand
AATTAACTTAGAAGAGCTCAAGAATTCCTTAAGACCTGAGTGGCCAAAACTGCAGTCCTCTGCCTTGAAAACACACATAATCGTTGCGGTGGTTCCGCGATTCCCAAGAGTGAAATCAAAGCACTAGCAACAGTTGCGCGAGAGCACGCTGTGGCGGTTCACGTTGACGGCGCCCGAATTGTTAATGCGTCCGTGGCCCTAGAATTATCCGTAGCGGATCTTGTCGAGGATGCGGACTCAGTGTCATTTTGTTTTTCAAAGGGTTTAGGTGCCGCGGTGGGCTGAGTTCTCTGCGGGTCGCGTGACTTTATAGAAGAGGCGCGTTTCAATAGACGACTTGTCGGCGGTGCTATGCGACAGAGTGGAATAATCGCAGAAGCTGCTAAATATGCGCTCGAACATCATGTCCAGCGGATTAGTGAGGACCATGCGAACGCGCAATGGCTCTACAGCGAGTTGGGTCGACTTGATGGAATCACGATGGATCCTGCTGGTTGTGACACTAATTTAGTGTTTTTTGAGCTAGATCCTGGCATAGACGGTCAGAAGTTTCGTTCGACGCTCGCGGAGAATGGCGTCCGTTGTTCCGGAACATCAGAGCGGCGTGTTCGGATGGCCTGTCATTTAGGGGTAGATCGTGATCAAGTCAAAGAAGCGGTCCGCAGGACTGCTAAAGTTTTGGCTGAGTCTTTGGGGAGAAATTGAAATTTCTACTAAACTTCTAACCCGGATATTAATGTTAATTTTCCCATTGGTTCTACTCTTAAATGGTTGCGAGGGTGGCAATTCTACGCAAGAGACCGTCGCTCGGTTTCAGCCCACGCCGCAAATAGTAGCTCAGGCTGAAGTCGTTCATTATGAGATTTCTAACGATGCTAATGAAGTTATAGGTCGAGGTGTATTAAGAACTATGCTTAGCGCCGATGGACTTCTGACGCTAGTAGAAGAATATTACAGAGTTGGTGAGACTAATGCCACTGATACTATAAAAACACAAGTGTTGAGGGCTGATCTGACGCCCGTACGTGGCGAACGAGTTGTTAAAGAAAATAACGAAGCCAATATTGAGAGCCTGAATTACAGTTGGTCGATCCAAGAATTACAGGAAGCGGAGGAGGCACTCCGGAGCTATTTTGTGAGATCAGATAAGGCCGGTCAAGATCAGCGTGTGGCTCTGGCAAGGCAGGAAAATGTCTACGCTAATTCGAGTGGACTCTGGCTGTGGCGGGCGCTGCCTCTCGATATTGGATTTAAGACCAATTACATGACGGTGGACTCACTAAGTCTTAAACAGCAGCGGGTTGTTGTGACTGTGCCACAGGCAGAATCATTAGTAATCGGTTCAAAAACATACGAAGTGTGGAGAGTACTAATCCGGAGTGGACGGGCCACTCGGTCTGCATGGATAGAAAAAGCCGCACCTAATCGAGTATTGCGTTGGGATAATGGTGTGACGGTTATGACAATTCTAGAGTAGGTCAACCTCTACACAGTCGACGGCCTCTACTAGTGTTTGCGAATCTTGAAACACACCGCCAGTCAAGGATGCTATGTCATTGGAGTTCTGGGAGAATAATAGTCCGGCGCTTCTATATAGGTCGCGCTCCTCTATAGTTGGCCCTAACACTACATTTCCTCGTCCTGCATAGTCAGTGAGTGATTCACCCCATCTATCAATTTGCCACTCGAAAAGTCTGGCTTCAGATTTAATGGCAAGAACTGTCAGGTATCTATGTCTGAATCTACTCAGTTCTTTGAAGGGGTTAGGGGCATCAGAAGCAAAATCAGCACTCCACATGCCTGTAATTACAGGACCCAACACGTGCACTACAAAACGTACATGGCTAGCCGAATCACTAAATAGCTCTAGCGAATGCTCTTCCACCGTGAGCTTGAGTACCACCACGAAATTGGCGTCACGCTTCCCGATCCAGACGTCAGCAACGGTTGTATCTTCACTGAGTTCTTTAGCCTGCAGGACAAGCTCACGCTGTTGGGTCTCGGTGAGGTCTTCTTTTTGAGTCGCTGCGATAATATGAAAAAGTGTCTGCGAAGTCATTAGGGTGCTCGGCGCGGGACAGTAGGCGGGCGGAGAGATGTGCGCCGAAGAGGAGGGGGATCATCTTTTTTACTAGGAATTACTCTGGAGGTGACTATTCCCTCACCTTGGGGTAGTAGGTGGCCGTCGGACATTTCGCGAACAGTGTCGACATGCTCCATAACAAAAGGATCGTGAGTGGCTGTCAGAATAGTCACGCCCGAGTCAGCTACCCCGCGCAGCAGAGAAAAGATCTGGGCGCCGGTAGTTGAATCAAGTTCGCCCGTAGGTTCATCCGCGATCAGCAGCGGCGGATTATTGGCCAGGGCACGAGCAACAGCGACTCTTTGCTGCTCGCCTCCAGAAAGCTCATATGGGCGATGATCGGCGCGGTGTGAGAGCCCTACTTGTTCCAGAAGCTCGCGTGTCCGTTGTTGCCGGTCACGCATGCCAGCACCTGCGATGCGTAAAGAGAGGTCGATGTTTTCAGCCGCAGACAGAAGAGGAAGCAGCCCGAAGGACTGGAAAACAAAACCGATAGTACGTCGTCGGAACTCTGTCTGTTGTCGGTCCGAATAACTCGACACCTGCTGTCCATCGATATCTACAGACCCTTCGTCCGCAGTATCGAGTCCTGCGATGATATTTAGAAGAGTGGTTTTGCCTGAACCTGATCTACCTACGATCGCTGTAAATTGGCCTCTGGGGATATCGAGTGAAACATTATTTAATGCAATTACCTCGGAGTCAGCACTTTGAAATCGACGACTCACATTACTGATCCTAATAAAATCTTGTGGTGAACTGCTCATATTTATAGCTTAACTTTCTGTTTCCTGACGGTCACTACTCGCCCTTAATCGTTACTTTGCCGTCTGCTAGATCTATCCGAGCCCTGCGTTCAATATTGGCTTCTTCCAGATATTCTCTCGGTATCTGTAGTCGCCCACTTCTATCAACCACTGCAAGCTCCTCAACACTACTAGATTCTGAATTGCGCAAAAGTTCGGTGCTCGCCTTGCCGTCGCGCATCGCTACAACTCGATCAACACGGCTTGTAATCTCTCTATCATGGGTGACTATCACGACTGTTACTTCAGTAGATCGGTTTATCTCTCGGAGCACTCTGAATACTTCATCAGCAGTTGCGCTGTCGAGTTCTCCAGTAGGTTCGTCTGCGAGAAGGAGTGGGGGTTGGTTCGCGAGTGCTACACCTATAGCGACTCGCTGCTGCTCTCCTCCCGACAATTCGTTTGGTCTCCGCCGAGCTTTATCACTGAGGCCGACCGCATTAAGAAGCTCTTGAGCCCGAGTCTTAGCGACTCGTCTCCTCACTCCTTCGAGGATCATTGGGGCCTCAATATTTTGAAGTGCGGTCAGGTATGGGATTAGATTCCGGCCAGTCTGCTGCCAGATGAAACCCACTTCTCGCCGCCGATAATCGACCAAGTCCTCATCCTTCATTCGCAATAAGTCTCGATCACCTACCGTGATTTGTCCGGCTGATGGTGTATCAAGTCCGGCTAGGATGTTCAGGAACGTAGATTTTCCGGAACCAGAGGCCCCGACGATTGCCATCATTTCGCCTTTAGCCACTCGGAGGTCAAGACCTCTGAGTGCTACTACCTCAAGTTCATCTGTTTTATAGATCTTGAATAGTTCTTCCGCATAGATATAATTGTCAGGCATTAAGCGTCCCCTATCCGCAAAGCTTTATGGATGGCCAGTCGGAAGTAAAGAGCTACTACGGCTGTTACTGTTGCTACAAACACCAGACTTAATATACCCCATACAACAGCTACCTCGGACCACGAAACTTCTAGAATGAAATTTGGTGAGACGGGATTGCCAAACTCATCGTTAGACAGAAACGTCATCATAAATCGCCCGATGAATAATCCTACGCCAGTTCCTAGACCCAACCCAGCCAGTACAACGAAAAGATGCTCGAATAGCACCAGTGAAAATACCTGCGTTTTTGAGAAGCCTAACGTTCGCATGATTGCGAATTCGAGACTGCGCTGTTGAGCATTCAAATATGAGTAGACCATGAAGCCTATCGCGGATAAGAGGAGCACCGATCCGAAACTAATAGCTAGAATCCCCGACCATCCGGCCGCAATAAGCGGGTCATCCTGCTGTTCATCCCGAATGACTGAGGCCACTAATAATTGTCTCAAAACTGACTCATTAAGCCAACTAATATCACTGGATTCATCGGGGAAATCTAGCCATAATTCGTTGTACGATATCGAATTATCAGGTAAAGCTATGTTCACTGCTGATTCCAGGCGCTTACCGTTCACAAGCGCAAAACCTGATGTTGAATTGTTGTCATACGAGGGGAGATAGTCGAAATTACCCCCATACCGCACGGTAGTCCATCGAGAAGATGTCGCCAGCGCCAGACGCTGACCGACCGCTAAATCGAAAGTCTCAGCCGTTGTCCTATCTAAATAGATCGTTAAATCACCGGTGTCTACGTCGAGCATAAGTCCGTGCAGGCGGCGATAACCACCACCTGATATCCATCTCAGCTCAGTACTTTTCTGGTATCCTTCTGGCGCATCAACTTTCAAAAGTAAAGAATCACTACCGCTTGTTGAGCGTGCGCCTGATAACGGCCGGAAGCCGCCGGCCGTGAAATCATGAATCAGTTCGGAATCACTCCATTCCTTGTTACCCCTGGGTCCTCCATCGAGTCCGAAGTACCAACTGAAGTTATTGTTTGAGGGCTGATCGGGATTCAGGCCTTCCGGGGCGGGTGGGGGTACGTCTAGCGTTGTGTAGACCAAAGCTCCGATTTTTATACTGGCTTGTTGAGCTGTGAGCCGACTCGAAGCAGTAAAACTCACCCCCCGCAGCTCGAATGGAAGTTCCGCAGCTTTTGTTTTACCAAACTTGTCAGCCGGCTCAGTAACGTCAGCGGTAAACAAGACCCACTCACTAGTGCTAGGGTCACCAGGGCGTACAGCCCCCATCGAGAAATGACTGAGCCTTCCATTTGCGTCAGCAAGTACAGTATTGACGTTAATGCGACCAGCCAAATCGGTGAATTTCAACCAGAGCCCGATCTGTCTCGCGCTGGCCGGAATGGCTGGTCCTTCCAAATACAGATCCTCTGATCCAAGGTTAGTAATCAAGTCAGGAAGGGAATTCTCACTAAAGTCGGTACGGAGGAAGGCCGTTTCTGCGAATGAGTCTGGTTCAATCCCTATTAGTTCTATCTCTCGTGGATTGCTTTCGTCGACCCACAGAGTTCCTCTACTTCTGAGCACGAAAGAAGAGCCAATATCCTGGGGCAAATTGAGGTCTCGGGAAATTCCTTCTTTCCCGAGACTCTCGTTCGACAATCCGATTACTGCGCGCACGTCCGCGCCCACCGTGTATGCGGCTCGATCGGAATATGACCTATCCAGTGTCGCCGAGAACGTCGCACCGAACATCCCCACCCCAGTAGCAAACATCAGAAGTAATACGAGACGGGAATAATTACCTGGGTTTCTCACTAGAGATCGCATACCAACCAGCAGAGCAACTGAACGTGTCAGGCCTAGAAGCCAGCTAATCACTCGGAGTGTCGGTGGGAAAAGTCGCAGGAATACGACGCCCACCGTGACCATGAACACCGCGGGTGTTGCCAATAGGAACGGATCGACTGCGTCGTTCGTCTCAAAAAATTGTTGTGTGACTAGTGAGTCTTCACGTGATATGCGCCAGTACCCAAACGCAAGAACGATGACGAACACTACATCCAAATAAAGCCTGAGGAACAGAGGTGGTCGGTCAGGTCTGGCCTGACCTTTTTTGTATTCCACCACGGTATTTCGAGTCGCGCGCCAGGCTGGGAACATCAAGGAGATGAAAGCAATAAGTGCTCCAATTCCGGCAAGAAAATATGCGAGCCCGCCAATGTGCACGGTTAGAGCAGTGCCGCCCGATAGGCCACTGAAGGCGGGTGTAGGTCCGAGAGCAGATATCACCGAGGCCGCAACGAATGGACCAAGTCCGATTGCGAGGGCCGCTAATATCACTCCTTCTATTCCGTATTGAGTAAGCAATTGGTTAGTGGTCGCTCCCCGCGATCGCAGAGTTGCAATCTCAGCTGACTGACGATCTACTAGCATCGTCGAAACGGTTACCAGATAATATGCAACTATTCCTCCGACCTGAAGGAGTAGAACTAAAAGTGGAATCCGAGTAAAGAATAGTTTTTGGTCGTACGTGCGGAGGAGTTCAGGTAGATCAGTTTGAGTGGTTACTCTAATTTCTGTAGTACCGAGGTTTGCGTACAGATTAGTCAAGCCCAGTGCAATTGCGCCACTATTCCTAGAGTTCAACATTTCACTTTGCAGTGGATAAGTATTTCGATAGTCCGCAGTTACAGTTTTCGAGGCTGCTCGGAGGATTCCGTGCGCTGAAGTCTCGGGTATCCATAGAAGATAAGTTGCCCATGACCGGTCTTTGCCGTCTATTCGGACGTAGTTGCTCTCTCCCCAGTAGCGGTGTTCCTCATCAATAGCCCTGATTAAACCAACGATACTCACCTCCACAGGCTGAGCATCTTGCTCCCAGAAGGGGTAGATTATGAGTGATTGACCAACACTAAGGTCGTTTTCTATAGCAGTTCGTTCGCCGACAGCAACTTGGATAGGTCCCCCTGTGAAGGTAGTTTGAGGCTCAGGCCATCGACCTTCAGTAATTTGAATTTGGTCAAGAACTCCTGATCGCCACATGAAATTAGCCCGTGGTCTTACTGAATCAGGTTCACCTAATAGGCCGTCTGTATCTGATAGAAAATAAGTTGCGCTTCTAGCTAAACGATTAACCTCTGTAAAGCTATTTTGAGACGCCCACACTACTTCACTTGATTGTCGTGCTTGCGAGCGTTCGTATCGCTCGGCCTCAACGGGTATGTTGCTCTGCAGAACAACCAGGTCAAGTTCCCGTATGTCCTTCTGGCCAATGGCATGATCCAATCCTAGATCACGAATGGCGTCGGAATATATAGCCGTGGCAGATAATATCGCTGCTGCGCAAACCGAGCCCACGGCTACGCTCATCAGTAGCTTCCAGTTCCCTGCCATCCTCCGCAGGGCTAATAGTGGGAGTGTACGATATCGACGCATTCGACTCATGATATCGTTCCTTAACCGCAGAGCACAGCACCTATGCCCAACGGATATACTGAGAGTATCGGAGTTGTCGCAATATGAAAAAGCAAGATGAGCCGCCTGCACTCGACACTCGACTATTGATACTCGATTCTCATGGAATAATGTTCCGGTCGTATTTTGCGATGCCGGAGGAATTAACCGATTCTGCCGGAAAGCCTACAGGTGCGGCTCTGGGTTTCGCTAATACCCTTGCTTCTGTTCTGGCCGAACTTACACCGACCCACATAATCGCTGCTTGGGATGCCTCTGAAGAGACATTCCGGAAGCAACTCGATCCGAACTACAAAGCTAATCGAGATCCTACACCGGTGAATCTGCGTACCCAGTTCGATACCGTGCGGGAAATGTTGGCAGCCCAGTCCATTCCACTGGTGGAATGTCCAGGCTACGAAGCTGATGATGTGATGGGGACCTTGGCGCGGCAGGCAAGCGAGTCGGGCATCAAGGAGACTATTCTCCTGACGCTGGACAATGACCTGATCCAATTAGTCGATCAGCAAGTACAGGTGTATATGTACCGCCCATACCAAAAAGATTACGTCATGTACGACGAGGCCAAGGTGCGTGAACGATTTGGGTTCGATCCTATCCAAATGATCGATTACAAGGGCTTAGTCGGTGACACCAGTGACAATATTCCGGGCGTCAAAGGAATCGGCGACAAAGGTGCCAAGGCCTTGATCGCCTCGTGGGGGAATATAGACCACATGATCGATAACATTGACCGTATCGAGCCAACTCGCGCCAGGTCAGCTCTCGAGAACGGCCGAGTGGCTGCACTTTCTTCCAGAGAACTTGCCACTATCGTCCGTGATGTGCCAGATCTAGTCCTTGACCTTGAGGCAGCCAGTATCAAGAATTTCAATCCCATCCAGGCCAAAGAATTCTTCGAACAAATAGGATTCAGAACTCATGCTAGGCGGGTAGGTGAATTCAGCCCAGATCGACCTATCGAAACTCCATCGGCTCGAACTGATTTGAAAGTCGTTCAGATCGATAGTGGTGATAAGTTACAAAGAGAGCTGAAAAAACTAAGCAACTTGGAGAAAATCGCGATCACTGTTGTCAGTGATTCACAATTACCGGTTGAATTTACACGTCAGACCACGGGTATATCGATCACGGGTGATAACCGTGAGGGTATCTACATTCCTGTTCGGCAGATAGAAGCGCTTCGAAATAATCAGGAGCTCCCAGGATTTAGTGGGAGCTCTGATTCGACTCCAGATGCCTATTATCCTGATCTTTCTACTGTCCTCGAATGGTTACAAAGAGAAATCGAACGAGGAGTTGTGATTCTTGTACACGATGCCAAACAAACTATCTGGTGCCTGTGGAAACTAGCTAGGGAATACCATATAGCACTAGGGTCACCACAAGTGTTTGATACGAAAATAGGGGGGTACTTGCTTGGCTACAGTGACGAATCTATCCAGGAGTTGGCAACTCGATTAGCGCTCGACGTGTTGCCGGATGAGAAAATATTACTGGGGAGCGGCAAATCTAAGAAGATTTATTCTGAACTTGATGTTGGCACCGTTGCCGAATTTTCGATTAGATCGGGTGCACTCCTGTTTGAGGCAGAGCAGGAACTGACGAGATCACTAGAGGAAAGGCAGTTGGGTGGGGTCTTCCGTGACATCGACCTACCACATGCACAAGCCTTAGCCCGAATGGAAGACTTTGGGATCAAAATTGATTCCGAGAGACTATTCTCTTTGGGGTTCGATTTAGAGAGCGAGTTAGACGATATCGAAAAGGCGGCATTCCAAAGCGTGAGACAGGAAGTGAATATGGGCTCACCAGCGGAACTGTCTCGGCTGCTATTCGATGAGCTGTCACTCCCTCCGTCAAAAAAAATAAAAACAGGCTTTAGCACTGACGCCGAGTCATTGTCGGGGTTAGTCGACCAGCATCCAGTCGTCCGAATGATTCTTGATTGGCGTGAGATATCGAAACTGAAGTCGACCTACGTAGACGCGCTTCCACGGCACGTTAACGACGCCACGGGCCGAATCCATACGATTTACTCTCAAACAACTACAGCTACCGGTAGATTATCCTCCACCGCTCCCAATTTACAAAATCTTCCTATCCGAGGAGATCGGGGTGGCGCGATTCGTGATGCATTTATCGCGAGTGACTGTGGTGACGATCCTGTGTTCCTTTCTATTGATTATTCGCAAATCGAACTGCGTATCCTTGCCCATCTAAGTCAGGACGAAGCTCTGATAGATGCGTTTCTAGCCGGATTAGATATCCATACTGCTACAGCCGCAAATATCTTCGGAAAAACAAATAAGGACGTTAGTTATGAGGAGCGGAGACGAGCGAAAGTGTTCAACTTCGGTGTTCTCTATGGACTGAGTGCATTTGGTCTATCAGGTAGGGAAGGGATTACTCGGGGAGAGGCTCAAGAGTTCATAGACTCCTACTTTAGATCCTATCCGAAAGTGGAAATATGGCGAGATCAGGTGGTAGAAGAAGCCCGATCTCTTGGATACGCGCACACGATGACTGGTAGACGCAGGGCAATCCCTGAGCTGCACTCCCGTAACCAAAACGTGCGAAAGGCAGGCGAACGTATCGCAATGAATATGCCCGTCCAAGGAACTGCCTCTGACATTATAAAAATAGCAATGAATAATATAGATAAGGAATTGGTGAAACGCCGTGATGCTGGTCTGCACGCCCGACTGGTCATGCAGATACATGACGAACTCATCTTTGAACTCCCATCTGATGAGGTCGGATCGATTATAGATCTTGCTGAAGAAATGATGCCTTCTATCCAACTGTCAGTGCCATTATTACTCGATAAGGCTATCGGGACATCTCTGGGAAATTTAGAAGAAATCTAATAATATGCCTGAATTACCCGAAGTCGAGACGGTCAGACGTGACCTGGTCCCCTACGTACTTGGGTCCACTATTCAAAGAGCCACTGTACACAGGGGTTTTGGTCGGATGATTAGGGACAGTTCTGTAAAGGCGTTCCGAGAGACCGTTGAAGGGAATCAGATCAAGGAATTGAGGCGTCATGGCAAGTATTTAATTTTCAGACTATCGAATAGGCGCAGCTGGATCGTTCACCTCCGCATGACGGGTGCGTTCTTAATATCGGCCGGTCATCATCCGAGGGACCGGTATGAGCGAGCCCGTATCAGAATCACATCACCTTCGAACAAGCCAGAAATGATTCTCGCTTTCAACGACGTCAGACGATTTGGGACATGGGAATGCGTGCCCACTAAACACGAAAATGATCGAATCCCCAGTGGCCCAGATGCGCTAGCGAGCCATTTCACCCGAGATGATCTACTTGGCAAATTGCATTCTAGGGCTACTTCACTTAAATCAGCATTACTCGATCAAGCCGTGGTTGCGGGACTGGGAAATATATACGTCGATGAAGCGTGCTTTTTGGCAGGAATTCGTCCTGACAGGAAGACCAAGAATCTATCTGCGAAAGAAATCCATAGACTGTATGACGCGATTGGTACTACTTTGAACCGAGCGCTTGAACAGGGAGGGACATCATTTCGTAATTACGTCAACGCATTTGGCATTCCTGGTGGAGCTCTATCACATTGTCAGGTGTACCAGCGTGATGGAGAATGCTGCAAGATCTGCGATAGTACAATACTGAAAATTAAACTGGCTGGGCGAGGCACCCACTATTGCCCAGTTTGCCAAGGTTGAACGTGTAGGTGATTGAACGTGTCTGAATTGTTAAAGCCGGGATCTCTGATCGATATTTCAGGAGTGAAGGTCGGACACTCGTCCGATCACGATAATTGCACCGGCTGCACTGTAGTGTTGCTGCCGAATGACAGTATTTCAGGGGTGGACGTTCGTGGCGGTGCACCCGGCTCACGAGAAACAGATTTACTAAGACCAATGGGACACGTACCGGGAGCCAATGCTTTCGTCCTCTCGGGCGGCAGTGCATTCGGTCTCGATGCAGCACAAGGCGTCGTCCAGTTTCTGCGGGATAATGACATTGGATATCAGACTTCTGATATGAAAATCCCGATCGTGCCCGCAGCAATTATCTACGATCTAGGTATTGGGAAACCGATAGCACCTACACAGACTGATGGTTATGAGGCTGCAAAAATAGCATCCTCAGAAAGCTTCGCGGTAGGCAGTGTGGGCGCGGGGACTGGTGCGACAGTGGCCAAACTCTTAGGGGCACAATATCGACTCAAAGGTGGACTGGGTACCGCTTCTATCAGGGTGAACAGGTCCACAGGCGCGGATCTAATTGTCGCCGCCTTGGCCGTGACGAACGCGATGGGTGCGATATATGATTTTGAATCCGGAGAAACTTTGGCCAGTCCTGGTGGTTCGGGTACCGACATAAGTGACTTGCAGAAGGCCTTAGCCTCGGACAAAATCCCACGGAAAGGGTCTTTGGATGGTAGTAATACGACACTGGTTATAGTCGGAACAAATGCTCACCTCGATAGTGTAGCAGTTAACAGATTAGCCGTGTCTGGAAGTTCAGGGATGGCTCGAGCAATTTGGCCTGTCCATACGAGAGGCGATGGTGATCTTGTATTTTCCTTTGCCACACAAGAGATCAACTGCGAAGAAGAAACTAAATTAGCAATTGAAGGACTCGCGGCAGTGGTTACCGCAAGAGCAATAACTAATTCGATTATCGCTGCGAAGTAATACTTGAACGAACAATCGAACTAGAATAATTCGTACAGGAGGTTCTTATGTCTGGACATTCTAAATGGTCATCTATTAAGCATAAGAAGGCCGCCAAGGACGACAAACGTGGACAACTCTTCACTAAATTAGCTCGTGACATAACAAT
>CAZSFJ010000034.1:0-12535 GCA_964606125.1 uncultured Dehalococcoidaceae bacterium | reverse complement strand
ACATCGGTTCCAACGCCACCACCATGCCTTGACGCAGCTCTAAACCAGTACCTTTGCGACCATGATTTGGAATATGTGGCTCCTCATGCATCTCCCGTCCCACGCCGTGGCCGCCATAACCGCGAATAATTCCAAGAGAGGATTCAGCGCCACAGGCACCAATCGTATGGGAAATATCCCCGATACGGTTACCCACGGTTGCTGCAGAAATCCCTTGTACAAGAGAATCTTCAGTGATCTCCATTAGTGATCGTGCTTCCTCGGAGACCACACCTACACCGACTGTAAATGCAGCATCTGATACATATCCCTGGTACGTTACTCCGAGATCTATGCTCACTAAATCACCCTCTTCAACTCTTTGATTCCCTGGCAGACCATGAACCAACACCTCATTCACTGAAAAACAAATAGCACCCGGATACGGAGGTTTACCCCATGGGCTATACCCCAGAAAAGTGGCGATAGCACCCCGAGCTTTGATCGCTTCTTGTGCAAGACGATCCAACTCAAATCCAGTAATGCCTGGGGAAATATTCTCTCGTAAAATTTCCCGTACTTCGGCATTGATACCACCCGCAGAACGCATGATATCGATCTCATTTTGAGACTTTACAGTTACAGGCATGGCAAACGGCCCCCCACCCTATAAAATCCGGCTTTTGAGACCAGATCAACTATCATACATGTCGCTCCCCGAACAGTCACTAGCTAAATCTCCCTTTAGCTAGTAGCATCGAGAGTCTCCAAAATCCGTCTTGTGATGTCTTCAGGTGCACCTGTTCCATCAATTAATCGAAGTTTCCCCTGAGTTTCGTAGTAATCAGCTAATGATTCAGTCCATTTCCGATTCGTATCCAATCTAGCCTTGACTGTATCTGGCTGATCATCTGCGCGTTGGACTAGAGGTGATGGGCATCTATCACACAGTTGCTCTATCTTTGGAGGCCTAGTCACAGTGTGATAGATGTCAGAACACTCCGGACAACTCCAACGACCCGTAAGCCGATCCATCAAAAGCTCCTCAGGTACCTTTATGTATGGGACTGTATCTATTTCACTGCCCTGAGCGGCAAGTGCCTCATCCAGTGCCGACGCCTGAGGAAGCGTACGTGGAAATCCATCTAACATAAAGCCGGCAGCTGCATCTGGTTGGCCAATGCGTTCGAGCAGCATTCCTATTGTCACCTCATCAGGCACAAGGTCGCCTCGAGACATGTACTCCTGGGCCTGCAGACCCAGTTCGGTCCCAGCGATTGCCGCTTCCCTAAACATATCTCCAGTCGAGATATGCAAAAGTTCCCTAGCTGAAGATATATTCGAGGCCTGTGTCCCTTTTCCGGCGCCCGGCAACCCAAGTAGCACACATTGAACCATTACGAGACAAACCCTTCATAATTCCGTTGGACCATCTGAGCCTCTATTTGTCGCATCGTGTCTATGACCACTCCGACCACAATCAACAGACCAGCCGCACTGATCTGCAGTTGGTTAACATTTGTTAATCCCGTTGCCAAAAATGGAATGATCGCAATGAAGCCCAGGAAAAGGGCTCCTCCCCACGTGATTCTCACTAAAACTCGCGTAATATATTCTTGCGTTGGTCGACCGGGTCTTATGCCTGGTACAAATCCACCTTGCTGTTGCAAATTTTCTGCTAAATTCTGCTGTTGGAACATCACCATCGTATAGAAGAAAGCAAATAACACCACCAAAAGAAATGTCCCCATCCAGTAGAGTAGGCCTGTAGGCGACAAATATACCTGGAACCAAGAGGCAACTGAGCGGATCCATCCAACATCTGCTGTCTCAGCAATGAATTGCGAAAAGACAGGTGGGAAAATCATTATTGACGTAGCAAATATCAACGGAATCATTCCTGCGCTGTTTACTCGTAACGGAATATAACTCTGTGACTGCTGCCTGTACATCCTGCCTCCGCGAAATTGAGACCTAGCATACTGAACAGGTATTCGACGCTGCGCTTCCTGGAAAAGGACGATCAAAGCGACTATTGCGAGAACCACTATTGCGAGCAGAAGAATTCCTCCCGTAGCAGAAGAATTACCCCCAAACAACCCACCCGAAAGGAGACCTGGAAGACTGGCGACTATGCCGCCTAGGATGATCAATGAAATACCATTACCTATGCCTTGCTCAGAGATCAACTCACCAAGCCATACTAAGAACATTGTCCCAGCCACAAGAGAAACCAGGGTAGCTATTCCAGTGAGATCAAATCCCAAACCATCATATCCACCGAGCGAGGAAATAATTTGTAATTGCGCATACCCCTGGAACAGAGCCAATGGGACGCATAACCAATGAGTATATGCTTGTATTTTCTGACGCCCCGCCTCACCTTCAGATTGAATTTGCCGCAGTCTTGGAATAATTGGAGTGGCTAGCTGCATCACAATACTAGCTGTAATAAACGGATACACACCCAGAGCCGCCACCGACAGATTTTGCAGTGCCCCACCCGAAAAGATGTTCAAAAAACCCAATACAGCATTATTGTCGAAGGTATCACTCAATCGATCCGCATCCACTCCAGGTACAGGTACGTGAGCGACAAATCTGAATATTATTAGCATTCCTAACGTAAACATGATCTTATTACGCACCTCTGGTTGCATAAGACCAGCCATGCCGGCCTGCAAAAGTGCTGGAACCTTCGAATCTCGGGAGCCCGAGTCGGGCATCGCTATAGCCAAGAGGAAAGCTCCTTTCTCTGTATCAGGAATACCAGGGAATTAGTCTTGTCTCAGATGTTTACGGTTTCTAATTTTCTTGTCAGGTGGAGCAGTCTCGGTGCACGAGCCACCAGCCTCTTCGATAGCCGATTTTGCAGACCTAGAAAATCGTGGCGCCGTGACATCGAAGGGTTTTTCTAACTCACCAGCGCCGAGAATCTTAAAAGCCACATCTACGTTCTTGATCAATCCCACGGAAGCTAGACTTTTCGGATCCACGGTAGCACCGGACTCGAATCTATCCTCCAAAGTTCCCAGATTAATCGGCTGATATTCTATCCTACTGAAATTACGGAATCCTCTCGTCCGTGGGAGTCTTCTTACTAGAGGTGTCTGCCCACCCTCGAAACCCGGTCTAACTCCTCCGCCCGAACGGGCTTTCTGACCTTTAAGGCCTTTGCCTGCATAGGTGCCTTGCCCTGAAGCTTTCCCACGACCCACTCGCTTCTTGGAATGTTTCGCCCCATCCGGCTGAGAAAGTGCATCCGATGATTTTGAGATATCCCTGTTTGACATTTAAACCGCCTCTTCGACTTGAACCAAATGACTCACTGCCTGAATCATCCCTCGAATCTCTGGCGTATCCTCATGCTGTGCAGTCTGCCTAATCTTCCTTAGACCTAATGCCCGTACTGTGGCCTTTTGATTTGCCGGATAACCAATTGAGGATTTTGTGTAGGTGATCTTTATCTTTGCCATATTCTGATTTTATCCAATTACTCCGAGTCAGACGCTGTTCGAGCCAATTCCAACCGCATAGCTCTGACTTCTTCAGGATTTCTCAATGACTGCAGGCCTTTAATTGTCGCAGTTACCACATTCATTGGATTCGTAGAACCGTAAATTTTAGTTAATACGTCGGTAACACCGGCACATTCCATCACTGCTCTCACAGCAGCTCCAGCTATGATTCCAGTTCCAGGTGCGGCAGGAAGCATAACAACTCGACTTGATTTAAACGTTGTATCTAACTCGTGAGACAGTGTGCCTGCCCTGAGAGAAACATTTTCCATTTCACGTTTAGCAATAACCCCGCCTTTTCGAATTGCATCGGGTACCTCATTCGCTCGGCCCATACCAAACCCAACGTTTCCTTCTCCATCTCCGACTACGACTACAGCCGTGAAGGAAAAACGTCTACCACCCTTAACAACCGTGGCAACTCGATTGATGAAGACTACTTTCTCGATCAGTCCTCCTGAATCATCAGCCTGGTCTTCATTGTTATTGCGCTCTCTAACCATTCATATCACCTACTAAAATTCTAATCCGCTAGACCTGGCGCCCTCAGCAAGAGCCTTAACCCTACCCGCAAAACGATAGCCACCTCGGTCAAAAACCGCTGATGTTATACCTTTCGACCGAGCCGCCTCAGCCAGATTATTACCTACCGTCATTGCACGATCAGTCTTACTACCCTCAGACAATCCTCTATCAGAAGCTGCCGCGATAGTCGTGCCAGATTCGTCGTCAATCAATTGGGCATATATAAATTTATTTGAACGAAATACTGAAAGTCGCGGACGTAAGGAAATACCGCTAACCCGCTTCCTAACACGAGTATGTCGACGAATACGCCCTGCACTTCTGGTTCGTGAGGATGATTTCATTATCCCACTCTTGCTTTCCCAGCCTTGTATTTGGGCTGTTCATCAGTGTATTTAATTCCTTGAGCACGATAACCCGATGGAGGCCTAATACGTCTTACGAGAGCAGCCTGTTGACCAACCGCCTGCTTACTTATCCCGTCCACATGCACTATGTTACCGTCTTTAGAAAAGGCAGTGCCCTCGATAGGCTCTATCGGCACCTTGTGGGAATAACCTGCCTCAACAACTAGAGTACTACCTTGTAAGTCAGCGGTAATTCCACTGCCCATAAATTCCAATGACTTGCGATAACCTTCTGTTACCCCCACCACCATGTTCGAGATCAATGTCCTTGTCAAACCATGGAGTGAACGGGCAAGCTTTTGGTCATTTGATCGACTGACTAGGATCGCAGAATCTTCTATCACTACTGTGATCAAGGGATGGATATCCTCTGAAAGCTCACCCTTAGGGCCCTTCACAGTACATCTAGCATCCGAAAGAGCGATCTCCACCCCGTCAGGTATGTCAATAGGTAGCATTCCAATTCTTGACATGTTTAATAATTTCCCATTCATATTCTTCTATTCTTGTTTGTCATTACTACCAAAAGCCAGGCTTAAAATACTAATTTTCGAGACGGTTACATGCTAGCCATGGAACTGCACGTCCTAATTCTCAGAGATTGCTACCATACGTAGCACAGTACTTCGCCGCCAATTTTCTCTCTCCAAGCATCTTTGCCAGACATTATCCCTTTTGACGTACTAAGAATTGAGATCCCTAGCCCACCATATACCCTGGGAATCTCACCATTGCCCACATATATCCTCAGGCCAGGTCTAGAAATCCTTTTGATATTGGTGATCATGGCCTTTCTATCAGACCCGTAAACTAGTTCGAGCTTGAGATAGTTTTTTGATTCTTCAGATATTTCCTCAATCCCGCGGATAAAGCCTTCACCTCGCAGAACATTTGCTATTGCCTGCTTGGTTTTACTTCGGGGTATCAACACACTTGCATGTTCTGCGTGCGCCGCATTTCTAATCCGAGTAAACATATCTGCGATCGGGTCTGACATTGACATTGTTTTATACCTTTACCACGATGATTTCTTAACGCCTGGCAGCATACCCTTCACTGCCAATTCGCGAAATGTGATTCTTGAGACTCCAAATTCCCTCATGTACGCCCTCGGACGACCAGTCAGTTGACATCTATTCCTATGACGGGAGCGAGCCCCGTCCCTCGGCATCTTATAGATTTTCGCATACGCTGCTGCCTTTTCATCCAAACTGGCACCCGGGTCACGAATCACAGCGGTAAGTAGAGCTCTTCTTTCGGCATACCGATCCCCAAGAATCGCTCGTTTGCTATTTTTAGCAATCTTGCTTGCTTTTGGCATAATGTTTCCTAACCCAACCAATCTACCTTCGTTGAAAAGGCATTCCTAGCAAAGCCAGGAGCCTTTTTCCTTCTTCATCAGTTTTCGCACTAGTCACAAAATTGACCTGCAGACCTCTCACTCGATCTACATCTTCGAAATTAAGTTCAGGGAATATAAGTTGCTCAGAAATCCCAAGAGAGTAATTCCCTCGACCGTCAAAAGCACGATCTGAACACCCGCGGAAATCTCTGATTCGTGGCATCGATGAATTTACCAGACGATCATAAAATTCCCACATCCGATTCCGTCTGAGAGTAACCGTCAAACCGATCGGCATGCCCTCACGTAGCTTGAAATTCGATATGGATTCTCGGGCTCGTCTAACAAAAGGACGTTGGCCAGTAATTGCCATCAAGTCTTCACTCGCCGACTCGATCACACCCGAAGATGTTACAGCTTCACCTAGTCCTATATTGACAGATATTTTACTTATCGTTGGTACTTCCATAGAATTCTGATACCCGAACTCCCTCTGTAGGACAGGAATAGCATCCTCTCTATATTGCTTAAGCATTCTTGGAATATTAGTTGTACTCACCATCAGTCCATGACCTCGTCACACTTGATACAAACTCTCACTTTACGCCCGTCATCCAACTGGTTAAACTTCACCCTCACTGCGGTCCCACAAGGGTTACAAAGAAGTCCAAGGTTGGAAAGATCAATAGGTGCCTCTCGCTCGATTATGCCACCAGGGCTTTGGGGACCAGTGGGACGCTGGTGCCGTTTTACTAAGTTAACACCATTAACAATCGCTCGATTTTCTCGAGGATTAATCGATACAACCTCACCCCGGACTCCCTTATCTCTACCGGAGAGTACTTCTACTTGATCATTTCTCCGTATTCGTGCTGCCATCAGATGACCTCCGGAGCTAATGCTGTAAGTCTGGACATACCCTTACTACCCAATTCGGATGGAACCGGCCCAAATAATCTAGTGCCACGCGGCGCGCCGCCTTCAGCGACTAACGCCGCTGCGTTCTCATCGAATCGAATGGGCTGACCATCTTCTCTTTGGATGGGATGCTTCGTTCGGACTATCACAGCACGAACAACTTCACCCTTGGCGACTCCAGAGTTAGGTTGAGCTTCTTTAACAGATGCAATTATCGTATCGCCTACCCCCGCATATCGACGTTTCGATCCTCCCAAAACTCTGATGCATAGAAGTTCTCTAGCTCCACTGTTATCAGCAACTCTAACTCTGCTCTCCTGCTGGATCATTTCTGTTCACCTTCTTCTTCAGGTTCTTCAGATTCACTATTCAGAGACGGAATGGTCTCAGGCTGTTCCGTTTCAATCTGAATATCAGTATCTTCACCATTCTGTGAATCGTCATCAAGTGATTCTGCTGATGCCCGCGCAGCAGATCTTTGCACCTCATCCACAAACGAGGCGTCTAACTCAGTAGCTTGGACCTCCGCAATATCGCGCCCAATTAGGATCTCAGCGAGATCCCAGCGCTTGAGTTTAGATCTTGGCTGGGACTCAACGATTCGAACAATATCACCGCTAGTTGCGCGATTCTCTTCGTCATGCACGTGATATTTTTTTGTTCTCGTTATGACTTTTCGGTATAGCCTATGTGGTGCCCGGCGTTCCACCGAAACCACAACAGTTTTGTCATTTGAATCAGAAACAACTACACCTACCAATGTTCTTCGGTTGGCTGTTTGTATGATTTGAGAACCTCTACTAGATTGAACCATCTTAATACCTTCGTCAGTTATTCCTCAGTAGGAACGCCGACATTACCTTCCTCTTCGAGCTCTCGAGCACGTATCAAAGTCTTTATTCTCGCTATCTGACGCCGAGCCTTTTTCAATTCTGAAATATCAGTGAGTTGAGAGGTACTGGCTTGGAATCGTAAATTAAATAACTCTCGATGGGCTGATTCTAGTTCCTCACCAAGGCCATCGTCATCAAGTTGCAAGAGGGCTTCCATTTTTTCACTCATCGGTAAACCTCATCACGCGCAATCACTCTTGTATCGATCGGGAGCTTATGATGGGCTTTTCGGAATGCTTCTCTCGCAGCTTCCTCAGGTACACCCGCAATTTCAAAAAGTACCCGTCCTCTTTTGACTACTGCAACCCATCGGTCTGTAGCACCCTTACCTTTACCCATTCGAACCTCAACCGGTTTCTTTGAGACTGGCTTATCAGGAAAAATTCGAATCCAAACCTTACCACCACGTCTTAATTCGCCGGTGATGGCACGTCTAGCTGCCTCAATTTGCCTGGCATCTATCCAGGCAGTAGTCTTCGCCTGGAGACCGTACTCACCAAACGAAACAGCGTTGCCCGACTGGGCAGCACCACGCATTTTCCCTCGGAATTGCTTTCTATATTTTGTTCTACGTGGCATTAACATGTTTTATTCACCACCTGTTTCCTCTGCGGCCCGCACTAGGGGGTTGTCTTCAGGTGATACTTCACCCTTGTTCACCCAACATTTCACCCCTATTAGTCCGAATGAGGTATTTGCCTCAGCAAATCCATAGTCGATATCAGCTCTAATAGTATGTAGAGGAATCCGGCCCTGCATTTCATGCTCAGATCTTGACATTTCGGCTCCGCCTAGCCGTCCAGAAATTTTAATCTTGCATCCGATAGCTCCACGTGCCATCGTACGCTGGACCGACTGCTTCATAGCGCGCCTGAAAGCCACACGTCGCTCTAATGACATTGCCACTGATTTTGCCACCAGATATGCGTCCAACTCTGGCACCCGTATCTCTTCAACGTTAACGTTAACTCTTGAGCCAATCTGTGACTGCAAAGAATTTCTTAACTGCTCAATATTCTGACCCTGTCTTCCAATCACGATACCTGGCTTTGACGTAAATATTGTTACCGCTGTCGATGCAGCTTGACGCTCAATATGAAAACGCGAGACCCCCGCCTCACTGAGTTCCTTACCAAGGTATTCCCGTAGTTTCTGATCTTGAATTGTGAACTCAGCATAAGTTGTATGTGGGGCATACCACCTCGACTGCCAATCCTTCGTTACCCCTACACGGAAACCGTATGGATGTATTTTTCTTCCCATACTGTCTAGCCCTCAACAATCATTTTTATATGTGCCGTGCGTTTTCTTTGAGGCGCTGATCTACCTCTTGACCTTGCACGCCATCTTTTCATGGTCACTCCCTCATCTGCGGTCGCACTGTAGATGACGAGTGATTCGGGATTCAAGTCGAAATTATTTTCTGCATTTGCCTGAGCAGAACGAAGAACTTGCGCAGCCAATGTGGCCCCTTTCTGAGGCATGAATTCAAGCACACGGAGCGCCTCAGGCACACGCATACCCTGAACCGCCCGCAGAACTGGACGAACTTTTCGGGCAGAGATTCGCTGGTCTTTCGCTATAGCCTGTACTCGCATCTAGCAAACTCCGAAATTGATTTTCATTATTGATTACCTGTTCTATCCTCGCTGAGAGGTCCGTTCGCTTTTTCCTCTGTGTCCTCTATATGTTCTGGTAAAGGCAAATTCACCAAGTTTATGACCTACCATATTTTCCGAACATAAAACAGGAATATGTCTTCGCCCATCATGTACAGCAATCGTCATCCCTACCATCTCTGGGAGAATTGTGGACGCACGTGACCAAGTCTTTATCACCACTCGATCCTGACTATTCTGAGCTTGAATAACCTTCTTCCACAATTTTGGATGAACAAAAGGGCCTTTCTTGGTCGATCGGGACATAATTCTTTACTCCTCCGGACTATCTTCGACCGACACCGCGTCGTTGCACGATGTACTTATCAGTCCGCTTGTTTCTTCGAGTTCTATAACCAAGTGCAGGCTTACCCCAGGGGGTTTTAGGCCCCGGCAGTCCAATCGGTGACTTACCCTCACCTCCACCGTGTGGATGATCAACCGGGTTCATAACCGAACCTCTCACTTTTGGTCTTTTCCCTCGGTGCCTAGAACGCCCCGCTTTACCTAGTTTAATCTGCTGATGCTCTATATTTCCTACCGACCCGATAGTAGCCATGCATGATTCCAACACCTGGCGTCGTTCTCCTGATGGCATACGCAGTAGAGCATATCCACTATCCTTTGCCATCAGTTGGATTGACGCTCCTGCGGATCTACCTAATTGGGCGCCTCTACCAGGAATTAACTCAATATTGTGAATTACTGTTCCTGTCGGAATCTCCGAAAGCGGTAAGGTGTTTCCAACATTCACAGCGACTCCAGAACCAGAAATCACTTGATCATCAACACTGAGACCATCGGGGGCGATAATATATCTCTTCTCACCATCAGCATAAAAAATCAAGGCAATTCGGGACGAGCGGTTAGGATCGTATTCAATCGCTGCAACGCGCCCAGGTATATCAAACTTATCCCGCTTGAAGTCTATCAAACGCAAAAGTCTCTTATGACCACCGCCTCTTCTTCGAACAGAAATCCGTCCATGGCTTCGACCAGATATGCGGTTTTTTGAAACAGTAAGTGCTTTCTCAGGCTTTTTCTTGGTGATCTCCTCAAAAGTAAAACCGGAAGAATTTCGACGGCCTGGTGAAGTGGGACGGAAATTTCTGATTGGCATGATGTTTCCTCTAGATTCCCGCAAACAGTTCTATTGAGTCACCTTGTGCAAGTGTGACAATTGCCTTCTTTTTGGAGGGCAGGTTTCCCGACCGACGACCGAAATTACGCCTCGGTCTTCGCCCTCGAACTCGAAGAGTATTAACGGACTTCACGGTTACATCAAATGCAGCCTCGACAGCCTCCTTGATCTCTGGTTTGGTTGCTCTCTCATGCACCTCAAAAACGTACTTGCCCTGTAGTGCCAAATTAGTACTCTTTTCCGTTATAACAGGTTCTCGAAGTATTTCGAAGGTATGAATCTGTTTAGGCATCAGTAGATTCCTCCTTCTGTTCCTCATTACTCTGTGAAGTACCCCATAAAGCTTCACAGCGTCTAACGGCGTCTACTGTGAGTAAAACATTTCTGGACTTTCTCAGCTGGACCACGGATAGAGTATCCGCATGTATTAGCTCGACACCATCAATATTTCTTGCGGACTTCCGAGCGATTGAATCCGGATTACCCGTAACAATCAATACCGAGTCAGCGATACCAATATTGCTAAGAACTCCAGCCACGTGTTTGGTGGACGGCACATCCTCGAGACCTAATTCGGAAATGACTGTAAGTTTTTCTTCAACAACTCGTCTCGACAAGGCAGAACGTATAGCCAGTCTACGAATATTTTTGGGGATTTTTTGAGAGTAATTCCTTGGCTTAGGGCCAAACGCAGCTCCACCACCCCTCCTAGTAGGTGACCTACTAGAACCAGCTCTTGCCATACCGCGGCCTTTCTGACCATAGAGCTTTCTTGTAGACCCTCTTACTTCACCCCTAGTTTTTGTGGAATGTGTGCCACTCCGAAGAGCAGCAAGCTGGGCTGTAAGTACCTGATGTTCCGCTGCATCATGAGGACTGATACCAAAGACAGCGTCGTCTACATCAATATTCTCAAGAGACTTACCATTGATATCTAATACCGACAGTATCATTAGGACTCATCCTTCTCATCGTCAATTTCTTCTGCAGGTGTATCATCTACTGCTGCAGGTGTGTCATCTACTGCTGCAGGTGTGTCATCTACTGCTGCAGCCGGTTCCTCAACTATTGGCTCAGGTTCTATCACCACCTTTACCGGTTCTATTGCCGGTCGGCGACCTTCATTTATCTCAACCAATGCTCCAGTGGGACCGGGCACGTTGCCTGCAACGAATATCAATCCCCTACTTACATCAACTTCGATGACAAGTTGGTTCAAGACAGTCCTTATTCGATTACCCATGTGTCCGGACATACGAGTACCTTTGAACACTCGTCCAGGACTCGTACCAGCACCAATCGATCCCGGTGCACGCCATCTGTCAGACTGACCATGGGTCTTTGGCCCACCAGCAAAGTTCCATCTCTTTACAGTTCCCTGGAAACCACGGCCTTTAGTTCGTGCCGTCACATCCACGTACATCCCACTCCTAAAGCGGTCTACAGTGAGTGAGTCACCAAGACTATAGTCTTCTACTGAATCCACTCTAAATTCAGACAACCTTGTGAGTTGTGCCTCATCTTGGCCAGACGATCTGAGATGACCACGCTCTGCACGGGTAGTATTTTTCTTGTCTCCTCGGGTACCAACCTGGATCGCGGTGTAGCCATCCCGTTCAGTTGTTCGCAGTTGAGTTACGACGTTTGAATCGCACTGAAGCACCGTTGCACCATATGCACGGCCTGAGTCATCGTAACGCGTAAGCATTCCAAGTTTGCGCGCTAAAAGCCCAGGCTGTGTTTTAGCAGACATAATCTCTAAGTGCCCCCCGGCACTATCTCAGATCGTGTGCCCACTGGGCACCACGATCACATTCTTATATTTACGTGAACTCCAGCACCAAGTTGAAGTTTGGTGAGTTGCTCAACTGTTCTTGGACCGGCCTCGACAATATCTACCAGTCGCTTATGTTTCCTTATCTCCCATTGATCTCTGGAGTCTTTATCAATAAACGGCGAACGGTTCACCGTTTTCTTTCTAATTCGAGTAGGCAGTGGCACTGGACCAGCCACAACAGCCCCTGTACGGGAAGCTGTCTCAGCAATCTGCTGAGCCGCCGCATCAAGGACACGGTGATCAAAAGCGGTCAACCAAATTCTAATCCGATGCTCTGCCATACCTATTTCAACAATCTTTCTCTAAGCCTAATTCAA
>CAZSFJ010000033.1:0-12772 GCA_964606125.1 uncultured Dehalococcoidaceae bacterium | reverse complement strand
TAGCCTCAACAGATTCCCGTAGTGCTTGTTCTGGTGTAATAGCCATATCGTCTCTTTACTCAATAAAGTGCGCTTGGTTCGAAGTCAATTATAGATTGTGGGACTAAGATAGATTTCCATAAGAGCTAGAATGAGTTATGCGAAATCTAGTTATCGGTGTAGTTGTAGGGATGGTCGTCAACTTTAGTATCGTTACTTTCGTAAGTGGAGGTACGGTCCCAAGCACCATTATTGGCCTTGTTGCTGGTATCGCTACAGTTATTTTCCTCGACTCTTTGGAAACAAAAGAAGACTAGATAGCCGGCGGTCCTAATTATTCAGTGCTCTCGATTTGTTACGAATCGCTTCAAAAACAGCTACCCTCATCTGGCGACGAAGGGATATCGTCATGGACTGGGAGCATGTTGCGATCACAGCGCAAATCATAACCGGTATCGCTACCCTTGGAGTCGCGGTGTTTCTTGCAAGTCAGTTGCGTTTACAGCATAGAGATTCCCAAAAAGATATAACCATGCGGATTCAGAGCAGACTCGATACGTATCGTAGTGCTATGGGAAGAGATCGTGAACTAAGTGATCTTTTTATACGAGGTCAAGCGGATTATCAGTCTTTGGATCAAAAAGAGAAACAACAATTTTTTTGGCTCGCTACAGGGATGATGACCTCTTGGATGAACATGGGAGAGTACGAGGATTCCATAGGGTATGACATGGACGAGCTTTACTATGGATTATTTTCGCAGAAGGGGACTCGCGAGTTCTTTTCTGAGGCACGGAATGCATTTCCACGAGATTTTCAGAATAAAATCGATGCGTTAATCGATCGTATTTCCAGCGAGGGTGAAAAGGGAGTACTGCCCGACTTATTCGAGGGAGTAGAAGTTAAGGAGGAGGAAAAATGAGAGCAGCGGTGTATAAAAGTAAACAGAATTTAGTGGTGGAAGAAATTACTACTCCCGAGCCGCAATCAGATGAAGTGCAGATTAAGATTTCACACAGTGCGATATGTGGCACAGATGTGCACGTATATCTGTATGACATAGCTCCGCCCGACACGGTGTTAGGACATGAATTCGCCGGAGAAATTTCCAAAGTTGGTTCAGACGTAACTCGGTTCAAAGTAGGTGACCGAGTGATTGGTCTCGGTGGGACTCCACCTCCAGGTAAGGAATCCCCTCTAAGAAGGCAAGACCAGTACAACTACCGCCTAGAAGGCATTACAAATACTCGAACTCGGGGATACGCCGAATACACGGTTGCCAAAGAATGGGAACCACTCAGACTCCCTGATCAGGTGTCAAATTTGGAGGGTGCTTTGGCGGAGCCGTGCGCCATAGTGACCAGGGCGGTCAGGCTATCGAATCAGAAACTCGGAGATACCGTTGCAGTATTGGGGGCGGGGCCGATAGGGCTTTTATGCTTGCAGGCTGCAAAAGCGGCTGGTGCGACCAAAGTTATTGTCTCCGAACCGTCCGAGGCTAGACGAGCTGTGGCTTTGGAACTGGGAGCTGACGCTGTAGTGGATCCAACTGCTGAAGACCCGGTAAAAGCCATCATCGAGCTAACTGATGGCGCCGGTCCTCATGTGGTATATGAATGTGCTGCAGCGAAACCTACTCTGCATGATGCTCTGGATATGGTGAGAAGAAAAGGCAACGTAATGTTGGTGGCTCTTGCGTGGGAGGATGTCCCGCTATTGCCGGTAGATTGGGCAGGTAAGGAAATCCAACTGAATACTACTTTCGCCAGTGAACCATATGATTTCAAAGTCGCAGTTGACCTGATCGCCTCTAGAAAATTTGTATTGGCACCTTTATTGTCTGACACCGACACGATCGAACTCGAGGACATACAGGAGGCCTTTGAGTCATTGATTAAGCCCTCAAATCAGATACAAATGGTAATCAAGTTTTAGTTTTTTAGAATATCTATGAAAATATTCCGCATACTTGCAGCGATTACTTTTGGTATAGGTGGCTTGCTTGTCTCGTTCTCGCTAATTATTCGTGCAGCAGGTTGGTTTTTTTAGTTGGTGACGAAATAGAGAAAGCAGTAGTGCAGATTAACAAGGGGAAGACACATGCAAGGGAACATAACTTCTGGGGATAGTAAGAGTACCTCCGTGAGTGAATTATTTAGTGAATCAAATTTGTTTCAGTCTTATTTGGACGTCGAAGCGGCGCTCGCTCGAGCGCAGGCAAGTCAGGGGATAATTCCCGCTCAGGCTGCCGATGTAATAACTGAAAAAGCAAAACTTGAATTGCTGGATTTACAAAATATTTACGACGGATTAGATAAAACTGGACACCCTTTAGTCCCACTGATTTGGGAATTAGACAGAATCTGCGGCGAAGAAGCAGGTGGGTATATACACTGGGGTGCCACCACTCAAAACATCACCCAGACGGGCAAGATACTGCTCGTTAAGGAATGTCATGAGAGGTTCTTGAAGGATCTCGGGGCTCTGCTCCGTGTGCTCGGTAGATTGGCAGAAGAGACGAAGGACTATGCCCTACCTGGAAGGACTCACGGCCAGCATGCTGTTCCGGCAACCTTCGGCTACAAAGTAGCTGTGTGGATTGACGAATTAATACGACATGTGGAGCGCCTGCAGGGGAGTGAGGAACGGGTCTTTGTGGCGATGCTTGGTGGAGGGGCAGGGACGATGGCTTCGGTCGGTCTCGAGGGTCTTGAAACTCAGAGGCTAATTGGCGAGGAGTTAGGATTAGGATCGATGTCTATGCCGTCTAGGGTGATAGGCGATCATTTGACGGAGTACATCACTATTCTCGCCATGCTTGCTGCTACCGCAAGCAAAATGTCCCGCGAAATTTATACCATGATGAAGCAGGAATTCGGTGAAGTTGAGGAACCTGTACCTCTGGGCGCAGTTGGGTCATCAACCATGCCTCAGAAAAGAAATCCCCGTTTATGCCAGGACGTTGTTGCGTGGGCCTCTGAAGTCCGCACGTTCGTACCAATGTCGCTGGAAGCGATGCAGACTGAGCACGAGGCTGATAAAACTACCAGTATGATGATCAATTCAGCGATCGATCGAACATGCGTACTGACGGGACAAATTGTAACTGCTCTGATTGAGATCTTTTCCGATCTCAAAGTTTTCCCCGAGCGGATGAGACAAAATCTTGAACTTAGTGGAGGATTGATACTCTCCGAGAGAATAATGCTTGAATTGGGCAGAGAAATGGGACGGCAAAAAGCTCATGACGTTGTTTATGAAGCGGCACAAAGATCGGTGAATGAGGGGAGATCATTTACCGATACGTTGCAAGAGGAACCGGATGTAACTGAGCGATTGACGACAGATGCAATATCTGAGCTACTCGATCCCGAGCAATATACAGGTTTATGTTCATATTTCGCACAGGAATACTCTAAGAAAGCTGAACAAACAAGTATTGAATTACTCAGTGGTGACAGATCGTAATGCTGATGAGGCTCGTGGATATTTTCAGTGTGTGAGTCAGTGCTCTAACCGGAGCAGCATCGTGCAATCTCTAATCAATGAGAGCTTCCTTTTACAGCTTATTGGCTCCACAACCCTAGATCTTTTCGACTTTGAATTAAATCTCTGACCGGCAAAACCTCAACAGGTCCTTTAGCAAGATGGAAGTCGAAAAGCGATTCGACAGCTTCAAAGGTATCTGCCTCGACCACGGCAAAAATTCGATGTTGGACGGGATAACCCCAGACCCCAAGTACCTGTACATCGTCACTGCCTTCAACCCAAGCTGTCGCATTTGGTGCAACATCTTCCCAAGTTTTAGTTACTACACCATTTTCGACTCGGCCACAGGTGGTGTGGTCATGTTCAGCTATCACATGGAAAATCATATTGTTTACCTCTTTCATTCCTTCGTAAGCCCTAATTGTCCTGTCATATATAACATAACCAGGCAAATAGTCTGTTTGTGAAAGTGAGGAGAGGTTATGGAATGGGAGCAGTTAGCGATCATCGCCCAGATTGTCACAGGGATCGCAACATTGGCCGTAGCAATGTTCTTGGCTAGCCAGCTCTGGCAACAGCACAGGGATTCAGTGATGAGTTTGCGACTGACGATTGGTACTCAAGTCGATGATATGAATCGAAGTATGTATACAAATCGTGACTTCGCCAGTATTTTTTTATTAGGCTGTGAAGATTCTGGTCTGAGATCGGCGTCAATCTCCATGAGGATTCGTTTGTTGAGTTTATTGAAGCAGCAAAATCACCCTAGCGAGTAAGCGACTGATCCAGAGGCTCCAAAAACACATACATTGTTTGAGTCAAGTATCGTTGATCTGGTAGTGAGGACAAGGACGAGGTGTATGAAGCAGTTTGAGGACTTGCGTATTGTAGAGATCGCCGGTTCGGCGGCTGGTGCATACACGGCCAAAATGTTTGCGGACCACGGGGCGACAGTCATCAAAGTAGAGCCACTCGGCGGAGACCCATTGCGTTCCGAGGGTGAACCCTGGACGCTACCCAGCGGTGATGTAGTAGGTACCACCTGGGCTTATCTCAATACTTCAAAACATTCGATCTTCCTCGATCTGAATGACCATGCTGGGCTAGTGTCACTATTGGCTGGGGCGGATGCAGTGATTGAAAGTTCCTCTCCGGAGCCACTGATATCTCACACCGATATTGTGAACAATGGGCGGTTAGTTCGAACTCATATTTCTCCTTTTGGAAGCTCTGGTCCGTACTCGAATTACCGCTCGAATTTATTTACCGATGAGGCGATTGGTGGACAACTTTACCCGAACGGGGAACCTTCTCGTGAGCCTATTCGACGGCCGGGCCTGCATATGGCCTACCAAGCGGGTACCCATGGCTTCATAGGAACGATGGCGGCACTCAGAGTGCAAGATCTTACTGGGCGGGGACAGATCGTCGAGATTTCACATTTCGAAGGATCGGCGACGCTCCATCAACATACAACAACTATGTGGACACATGGAGGCCACATCCTTAAACGAGAAGGTAACCGCCAACCAGGGTCATGGCATCCTGTGGGGGTGTATCCGTGTCGTGATGGGTATGTACAGCTCAGTCTGGCCTCTGGCGTGAAGCTGATGGATTTCCTTGCCCTCGCGGGCCTGACCGAAATAGCAGAGGATCCGCGTTTCAAGGATGACTACGCTCGCGGGGCTCACAAGGACGAGTTTGATGAGGTATTCATTCCATGGCTGATGGAACATACAGCCGAGGAAATCATCGCTATCGGTCGTAATGTTTTTGCGCCGGTTGGACCCGTCCCGACAATGCTCGAGCTTCTAGATGACCCGCAGCTCGCATTTCGCGAATATTGGCAAGAAATAAATGGCAATCCTCCGCTGCAGATTCCTCGTGGTCCCTTCTGGATTAGTGATCGTGATCCTGACCCACAGCCACCATCGACATCTGATGGGAGTATCAGCTGGTCTGACGATAGCAAACTACAGGCAGAGCAAAACGACGTACTGCCTACAGATGGTCCGTTAGAAGGGATACGTATTCTCGACCTAACCCGTGTTTGGGCAGGGCCGTGGGCTGGCCGCATGCTTGGTGACCTCGGTGCTGACGTGATTTCAATCGAAGCACTTTTCAATAGAGGTCCTCGGGATGTGCCAGATTCTGCCGCCTTTGTTAGTCACCTATACCCCGAGAATGAGATTGGCGAACGACCATGGAACCGCTTTGGTGGCTTTAATAAACTGCACCGCAACCGCCGTTCTGTCACGCTTAACTTTCGTGACGAACGCGGTCGTGAGCTATTCGCTGAATTGGTTGCAGAGGCCGACATAGTCATCGAGAATTTTAGTCCCCGCGTGATGCCTCAACTGGGCTTCGATTTTGAACGCTTGAAAAAAATCAATCCGTCTATTATTTATGCGGCGATGCCTGGGTACGGCAGTACTGGCCCTGATAGTGAGCGAACTGCACTGGGCCCGCTGATTGAGGCTGGTGCTGGATTGTCATCGATGATGGGCTATCTTGACACCGGTCCATATAGATCAGGCATTGCTTGGCCAGATCCAGTGGCGGGAATGAACTCAGTTTCGGCCCTGCTGATCGCACTGAGAGATAGGGAGGCTGATCCAAATCACGCTGGACGCTCGATAGAAATAGCGATGATTGAGGCTATGGGTTCGTTCGTTGGTGAGGAGCTTCTAGGTGCACAGATCAGAGGAATAAATAGAGAGCGAATGGGTAATCGCGATCCATTCAACGTACCTCAAGGCGTGTATCCGTGTGCCGGTGATGACCGCTGGATTGCCATATCAGTGACTTCGAATCAGGAATGGCGGGCACTTGCGATACTTGCAGATCTAGATCCTAAACTTGGGACATTAAGCCGGGAAGATCGGCATGCTCGACATGACGAACTCGACACTCTTATCGCTAACTACACTCGCTCTTTCAGCCCACACGCTTTGATGGCGCGGTTACAGGCGGCAGGGATAATTGCAGCGATAGTTTCAGACGCACGTGACCTCGTTGAGGACAGACAGCTAGCTGAACGAGACTTCTGGGCCGAGCTGCCCCACCCCGACGTAGGGCTCCGCCGCTACCCAGGCAATGCTATTCGTTTGGAATTGACTCCAGTCACCTACCGCCGATCTGCACCGACTCTTGGCCAGCATAATGAGGAAATACTTGGTGGCTTACTGGGTCGAGGCGCTGCAACGTTAGCGGAACTTCGTGGAGATGGCGTGATTGGCGAGATGCCACCGGATGACTAATTGTTCGTTGTGACTGGATACATAGCAAATTCTTGTTCGTCGAAATATCTAACTCGGTGAGGAATTGCTTCTAATATTTTCCGTTTGTCAGACTCTGAAGTCCTGTCCTGCCGATACCGCAATGCAAACCAAGGCAAGAAACCTTCGGAGATGTCCTCTCTTTGCGGGTGCTGTTTCGCGTATGCAGAAATAAATCCGTTATCTAACCGCTGAGCCGTCAACCATCCTCGCGTCTTTCCATGATCCAGTAGTGGCTCAGGCCAGTTAAGTGAGGCATGTGCTCCCTCATGTATGAGCACTTCTTCGAGAACGTTGTGAGATACATATTCCTTCCCTTGCTCAATATATATGTCAATGCTTTCGTTGCCACCACCAAACGGATGTTTGCCATTATGAATCCAAAGAGTTTTAACCCCTTTTCTTAATACCTTCGGCAACTGTCCCACCCGCCATGCATAATCAGACGCTATTTCACGCGCAATGTCCAAGTCCGTAAACTCCGAATTTACTTGAACTTCAATGGTTAATTTGTCTGAGTACTGGGCAATGAACAGATGTGGAGTATCTTGAATCCAGCCGTTTTGCCTTGTGTCGTACATTTGTCGTGATTCTTTCCCAGAGTAGGTGATTTTTAGAAACGTTGACGGATCCTCTGAATTAATCGCATCCGGAAAATTCCAGACTGTTCCGTGATAGGGGGACCCATGAACGAACTTGCTCCAAGTGTTCGCTGTGGTCGTGCACCCGGTGATTATCAAGACGGAGCAGGATATAAAAATTAGTACCCTAACCATACCCTCAAGCTTAAGTGGAAGTTACACTCTCGACATGCCTGAGGACGGAAAGAGACCTGATCAACAGAAAGATGACTGGGGCTTTAATTATTGGCAAACCGCGACCCAAGCTGAACTGAAGGCATGGAAAAAAGCGGCTGAGAAGGAAAAGAAATTCAAAAAACAACATGGATCTTCGGAACTTCAATGAGATATTGCCAATGGTTGCCGTTGACTAGTCACTCAGGAACTCTTTGTAGGGAATTGCTATTGTGTGGAAATTTTCATGGTTGTTGATTCCGGTAGTGGCCTATGGGATCTATAACGCCTTTCGAATATTTTGATTGTTTGACTGGTTGAACTCTGTTTCCTCTATGTTTTTACAGTAAGGACAATTAGATTTGTGTTATAATTGTTGAAGTCAATTCGAGGCCGCCTTACGGGGCGGCTTCTTTTTTGCAAAACTTCCTTGAGAAACAGTTATTCCCTGATCGTGAACGAAAGGACAGGTCATGGACTGCGAACAAGTAGAGATTAGTCCCTGGCACCTGAGCACATGAACAGGGATCTCCATAATTACAGCCCATTATCACTGGCAAATATGGTTAAATCGGCAACATGAGGAAGTTCCTAATTCTTTTGGTGCTCGCCATACTGTCTATTTCCTGTGGCGGCGAATCAGAATCAGAAAATGGTGTTGCCCGAGCTGAGGATGCTGAACCGGTGCCTGCTAAAGTTGACACGGTCCAGCAAGTATCTCAATCTCCGGTTGAGGCAGCCTCTGGAACAACAGGATCAGATACCGGTAGTGCCGCTCCCACTGCGGCATCGATTTCTCAGGCGGCAATCACCAAGACGGACGAAGATCTGACCTCTGAATTTGCCGCTTGTCTTCGAAACCAAGGATTTGAAGTACCGGATCCTGAAGTTACCGCAGACGGATCTGTGGATTTGGGAGCGTTCTTTACTAAGCTTAACCAAGATCCAAACTTCAACCGACAAAATCCTGAAACTCGTGAAGCTCTTAGTGAGTGCCGTGGTTTACTGGCCGATGCTAGCTTTGCTCAGCCTCGCTCGTCGGAGGACGAAATTGAATTACAAGACCAAATACTCAGCTTTGCAGCTTGTCTGAGAGACCAAGGTGTAGCGGTTGCTGACCCTGATTTTTCACAAAGTACTCGAGGTGCCCTACGGACCATATTTGCCGGTCAGGAGATCGATAGAGAAGATCCTGATGTTGAGGAGGCAATCGCAGAGTGTCGGGAGAGCAGTTTCACAAGTGGCATGAGGGGAAATGGCGGGAACCGACGTTAGTGTTTTTATGTAGTGGCGAGCTACACTCACAGTATGCAAGATCCCTTTGAACCATTGCCACCACAGCTAGCTAAAAGGATTACCGAAAGAGTGACTGAGACGGGTACTGGGTTTTCACCAGTAAGGGCTGTTGCGGTTCTAGTTATTTTGCTTGTCATTGTGCATGTGGTACTGAATTAATGTTGCGAACAGTCATGTTTGTATTTGTCACATTCGTGTTAGCAGGAGTGATGCTATTCGTTGGGCTAGTCGGTTTTCTTGAACTCCTAGAGATACTCCAAATAATCGATGAGAATCCCGCCATCTAGGTTCGAAGTATTTGAATATATTAAGCACAGTCACTCAAGTATTATTTTGTCCAAGCTGGAAGGAATTGACATGAATTGGAAGCGATCACCCAAAAAAACCAGGTAAAAAAATTGATCCGTACTGGTGAACTCGGCAAAGATCGTCCAGTACGGATCGATTTATATTAAGCGACCCGTTACTGAGGACCAACCATAGTCACCCTGTAACGAGTCAGGCACATCTTAGAGCGAGATGGCCTTATGAGAATCGATGTATTCAATCACGGGGCTGGCTCCGCGGTCCGAACGGCTCTGGTAGGAATGGTTCATCCCGGGCCTTAAGAAATGCACCAAAGCCACCTTCGGCCTGTGCGCGATCAAGGTGTTCAACATCCGGACCGTCGTTTGCAGCCTCAACGAGTGTTGAGATCACACCATTCATATTTAGAGCAGAGCGCAGGCCCATCGCATCGAGTCCGTAGGTGGTAATCGCCTTGTTGAGTCGCACCGATTCAGGTGGTACTTTTGCAAGTCGTAATGCTAGCGTTTGAGCTGTTTGTAGTAGTTGATCATGTGGGACCACTTCATTGATCGCTCCCATACGCAGTGCTTCTTGCGCGTCGAAGTGGTCCCCTGTCAGCGCGTATCGATGCGCATTTTTCCATCCACAGAGCAGTGCGAACAGGGCAGTTGTATTTGATGTCATTCGAATTTCCGGCTGACCAAAAGTCGCCTGATCCGAGGCAATGGTGATGTCACAAGCAAGTGAGTACCAGAAGCCTCCTCCAATACACCAGCCATTGACGGCAGCGATGATGGGTTTTGGGTGCTCCATTAGATGCATGATGTGCGCTGGTCCGCCCGTACCGAGCATTGATGAACCCCATTGACGCTTTAGATGAGCGCTAGTTGGAAGACGAGGCCGTTTGCTGTTGTCTCCCGAGATGTCATAGCCCGCTGAGAACGCGCGCCCACTTCCAGTAATGATGATGGACCGGATTGCTTCGTCTTCTGCAGCTATGTCGAGCGCATGATGAAATTCGTGCTCGAGATTCTGAGAAATAGCATTGAGTGCCTCTGGTCGATTCCAGGTAATAGTTAAGACTGGTCCGTCTACGTCATAAAGTATGTTCTCGAATTCGGGCATTGGTACCTCACTACATCGCGTACGATTCAAATATTTCGCTTTCAGGTGGCATTGTATTGGCTTATCGTTGTCGACGTACGGACCGATCAGCCACTTGCGACGATAATCACCGAAGAGCTTTAACTTATACCGTTAACTCTTTAACGAAGGCAGGAGACCCTTCATGAGTAATGCGCAATGGATACTTGCTAGGCGACCAGTGGATGGCTCGCCCGTTGATGATGATTTTCGTATGGTGGAAACACGAATCCCTCAACCCGGCCCAAATCAGATGCTGACGCGAACAATCTATCTTTCCCTCGATCCCTATCAGTGGGGTCGTTGGCGTAGTGCGTCTAATCCTATAGGGAAGGTTTGCCACGGCCGAACAGTGTCACAGGTGTTAAAGAGCAACCTAGACGGTTACGACCCCGGGGACTTTATTTTCAACACAAATGGGTGGCAGGAATATGACTAACTGGTGATGGGATATCGACCTTCAACTACATGTTCCCGCGCAAACTTGACCCCTCGATAGCCCCTATCTCCACTGCTGTAGGTGTGCTTGGAATGCTCGGACTCACAGCCTATTCCGGTTTAGTTTTGCAGTGTCAGCCGCGATCCGGTGAGACCGTGGTAGTGTCTGCAGCCTCAGGCGGCGTCGGACAAGTAGTCGGTCAGATTGCGAAACTCTTGGGCTGTCGCGTCGTGGGTATTGCCGGAATTGAGGAGAAATGTAGCTTTGTCACAGAGACATTGGGATTTGATGCCTGCGTTTCGCATCTGAGCGAGAGTCTGGTTGATGATCTTTCGTCAGCATGTCCGGAAGGAATTGATATCTATTTCGAAAGTGTTGGAGGAAAAGTATTTGAAGCCGTGTTACCTGTGCTCAACCGGAAGGCGCGAATCAGTTTATGTGGACTTATTTCCCAGTATGGAAATGATGACATCGAAACAACATTTGAAGCTTGGATGATGGAAGGAAAGGAGGTGTTTGCCCGCAAGGACATACTGGCTCAGAGGCTTTCAGTAGGAAACTTTGTCAGAGACCACGAGAGCCAGTTCTTTTCCGAAATGAGTCATTGGGTGCAGGCCGGCCAAATCAAATATAGGGAGGACCTATGGACTGGTTTAGAACAGGCTCCGAGTGCGTTCCGTGCAATGATGTCAGGACGGAACTTTGGCAAGACACTGGTGGGTGTCAGCGACGATCCGTCATTAATTTAGCCGAGGAAGTACTAGAAATGCTAGTTGGAGAAATACCTTCAGGGAAACGGTTACACTTTTGGGACAAACTACAGTAGGGAGAAGAGTATGAGTTACGCAAGAATTAATATGGTTGAATTCAATTCGACGGAAGATGCAAAGACTTTCGCCGATGATTATGCGGCGAATGCTGCTTCTGAATTTCCCGAAGCTGAAATACTGCTAGCTGTGGCAACAGGTGCTGGGAGCGCAGTGCTTACTTCGGTGTACCCGGACAAAGAAGCTTTTGACCGTTCAGCTGTAGCTAGGGCCGCACGAGGGGAAGCGAATCAGCATAAAATCAAGGGTGAGATCGTGGTACATGAGGGCGAAGTTACCCTCTGCCATTGCAATTCCAATTGCTGCTAGCGTATATGAACCTAAGGTAGCCTGTTTTAGGAATGGTCTAAAGAATAGGTGTTAGTTGGGTTGTCTTTGAAATACGACGGCGTTTTCAGAGAAACCCGAGTCCCGAGCATCTTGTTCGTTGTTGAACGTTTCGATGGTTAGAGTGTCATCGAGTTTGCTGGCGGATTTGGGTTCCACCGAGTATTTCCATTACAAAGTTGTTTCATCGGTATCAGACGGGTGGAAGTATTTCTAACCCTAATTCCTGCCGTTGAGGAGAGCTCAGTGATTTTTGACTGAAGTTAATGAGGGACTCACCTGTTTAATGTCATGAGAATTGCTGCAACTTCTTGATCACGAGATTTGGAAAAGACCTTTCCATCCCCACTAGCTTCAAATCCTAGCTTTGAGAGAATTCTTGCAGAACTGTCGTTTCCTACAAAATAAGTAGCGACGATTGTTGTTAACTTCCGATCAGTAATTCCGTAGTGCAGAAGTGCAGCAGCAGCTTCGGTCCCGAACCCGAAACCCCAGTGATCTCTACCTATCCAGTAACCCAGTTCATGAGACCTGTCACTTTGAACAGCTAGTCCAACCCCGCCAATCAAATCCCCGTTGAGGAGAATAGAGAAATTAAGCTTCGACCTGTCCATCATGCATCGCTGAATCCATTCATCTGCGTCTGTTCGGGTGTACGGGTACGGAACCTGCGACAGCCATTTTGCCACTTCGTAGTCATTCAGTTGTGTGACGAGTGTTGGGGCGTCTGCTTCCACAGGGTGACGGAGAATGAGTCGCTCTGTTTGTATTTCAGTCATGTCGCAAATAGTAGCGGTACGGGGTCAGGCGTTGCCACCCCTAGTCCCTTTGGTTGGTTATGCTCACGAATCGAAAGTGAAGCGGTTATTCTCTGTTCATAAACGGAAGGACAACAAATGGATTGGGAACATC
>CAZSFJ010000032.1:12022-12976 GCA_964606125.1 uncultured Dehalococcoidaceae bacterium | reverse complement strand
GGTAAATGTCTCTCTGTTACGTATCTCGATGACAAACTGACAGCTGCACTAATTGCCTCGTCAGTGATTTCCACCTTGTGATGTTCCTCATAAGTGGGCCGCAGTCCTTTCAGTATTTCTTCGGCGTCCTCTAGAGATGGTTCGTCGACATACACAGGTGAGAAACGACGCTCTAGGGCAGGATCGGATTCAATTGACTTTCTGTATTCATCGAAGGTGGTTGCACCGATCACATGGAGTTCGCCTCTCGCAAGCGCTGGTTTCATCATATTCGACGCGTCAATAGCCCCATCTGCTCCACCCGCACCGACGACAGTATGCAGCTCGTCAATAAAGAGTAAAATTTCGCCACTCGAATCTTTCACTTCCTGCATGACACCTTGGAGACGTTCCTCGAACTCACCTCGGAATTTTGAACCTGCAACAAGTGCACCCATATCGAGAGCCATTACCTTCTTGTCTTTGAGTCTGTCAGGAACATCTCCGTCGATAATTCGTTTTGCGAGACCTTCAGCAATTGCGGTCTTACCGACTCCGGCTTCCCCGATAATCACTGGGTTGTTTTTGGTCCGGCGATTCAAAATTTGCATCACCCGGCTTATTTCGGTGTCTCTTCCGATTACCGGATCGAGCAGGCCTCTTTTTGCGAATTCCGTTAAGTCACGGGAAAATTTGGTAAGTGCCTGATATTTTGACTCGGCGGTAGGGGAGTCTACTCGAGCACTTCCCCGGATAGTTTGAAGTGCTCGGTAGAGGCGTTCCTTACTTACTTCAAACTCTTCAAGTACGCTAGCAGACTCCCCATCAGTAGCATCTGCCACCGCGAGTAAGAGGTGTTCTACTCCCACGTACTCGTCTTTTAGTCTGGTAGCTTCAGCGTTAGCCCTTTCTAGCATTTCAATGATTCGGGGCGTGGTATAGATCTGGACGACATCACTGCCAAGTTTAGGTGAA
>CAZSFJ010000032.1:0-12012 GCA_964606125.1 uncultured Dehalococcoidaceae bacterium | reverse complement strand
TAACTTCTCTTGGAGGGCACGAAGCATCTGATCCGCGTCGATTGATGCGGCAGAGAATATGTCTCGTGCGAGGCCATTAGGCAATGCGAGGAGTGCAAAGAAAACATGTTCTACGTCCCATTGCGGATGCCTTTCGTCGCGGACGAGTTGCTGTGATGCTGATATCACCTCCTGGGCTTGCTCAGTAAAACGATCATTTCTCATCATTTTCAATTCTCCTAAGAAAAATTAATACTGGAATCTCTTCAAAAAATTCGCACCAAATTCTTGGTCATCATCATTGTCCATTCTGTGGCTATTCGGATGATCTATTTGCTGTCGTAGTCGTGCATTTTCGTCCTCCAGTGATCTTGTCTTGGTTTCTAGATCGTTGATTTGAGTTTGCATTCTCAACATCACCTCTACACCAGCTAGATTGAGGCCGAGATCACTAATCCAGCTCACTATTTGGCCTATCTGATCGATGTCTCTTGAAGAAAATAGTCGAGTGTTTCCATTTGACCTCGCTGGCCGAACGAATCCCATTCGCTCGTAAGACCGGATGGTCTGCTGGTGAATGCCGATAATTTTGGAGACGACCGAAATCTGGAAGAGCGGTTCATCTTGTGGAAGATTAGTCATAGGGTCTCCTCATTTTCAGTCCTAAGGCTTCGAATTTGTTCGTACAGCCCCTTCTCCTCTGAACTTACTCGTTCTGGTATTGTGACTACCACATTCCCGAGGAGATCACCAAATCCCCCAGTAGAATTTGGCATTCCTTGGCCGGCCAAGCGGATTCGGGCGTTATTTTGTGTAAGCGGCGGTATTCTTACTTCGAGGGTTTTGTTTTGTAAATTGGTTATCTCTGTGACTGTTCCAAGAACTGAATCTTCAGGAGTAACTTGTAGGTCTATCTCTAGGTCATTACCACTCCTTCTAAACTTGGGGTGACGTCGGACCCTCGTAACTATGAACAGATCTCCGGCGCCGCCACCATTGCTACCTGGGCCACCTTTTTTTGGGATCCTAATTCTCTGTTTGTCATTTACTCCAGCTGGTATTTTTACCTCTAAACGCCCAGGTATATTGCCGCCCGAGGAGGTAAGGATTGTTTTTGTGATGCCTGTAAATGCCTCTTCAAGTGATAGCTCTATTGCCTGCTCCATGTTCTGTCCTCGTGAGGGTTGAGTTTGACCTCCGAATCGTCCGCCTAGTCCACCAAAGATAGATTCAAGGTTGATTGATTGGCTGTTTCCTCCTCCGAAGAAGTCCTGGAAGTTTACGTTTCGCCCACCACGAAATCCATGATCAACTCGGGGGTCTGTGGTGCCGAATCTGTCGTAATTTGCTTTTTTCTCTGGGTCCGAGAGCGTTTGATATGCCTCATTGACTGTCTTGAATTTTTCGGCGGCGTCTGTATCATCGCTGTTAACGTCAGGATGGAATTTCCGAGCCAGTTTTCGATATTGAGTTCGAATATCTGCATCAGTGGCCGAGCGGCTCACGCCGAGAACTTTGTACGGATCATTTGCCAAACGTCATCGACCTTTCGTATTTTCAGAAATTGTAATCGGATCGTACAGATATATGCAAGGTGATGTCATCATAAAATCTGATATGGAATGACTAAGGTATATTGACTCTATCAGAGTAATATGTCATTCTTATATTGCTCCGAACTAAGAACTAGCTTTGGGGTGGGTAATCGAAACAAATGGAGGGAGTTCATATTATGTTTGCGACGATGCTACCTATTTTACGTACGTTGGACTTGATTGAGAGTCAGTCATCGGTTTTTGAAGGCCTTTATCGAAGAGCAAATTCTCCATACAAGATGACTAGGGAAATGGGTGGGGCAATAAGCAATGCCGGATTGGGCTATGCAATTCCTTTGGTGGTACGTGAGGATGATTCTCTCTTGCGCATTGAATCGGAATTACCCGGTGTGGGGCGCGATCGAATACAGATATCGGTCGCAGACCGGACGCTTTTCATAAGATTATTCGCTTCGGACGTCACTGGTGCGGAGTTTGATCCCGAAAGTACGAGTAATTTCGTGGAAAGGCGAGTAACGCTGGCGTCGTATATCGATCCGGACAGCATACGGGCTGCGTATGCAGACGGCTTATTGCAGGTAGAGTTTGATTATGTGCCCGCTGTGGAGCCTCGATATGTGGAACTCAGTGATTCACTCGAAATAATCGAATCACCCAGTTATTAGCTGTGTCTCCAAGGAGTAGCTCATCTCTGGGCTACTCCTTCGCCGATATTACTTAACAGGTTAGGATTTGAACTGATTGCGTGTAGGTAGACTGACCCCGCAGTGAGCGAATTTGAGTCCTCTGATAAGAACCGATTACGGCGCTGCTCGAGTCTCGATAAGAGGAGCATTGCCCGACGGGTGTCTGATGCTGTTCTCGCGGGCTCAAGGTGGCGAATCCGATATTTCGATAACCAGTAAAGAAAGTGCTCATATTGCGATCGTGATGCTTGTTCCGGAAGTAGTCTGTCTGTTGCTCCCCGGTACTGCGACCGTAGTTTTTGGAAAGGGGCCCCATATACCTCTTTGAATGCTCGCTCATCAGCGTAGGGTCTCTGAAGTGGAGCGAATAAAGACGCATTCTTAAGAAGTTTTTCCTCAGCCGCTGCTAAGACGAGCTGTTCAACGATTACTCCATACTGATAATTTAGGAATGCTCGATACTTGGAGGCGCCAATAGCAGTCTCAAAGGCTATTTCATCCTCTCCAACGCGTGAAAGTGCTGGCGCAATGCCATATAGCACGAGTCTTTCAGCCTCATCTCTTGGAATAAGATGTTCTGCAGAGATTATTAGCCGCTCCGCCAAAGCCAGCCAATCAAATGCTTCACCATCGATAAGATAAACTTTGAGTTTGCCGTTCAGTATTTCATCAGGAGCAGTCCAGCGCGAGATTATATGTAGGAGAGCTGGGTACCAGGGCGATCCATTCTCAAGCATTGATATGAATTTGTTGACAGCAGCTTCGGGGGCAAGAGGTCCATATTGAGTCGATGGACTGTCTACGGCGTGCATTTTTTGAGCTGCTGGCATTTTAGACTTCCTCATGGTTAATGATAACTTCAGAAATCCCTGTGCAGGAGACTCAGCTACATGATGCGAGTGTCTGCGATATTGTTTTGGATGAGTTTCATCAAATCCTTCGTGTCCAACTTTTTAGAATTCACATGGAGACCTGTATCGACGAACGGTTCTGTATCGTCTTCGGACACTGTAATTAACCTGAGTAGACCACCTCTCAAGTAATTCCGAAATGCATCGAGATAATATTCTGAACGTACTTTCATTCTCAGCACTGGGACGAATCCAGCTTCAGAAAACGAGCGAGCCAGAAGACACATGTTTCTTATAGTGAGCTCATATTGTCTTTCATTCTCGCTATCACCATTAACGGATTCATTGCTCTCCGTTCTGATCAACTGCCATAATTTCAGTCCGTCGACTGCCGCAGAGTTAGTGAAGAGTGAGCATACAGCAGTCGTAACATCCAAGGTTTGGTCATCATCTTCCTGAGATATTAGCCAGATTTCTGGTTCAGACTGTGAGTTGCTAGGCGTGTGATTGGCCATACCTTACCCTCGATATTGACTATTGCTTTTGTTTTTTCTCTAATCGTTGAAGTCGCCTTCGCTCAGCACGAGTAAGCGCTTGACCGGATGACCGGTTATTTTCGTTCGAATCATGTTGATTTATTTGATTTCTTTTACTTCTCTGTTCAGACGAGTCAATATCATTAAGGACGAGCCGAGCTCGAATGATTTGACGTGCGACGGTGTTTTGTACTCGGGCTCGATATTGCTGCCACATGTCATGCGCTTCACGTTGATATGCCACCAACGGATCTGTTTGGGCATATGCTCTGAGTCCTATCCCTTGTCTTAGATCGTTGAGTGCAGTTAGATGCTCCACCCATGTTGAATCGATGGAAGTGATAAGAATTAATTCACCTACACGTTTCCGGAGTTCTGGCCCGAATTCTTGATCAAGGTTGGCTAGATCTCTTTGGATAATATCTTTTGCCTCATTGACAGAGGCATTTTGGTCTTGATTATCGGGCTCTACGAGTTCATTCGACGCTAATCCGCCAGTGACTTGCTCGATTCCAGTGCGAAAAGATTCGAAATCGTAACCAGGTGAGCTTAGGTATTGCGAAGCCAGTGCCTCAATTTCCCCATCAACCATCTCTCGAATTGTGTCTTCAATAGTTTCACCTGTGAGTATCAGATTTCTTTGTTCATAAACAACCGCACGTTGCGCGTTAGTGACGTCGTCATATTTCACTAAATGCTTTCTAATATCAAAGTTGTAAGATTCAACTTTTTGTTGTGCCTGGCCAATTGCGCCGGTCAATTGTTTTGATTCGAGTGGCTGACCGTCATCTACTAGCCTGTCTATCATTGCTGACAGCCAGTCAGGTGCAAAGCGTTTGACCATTTCGTCTTCGAAAGAAACAAAAAAACGGGTACTTCCTGGATCCCCTTGACGTCCACATCTTCCACGTAACTGATTATCAATACGCCGCGCCTCATGCCTCTCCGTACCAATAACATGCAATCCGCCTAATTCTTTTACACCGTCACCCAGCTTGATATCTGTACCACGTCCAGCCATGTTGGTCGCAATTGTCACGGCTCCGTTCTGGCCAGCAGCTTCAATGATTTGTGCCTCTCGTTCATGCTGTTTAGCGTTAAGCACTTGATGATTAATTTGAAGCTTTCTCAGCCGATCAGATAATCCCTCTGAACTTTCAATGGATATCGTTCCAACCAAAACAGGTCTACCGGTGCGGTGCTTCTCTTCGATTTCACTCAGCACTGCTTCCCATTTATCTTCTTGGTTTCGAAAGACCAAGTCTGGACTGTCTTCTCTTGCTACAGGCTTATTCGTAGGGATAACGAGCACATCCAATTTATAGATTTCATTGAATTCCTCTGCCTCAGTCACCGCAGTACCAGTCATTCCTGAAAGTTTTTTATAAAGACGGAAATAATTCTGGATTGTAATCGTCGCGTAAGTGACCGACTCCTGCTGGACATTCACTTTCTCTTTGGCCTCAACTGCTTGATGCAATCCGTCAGACCACCTTCGACCCTCCATAAGTCTTCCAGTAAAATCATCGACAATTATTATCTGTCCACCAGAAACCACGTAGTCTTTGTCTTTCTGATAAATAACGTGGGCCTTAAGCGCAGACTCTAGGTACCGAGTGAGGCGGAAATTCTCGGGAGCGTAGATATTATCAATACCGAGTATTGCTTCAAGTCGCTCGATACCTTCCTCTGTCAAAGTGATCGATTTGTTTTTTAGATCAACTGAAAAATGAACCTCCTGAGCAAGCAAAGGCACTATTTTCGAAAATTTCGCATACAAAGACACATCATCCTGAGCAGTTCCACTTATTATCAGTGGAGTACGTGCTTCGTCTATCAATATTGAATCAGCCTCATCTACGATGGCAAAGCTCAGCGAGCTTTGAGATCTTTCATCTGCTGAGGTTGCCATATTGTCTCTCAAATAATCGAATCCAAATTCATTATTTGTTCCGTAAACAATGTCGGACTCATATGCCTCGCCCCTAGATACCTCTATGAGGTGCTCAAAGGTAGAGTTTTCAGATACAGCATCACTCGAGTATCTCCAGGCGGTACGATCACCTTGGATGACTCCGATTGTTAATCCAAGTAAGTCAAGCGCTGGCGCGTACCACTGAGAATCTCTGCGAGCGAGGTAGTCGTTAACAGTGATGGAATGTGCTGAGTTACCTGTTAATGTGTGCACATAAAGAGCTAGAGTCGCGACTAGTGTTTTACCCTCACCAGTGCGCATTTCAGCAATTTGGCCGTTTATCAGCGCGGCAGCACCTTTAAGTTGCACGTCAAAGGCCAATTCTCCTGTAGTTCTATGTATTGCTTCCCTAATTACTGCCAATGCTTCAGGAAGCATCGAATCAGGCACGCTCTCATTATTTTCGCTCTGTGATATATCTAGTTTCAGAGCATTGCTTTTGGTAGCTAGCTCCTTGTCTGAGAGCTCACTGAGTTGAGAGGCTAGATTCCTTACGTCAGTAGTCAGTTCATCCATTTCACGTAGAACGCGTTCGTTCGAGTCACCGGAGAACAGTTTTTTTACGAAATTTAGAGCCATAGTTATAGGATAACTAGTGTCTGAGTCACCCGCGCAGTTTCACACTTTTCATTTGTTGAAAAGCGCGCCTACTGAGCCCCCACTATGAATTCGGTTGATAGCATCGCCTAATAGCGGTGCTATGGAAATTGTTTTCTGTGGTATCGATTGGAATTCACCTCGGACTAGTGGAAGGGTGTCGGTGAAGATTATTTCATCGATGCCGGCATCTTTGCGATCTAAAAGTTCATAGGCCCGAGCAGCGAAAACTGGATGGACACAGGCGACCCTTACGGTGCGGGCACCGTTGGCTCTGGCGGTATCGACGGCCGCCGCAATCGTGCCACCTGTCAGTATCTCATCATCAAGAACAAGGCAATCCCTGCCTTCGACAGATCCGACTAGATTCATAGCCTCTGCAACTTCGTTATTACCCGTTCTTTGTTTATCAACAATAGCGAAGTCACCTCCTATTCGTTCGGAAAGATCTCGTGCCATTTTGGCTCGTCCTGAATCTGGTGCAACTACAACTGGTGAAAGCTGGCTGATTGACCCAAAATAGTCTGCTAGTAGAGGAAAGGCTGTTAGCTCATCGACCGGAACATTGAAAAACCCCTGGATTTGTCCCGCATGCATGTCCATCGAAAGCAAGCGGTCTGCTCCAGCTGTTTCAATAAAATTTGCAACAAGACGCGCTGTGATTGGTATGCGCGGTTGGTCTTTCTTATCACTTCTACCGTAGGCATAGTAGGGCACAACAGCCGTAATCCTGCCAGCTGACGCCCGCCGTGCAGCATCGATCATGACGAATAACTCCATGAGATTCGTGTTTACGGGCGAGACAATAGGCTGCACTATGAAAACGTCACGTTCTCGAACATTGTCGAGATACCGAACGAAGACCTCTTCGTTAGAAAATTGGAAAACGTCGCAGTCTCCAAGTTTGATACCCATATGTGAGCAAATTTCTTCGGCGAGGGCGGGGTGGCCGTTTCCGGAGAATATAGCTATTTCGTTAAAAGTTGTTGCCATGATTTCTCCTCACGATATCCTTCCGTGCTATTTGGATGTTAACCCTAGTTCTCTCTAGGAGGTTACAGCTCTCGAAGAATCAGGCTTGGGTATTCTGATTTTTTTCCAATATAGAAAAATTGCTAGAACTGGAAGCACTCCTAGCACTAAAAAGACCTTTTCAATACCTAGAGCGATGATTAAAAAGCTGAAACCAGTTTGACCTAAAATTGCGCCAAAGTCCCAAGCTAGTGTGTAAGTGGCTAGTGAGGAGGCCAACTCGCTCGGTGGGGCACGGTCCACAATCAAGGCTGCAATAATTACCTGTACACCGGCATTTCCAAGTCCAACGAAAAGTCCAGAAAGCAATAGTGCATTTGCGGTGTCAGCGTATGCCAAATTTACAAGTCCTGCTGTCATAAGGAGTAGCGTGGGCAGGAGGATTGTCCCCCTTCCGAACCGATCGGAGAGCCATCCGACAAGCGCTCGGCAAGCTAATTGCCCGAGCGCAGCGGCTTGCCAGAAAGTTGTATAGTTTTCTATCGACTTGCTTTCTGCAAGTTGTGGCAACAACCCAGTGATGGCCATATATCCGGTTGCCGTTGAGAGGAAAATCAGCATCGGCAGTAATGCTGATTTTGCAATACCATTGATCGGATTAATCAGATACCCAATATTAGTTAACGGTTTAGCTTTTATCTGTAAGGGATCACCCATCAAGGTTGCAGAAATCAGGGCAATTAGAGTACTGCTTCCTGCCACTAAGAACGCAGCTTCGATTGAAAATGTATCAGTGACATGCTTCAGAAAACTCGGGGCATAGAAGAGGGCCAGAGTATTTGCAGTATAGAAAATACCCAGTCCTAGCCCTCTCCGACTATCAGGCAACATTTCGGCCACGAGCGACAGTAAACCAGTGGCGAAAAAGCCCATTGCCGCGCCATGTAAAATTCTGAACGGCACCATAGCCCACGGTCCAGGGGCGACACTATAACCAATGAATGCCACGATTATCCCGATTGCACCTAGGCGTATCCATAGCTGCCTCCGGCCTAAATTCAGTAAACCGCCAGTGAGTGGCCTAGTGATTACTCCGGCAAATCCGAACACTCCTAATACAAAACCAGCTAAGCCTACGGGCACACCGAGGAGTGCTTCAGGGACTAATACGTTAGCGCTTGAGTGGTAGCCGACGAAAAAAAAGTGAGTGGCAACTAGTGCCAAGATATATGGTAAAGTCACAAAATTTTGTGATTTTTCGATTTCGAGGTGGGGTGGAGAGATACAGACGCCCCAATCTGGGCTGAGCTCACACTCTAATTGTAACGAACGGCTTACCTATTCAGACCCGGAATCTTCTTCCGATTCTTCTTCGGTAGCTGTGGCGTACGCCATGAGTCGGCCTTCACGTTCAACGAACATCACTAATTTTCCAGCGAGCTCCTGTTCAGCCACCCATTGAGGGAGAATAGCGCCATGACCGTTGACGAGGTACGTATGTCCTTGATATAAGAATTGATTTTCTGAAACAAATATTGTGAATGGCGGCGGTGATAGGTTTTCGTTCCAGTTGAGGACGAATACATCCACTCCGCCAGTCGCAAGTACATAGAGATCAGCAAACTCTACTTCCAGACGTGTTGGATCGATTACTTGTTCAGCGGTCATATTTTCCTCCGGTTGAAGTATAGATCATTTCTCTCTCATCACCCACTAAAACTTTTTTTGTTCAGTGTCAGGCACTCTAATATAAAAATTAACCAGATAGTCACTGCTGAGGCTACGCACCACAGGCACCATGCTTCGAGTACGAATGCTTCTATACCGGTAAGATATGCCGAATATATAGTCCCTGCCAAAGCGATCAAAAATGGCCAGATTCTTATACCTTGTATCAGATTGGCGCTTGCCTTGTCTTTTAGTGAATTGGCCTGATTAGTCTGTAGAAGATAGACAATCAAAAGTGTGCTATACATTGCGAGGCCGAAGACCGATATGGGTATCTCAGCGATTTCTGAATAGGTAGAATCCTGTACGATGTGGCACCCTCCAGCTGCTCCACACGCCAGAGCCGCGCTATTAAATAGTGCTGCGTAGCTGAGGTATCCGGAAATCACTATTCCCGTCATGGTCAAAAAAAATTTATAGACAATCATTTAGCGATATCCAACTGGGTGCGAGACTTAAGTCGTTGATAGGTCAATAATACCTGCCACAATATCCAACTACTGCAGTTGATTTATCACAATCTGCTCAATTTCTGCAAAGTCTACTACCCCAGATATCGGATAATTTCCTATCAAGGCGTACGGAGTCGTTCCATTAAAGCCATTGGTAACGGCAGCTTCAGAGGCCTTTGCTACACCTGGGTGTGATATGCCTCTGGCTAAACAGTCGTCGAAGGTACTTATATCAAGATCGATACCTTCCCCATTTAGTTCTTGGGCAAATTCTTTTAGATTATTTTGGCTGTAGACTCCTGAGTTTGGTCTACCCTGTCTTAGAAATAGCAAATCATGGTATTGCCAGAAGACATTTTGATCGGCTGCACAAAGTGAGCCGATAGCTGCATCAACAGATTCATTACCAAGAATCGGAGTATTAACAAATACCAGTTGTACCTCCCCATTTTTTACATACGTGTCCATTAGGGGATGAGTGATTTCAGACGAAAAGGTTTTGCAATGAGAGCACTGGAAATCTTCATGTATCCATATAGTTAATGGAGCATTGGGATCGCCGATTTTCGTCCCGTCTACTTCGAGTCCGAGATATCTGCTATTACTTTCAAATGCTTCATCATTTCCCGTCGAGCCTGGCAAATTAGACCAGATTAGCCATATGACGAGGATAAGTATTAAGGCTCCTGCACCGAATACCGGAGCGCCTCCCCAATCATTAAAAAATTTTGCCATTCGTGATTTATTTTTCAATTACTTCCCCATCGAAGAAATCATCGAATTGCTTTCGACTATCCGCGCGGGAGGCCGAGACCACGTTGGGCAATGATATTCCTTTGCACTTCACTGGTTCCTGCTGCCACAGTACTCGAGACAGCAGTCATATACTGCTGTGCAAACGCGCCACCAAGCTTGGCGTAGGGCGAGCCTGGACGCAGCTGAGATACTGCACCTAATAGGTGCATTCCGGTTCCAGCGATACGCTGGGACAACTCAGATCCATAGAGTTTGGAAACCGACGCCTCATGATTTGGAATAATTCCTTGTGATTGCAGGAATGGTATTCGATAAGCAACATTAAATCCGACTTGTACTTCTATCCAGCGCTCTGCCAGTTCATAGCGCGCAGTCGGGTTTTGTTCAATCAACGATTGCTCGTCCTTCGCAGCGGCCACCAGTTTTTCCACGCTCCGTTTTCCATTGGCATATGCGCCTACACCTGAACGCTCGAAGTCGAGCGCTGTGGCCACTTGATACCAACCGCGGTTTTCAACACCGACCAGATTTTCACCAGGTATTCGAACATCTTCAAAAAAGATTTCATTGAAGCCGTGCTCACCCGCCAAGTTCGGGAGCGGTCGAACTGAGACGCCGGGAGCGTCCATTGGTAGCACAAAAGTTGATATACCACGGTGCTTCGGAGCACTTGGGTCCGTTCGAGCGGCAAGCCATCCCATGTTGGAGTAATGACCACCACTGGTCCATATTTTGGAGCCATTGATAACCCACTCATCACCGTCACGAACAGCTCGTGTTTGTAGCGAGGCCAAATCAGATCCCGCTCCTGGCTCTGAGTACAATGTGCACCAAATATCATCACCACCAGTGATTTTTGGTAGATACTCAGCCTTTTGTTCGTCGGTTCCGTAGAGCATTATTGCTGGACCGACCCATGCGACACCCATGCCGCCTCCCCCGGGCATACGGGCGTATGTTGTCTCTTCGTTGTAAATCATCTGTTGAATATGTGTGGCGTCAATTCCACCATGTTCTTCCGGCCAAGCCATCGCCAGCCATTTTTTGTCAGCTAAGCCCTTCGTTATTTTTCGAGCAAGAGTGCCTGATTCATCGGCATCATCATCGCCAACCAAGGAACGATCTGTCCAATCCCCGGGTAAATTGTCGTTCAAAAATGTACGAATCTCTGATCGGAAACTCTCTTCTTCTGGTGTGAATGCAAAATCCATAAACTCAACCCCGCTAAATTATTTGTGCAAATCTAATTGTATCAGTGTTTTCTGCTCTCACCGCTGTAACTTTGGCAAAAAGAGACACGCTCTATCGTGTGGTTGCGCCTTTGTCGGCACCGGACACCAGTCGAGCAAATTTTGCGAAGACGCCATTTTGGTAGTTAGGACTTCTTTTGACATAGCGACTTAATCTGGCTGAAACCTCATTTTCGGATATCTCGATATTGAGTTCGCGATTAGGTATATCAAAATATATAGAATCCCCTTCTTCAACTGCTGCAATTGGACCACCGGCAGCTGCCTCAGGGGCTACGTGACCAGCCATAAGTCCGCGTGTCGCTCCCGAAAATCGGCCATCGGTGAGTAGAGCAACTGAACTATCAAGTCCGGCTCCCACCAATGCTGCAGTCACACCAAGCATTTCCCTCATACCGGGCCCGCCTACGGGACCCTCATTTCTAATTACCAACACATCCCCTTCAAGAATCTGCCCCTCTAGAACAGCCTGCATCGCATCTTCTTCTCTTTCGAATACGCGAGCAGGTCCCCTGTGAGTTAATCGTTCGTGACCGGCTACTTTAATGACCGAGCCGTTTGGTGCGAGTGAACCCTTAAGGATTACCAATCCTCCAGTGGGCTTTAGCGCATTCGCCGCGTCTAGAATTACTAATTCTCCGGGTGTTTCATCCGCCAGATTCGCATCTTCCGCG
>CAZSFJ010000031.1:0-12992 GCA_964606125.1 uncultured Dehalococcoidaceae bacterium | reverse complement strand
GAAAGATCGTCAGCCGAATGTCTCTGTAATTGGAGCGGCAACTGTGCAGGAGGAAGTGGGTTTGCGAGGAGCACAAACAGCAGGGTTTGTAGCTGACGCGGATATTGCTATTAATCTTGAAAGTGGTGTAGCCGCAGACTATCCAGGCATTACACTCGACGAAGCACAAGAGGAGCTGGGTGCCGGGCCGAGTATCTTTTTTCATGACAGTTCAATGCTCCCCAACACTCGCTTTAGAGATTTTGTGATATCGATCGCAGAAAGAGAGAGCATACCGATTCAGTTCAATGTCCTGAGTGGCTATGGCCAAGACGGCTCAGCAGTGCAGCGTACTCGCGCTGGGGTACCTGTGGTGAATATTGCGGTTCCGACCCGATATTTGCACAGTCATCAGGGAGTCGTTGATTTAAGAGATATAACTGAGTGTGTGAGGCTGGTGACAAAGGTGGTGACGGAACTGACTGAGACCACAATTAAAGATATAAGTTCGTTTAGTTAGGAGTCGATATGTCTGGATTAAAAGGTAGGAATGCCCTTGTTACAGGAGGGAGTCGAGGTATTGGTAGAGCAATTAGTTTGCGTCTGGCGGAGATGGGAGCGAATATTGCGGTAAATTATGCAAATAGTCAATCAGCTGCGCAAGAGGTCGCACGTGAGATAGCCGACCTAGGGGTTATTGCAAAAACTTACCAGGCTGACGTATCTGATAGAGAATCTTGTGCGGCCATGGTTGCCAAGGCAATTTCCGATTTTGGTCAGATTGATATTTTGATAAATAACGCAGGAATTGGCTCCAGTGGGATCGACCGGCCAACGGTTACTGAGGCCACATACGACCAGTTCAACTTGCTCATTGGCGCTAATCTCTGGGGACCAATTCATATGTGTAAAGCGCTCGTCCCACACATGAGGGATGCAGCTAGGAGTGACATTGTGATGATTTCCTCAGTTGCTACAGATTCGTATTCTGAAAGGATGGGACTTTACAGCATTGGTAAGGCAGGTATGGAGGCTTTGGCCTATACACTAGCGAAAGAGGAAAGAATTCACGGAATGAGAGTCAATGTCGTGGCTCCAGGTCTCGTAGACACAGATATGGGACGAAAACTAATCACACTGCTACCTGGCTCAGATGATATGAGGGAGCGCGATGCGACGGCACCATTCGGGTTTGTTTGCACACCGGACGACATAGCTGCTGCTGTTGCATATCTGGTTTCAGAAGATGGTCGTTATTTAACGAATCAAAGAATTGCGGTGAATGGCGGTGGTTTCTAACTAGTGCCGATACTCCGGAGCTAGAAATAACGCGTTGCGCAGATCTGGTCCCGCCTTTAGAATAAATGGTCTGGTGATTAGAGCGTGACGGAACCACCCGTTCTCATTCCGAACACGGAAGTGAAACGTTACAGCGCTGACGATACTGCCTGGGTGACTGGGTGCGGAAAATAGGCCATCGCCAGATTTTATTCCTACTAGGGCCGTCGACTGGCGGCCTTGTTTGTGTCTCGGGCTAAGTAATAGTTCCAATGGGGTATCGTAGGATTAATTTTATATGAAAAAGGGGGAACTCAAAGCTTGAGTGAAGAAAAAATAGATGAACAGGCTGTATCAGAGGAAAATGTCTCTTTGGACGTATCTCAAGACAAGCCCGTAACGAATGACCACACCCCCCCTGCTGATTCTGCCTCGGGAGAAGTGCCCGCGACAGAGGAAGATTTCGAAGACATGGAGTCACTGCTTGCTGCAGTTGACATTTCAGGTATTCGACCATTGAAGAGAGGTGAGACTCTCACAGGCACTGTCATGGCTGTCGAGCGTGAAGGCATCTTAGTCGATATTGGACACAAATCAGAAGGATTCGTACCAACTTCGGAGATGCTGCTTCTTGGGGCAGATCCGTTGAGTAAGCTCGAGATTAGTCAGGAAGTGACTGTATCTGTCGTTCAAGCAGAAACCGCTGCCGGCCAAGTTGGCCTGTCAATGGACAAGGCGCGCGGTGAGCAAGGTTGGAAAATCCTCCAAGACTGGCACGATAATGGAGAAGTATTCGAAGCCGAGATTACCAGCTTTAATAAGGGCGGTCTTTTAGCAAATGTTGAGGGAATCAATGCCTTCATTCCAATGTCACAGGTCGTCGGTGCCAAGCCTGGGAGTGATGGAGTCGCTCCTTTAGGAAGTCAGGTAGGCAAATCACTAAAGCTGAAGGTTATAGAAATAAATAGGAAACGAAATCGAGTGATTCTTTCAGAGCGTGCTGCTAACCAAGAGTGGCGAGCCGAGCAGAAAGAAAAATTATTGGACGAGTTGCATCCTGGTGACATACGGACAGGAGTAATTACTTCTATTCGTCCTTTCGGGATATTTGTTGATCTTGGTGGTGCAGATGGTCTCGCGCATTTGTCTGAAATATCTTGGGACAGAAATGCAAATCCTGAGGAAATGTTTACCTTAGGACAGGAAATAAAGGTCTATATATTGCGTATCGACCAGGATACGAAAAAGATTGCTTTGTCTGTCAGACGGGCCGCACCCGAGCAGTGGGATGACCTGATCACTCGTTATCAAATTGGTGATGTAGTTCCAAGCGTAATCACTCGTCTAGTTAATTTTGGTGCATTCGCTCGTCTACCAGGACCCGTTGAAGGACTGATCCATGTGTCCTCGATGGTCGATCGAAGAATTTCAAGTCCGAAAGAGATCCTTGATGAGGGGGACGTGATTCCAGTCAAAATTGAGAAGATTGAGCGAGACCGTCACCGATTGGGGTTGTCACTCCGAGACGCTAGAGATGAAGCCCTCGCACTTGGCTGGCAGTTCGATTCTCTTGGACGAGTGATCGGTTTCCCTGATTCAGTCCGTGACGAATTGAGTGAAGAAGCTACCATAGCAGAACAGAGATTCGAACAGCGGAAGGCAGAAAATGCCGTTGCTGCAGAGAGAGCATCGGCTGATAAAGAGGCTCGTGAGTCTCGTGCGGCCAGTGCCAGAATCGAACGAGAAGCAGCGACTGATAGAGCTCCCCAACAGACTGCCATGGAGCAAGCATTTGCCCAGGCATCTGCAGTCGAACCTGAGCTAGTCGAAGAGAATTCTGCAGCTCAAGATGTAGAGGGCATAGAGCCAGATGCAGCCAGTGTAGGGTCAGAGGAGGACGTCCAGGAGGATCAGGATCCTAATAACTCTGTTGAGGAACCGTCGGTAGAGCCTGATGAACCTGAATCGGACGAAAATCAATAGCCAGTTGATTTGATTAGTGTTTTCGGCGACCTGAGAGCATTTTCAGCACAAATCTGAAGAAAAATATAATCTTGATGCTTCAAACAAGTGGCCTATGGTAGGCTGTTATCAGGTGAGGGCAGAGGGGATGCGGAACTATGGCTGATCGTTTCGATAAGTTCACCGAGCGCGCTCGACGAGTGCTCACATTGGCTCAGGATGAAGCCCAACGGTTTAACCACAATTACATTGGGACCGAGCACTTACTTCTTGGATTAGTTCGAGAAAGTGATGGTGTGGCAGCTAAGATTTTGGCTAATTTATCTGTCGAACTCTCAAAAGTCAGATCATCTGTGGAATTTATAATTGGTACCGGTGACAGAGCATCGTCCGAAGATATCGGTCTGACTCCAAGGGCAAAGCGAGTAATTGAACTCGCGGTCGACGAAGCACGAAGATTGAATCACTCCTATATAGGAACTGAGCATATTCTCTTAGGACTTGTCCGCGAGGGTGAAGGAATAGCCGCGGGCGTCCTCGAATCTCTTGGAGTCAATCTTGCACGAGTGCGAAATGAAGCACAACGTGTTCTGTCGCAAGCAGGCACCGAGCCATCCAAGCAACCAGCTGCAGCTGGTCAGCGGAAAGATCGAACACCTCTACTAAATCAGCTGGGAGTAGATCTGACTGAAATGGCTCGTTCAGGGCAACTTGATCCAATAGTAGGTCGAGGCAGCGAGATTGAGCGAGTAATACAAATCCTGTCCAGACGAACAAAGAATAACCCAGTTTTAATTGGCGAACCCGGAGTTGGGAAAACAGCAATAGCTGAAGGGCTCGCCCATAGGATCATTACTGGTGATGTGCCCGACACGCTCATTGGGAAGAGGATGCTGACACTCGATATCGGTTTACTGGTTGCCGGTACGAAGTATCGAGGTGAATTTGAAGAGCGTTTAAAGAAGGTTATTGCCGAGATAAAGTCTGCGTCCAATTGTGTACTATTCATTGATGAGTTGCATATGCTTGTGGGTGCAGGTGCGGCAGAAGGTGCCGTAGATGCAGCAAATATATTGAAACCTGCTCTGGCCAGAGGTGAAATTCAAGCTATTGGTGCCACAACACTCGATGAATATAGGAAGCACATCGAGCGTGACGCTGCGCTTGAACGGAGATTTCAGCCAGTTAGAGTCGAAGAGCCATCAGTAGATGAAACTATTGAGATTCTCAAAGGTGTTCGTGGAGCATACGAAGAGCATCATAAACTTACGATTAGTGATGACGCGCTGGGAGCTGCGGCTGAGCTATCTACTCGCTATGTCTCTGACAGGTTTTTGCCTGATAAGGCAATAGATCTCATTGATGAAGCTTCGGCTCGGGTGAGGATCCGTAGGTATGCTGTCCCTCCCTCCCTTCGTGAGGTTAGGACTAATCTAGAGGAGTTGCGACGTGAAAAAGAGACCGCGTCTACCGATCAAGAATATGATCAAGCGAATGAATTGCGACAGAGAGAGCAACGGTTAGAAATTGAACTCGAGAATCTGGAAAAAGAGTTTTCAGATGAACAGTCGAAGGATACGCCGTCTGTAGGCGAAGATGATATCAGGGACGTAATATCTCAGTGGACTGGTGTTCCATTGTCAAGAATTGCGGCTGAAGAATCCCAGCGGTTGCTGCAGATGGATAATTTTATAAAAGAAAAAGTAATTGGCCAGGATGACGCTGTTGATGCGGTCACAAGAGCGGTCCGTCGTGCAAGTGCAGGACTCAAGGACCCGAAGCGCCCAATTGGCGTTTTTATGTTCCTTGGGCCTACTGGTGTGGGTAAGACTTACCTGGCTGAAATGCTGGGTGAGTTTATGTTCGGGTCGAAGGACAACATCGTTCGTATTGATATGTCTGAATTTATGGAGAAGCATACGGTGTCTCGTCTCGTTGGCTCCCCTCCGGGCTATGTTGGTTACGATGATGGTGGGCAACTAACAGATGTTGTGAGACGCAAGAGTTATTGTCTGATTCTTCTTGACGAGATAGAGAAGGCACATCCCGACGTCTTTAATACTCTCCTTCAAATATTTGATGATGGCCATCTTTCAGACGCAAAAGGCCGTAAAGTCGATTTCAGAAATACGATCATTATTATGACTTCTAACGTCGGATCTGATCTGATCCGGAAAGACTCAAGAGTGGGTTTTCAAACTGTACTCGATGAGGTAAAGGGTGCTGAAGATCAATATCGTAGAATGAAGGATAAGGTAGAAGAGGAAGAGAAGAGGGTTTTCCGGCCAGAATTCCTCAATCGTATTGATCAATCAGTGGTTTTCCATGCACTAACGCCGGAACATATACGACAGATTGTCGACCTTGATCTGAATGATCTACGTACTAACTTGCGTCAGAAGCACATGAGACTCGAAGTTGATACGAATGTACTCGATCATCTCGGTGATAAAGGTTGGGATCCGGTATTTGGAGCTAGACCGCTAAGGCGGTTGATACAAAATGAAGTTGAGGACAAATTATCCGATCAGATGCTCTCGGGTGACTTCGAAGAAGGTGACACCGTCAAGATGGTAATGAAAGGTGAGAGTATCGAATTTGAAAGAATCGTGATGCAGACAACCTCAGTTGATGAGCAACCCTCAGAAGAAAATATGGAGAATGCTGAAGAGCCAGCCTTGACTTAGGTTTTCCCGTCAAGAAAATGTCTATTGCCTTCCAGAAATTCGCTTCTGAACGAAAAAGTAGTGAATGGTTAGCCGCTCAATCTTCGATGGACAATTCCAAATACCTTGTCCTTAATTCGTCTGGCGATCTATTTTTGAACGGACATGAAACTACTGAGATTCTATTTTTTTCAAAACCTGATATACATTCCTATTTCCCAGGCAAGCATACGGAGATATTCCTAGGTAGCGAAGGAACCCATAATTACTACTGTTTAGGCGTATCAAACGCAGTAGATATTGAGGATCCCGTAAACCCACGGGAAATTATTACACAACTTTCAGACTGGCTCGTCGATCTCATTAATATGGCACGTGGAACCATATTGTGGAGAGCAAATGTGAATTTTTGTGGGCGGTGTGGTTCGCCGACCACTGAAACCGACGGTGGGATGGCTGTTATTTGTATAACCAAAGATTGTTCAATTAAGCATTACCCCAAGATTGACCCTGCTGTAATCGTTCTTGTTTCAGATGGTAACGACCGTGTCGCTTTAGCGAGAGGGAATCGCCACAAGAGCAACATGTTTTCTTGCTTTGCGGGTTTTCTGGAATTGGGTGAGTCGCTTGAACAAGCTATAATCCGTGAAGTACATGAAGAGTCTGGACTGGATGTCTCAGATATCCAATATTTCGGCTCACAATCTTGGCCGTATCCGTCGTCAGTGATGATCGGATACAGTGCAGTCTCAGAGTATAAAGATCTTACAATTGATCAGACTGAGCTATTAGAGGGATATTGGTTTTCGCGCTCCGAATTAATTGAATCATTGAAGTTGGGGACAGTGAGCATACCTCCGACCTCATCGATTGCGGGAAGAATGATTCGAGGGTGGCTTGGTACTCAGTTCGAACAATTCTAGCTACCCATCCGATTCCAGGGATCGAATATTCAACGTCATCGATTGTAGAAGGCCAATTAATATAAACATGGATATCAGGGATGAGCCTCCTGCTGACATCAGAGGCATGGTGATGCCAGTGGTCGGTAAGAAGCGGATATTGACTCCAATATGAACGACAACCTGAATAATCATTAGACTGATCAGACCGAGAGTCGCGAGTCTTCGAAACTCCGATGCGGCGTCGAGCCTGATGGGGATACATCTCCAAACAATCAGGGCGAACAAAACGACAACTCCCAGTCCCACTGCAACGCTAGAAAATTCAAGAAGTTGAGCGAAAATAAAATCCGAATCACGCACGGATATTCCCTCTAGTGCCGATTCTTTTGATGTGAAACTTACTCCGAACAGTTGTGCCTTACTCAAAGCTAAATCCAATTGTTTAGCTGTATATCCTGCTCCTAGTGGATCCTTTGTGGGGTCAATGAAGGTTGAGATTCGTTCAAGTTGATAGTTGGGCAGCGAAGCACCTAGTACAGGCAGCAAACTAATTCCAGCTACTAAAAGTCCCGCAAGTGTTTTAATTGAGGTACCCCAAGCAATCACTACTAGCAGTGAGGATCCCACGATGACTAGAGTCGAACCTAAGTCAGGTTGTAACAGGATCAATATAGTGGGAATCCCAATAATGGTAGCAATAATGAGTAGCGGTCCCAATTGTGGCGGTTTCCTGCTTGCTATGTATGCCAGCATCAGTATCGTGGTGATTTTTGTAATCTCCATAGGCTGGAATCGAATTGGTCCGAGACTTAGCCATCGTTGTGCTCCGAATACTTCATCGCCAAGGATTAGTACAAGTAATAAAACGGCGATTCCTAATAGGTAAATGAAGGGAGTAGTGGACTCCAATATATCAATTGGCAAGTAGCTGACTGTTACCATCACGAGAAATCCTAGCGCCACAAAGAATATCTGGTTCCTTGTCACTTGAGAAAAATCACTGAAAGGCTCTCCACTTGCACCTTGAATCGTAAGGACACCGATGGCAGTGATTAAGAATACAGATAGAAAGATTAGGGGGTCAGGCACAATGCTCTTAAATATTTGAATGATCAGCACTTATTTCCCCTTTAAATAACTAGCGCTCTATGTCCGTATTAAAGTAAGTCTCGAAAATTGCCCTTGCTACCGGCGAAGCGTGGTAAGCGCCATTTCCGTGCTTTATGTATATAGTTACGGCTATTTTGGGATTAGGCATTGGCCCAAATGCAATCACATATCCATGTTCGTCATAACCTCCGTCAGAGTAAGCCAAACCGAATTCTGCGGTACCGGTTTTGGCACCAACTGAGTAATTGTCTGGTTTTGCCTCTCTTGCAGTTCCGTCAGCATCACCCGCTGTCCTGACCATAGCGTTTTGTATGAATTCGAGGTTTGCTGAATCAACCTTCAGGCTTATGTGTGGGGTTTCTCGCTGCTCATTAAGTATGAGTGACGGAGTTACCACTGTTCCTCCGTTGGCAAGCGCAGCTGTGTAAACGGCAAGTTGAAGTGGGGTCGCTAATAGATTGCCTTGGCCTATGCCGAATTGGTAAGTATCTCCTAAAGTCCAACTCTCTCCCATTTGTTTTTGCTTCCACTCGACTGATGGTACAAATCCTTCCGATTCATTTCTGTCCAGGAGTCCTGAGGATTGCCCAAAGCCAAATTTCCGGGCCCAAGTTTCGATAAGTTCCGGCCCTAAGGCTTGCACATCGTCTCCTATTGGAACACTTGCTGGTGGCCAACCACCAGCAAGTACATAAAAATATATGTCTGACGACCTGATAAGAGCTCGACTCATATCAAGTTCCCCGTGGGGAAACCAATCTTTAAAAACCACTGGCTGCCCTTGTAGATCGTAAGTATTAGGGATAGGGAGTTCTCCCGTGCTGTAAATCCTAGTATCCGGAGTGGCAAAACCTTCCTCAAGAGCCGCGAGAGCTACAAGGGGTTTGAAAGTGGAACCAGGGGGTTCAAGGCTTGTGACTGCTCTACTAATTAGAGGTGTTGTGGGATCGGCGAACAAGGCGTCGATCGCCGTATAGTCTTCTCCGCGCGCTAGTAAATTAGGGTCATATTCGGGTAGGCTACCCAGAGCAAGTATTTCTCCGTTTTCAATATCCAAAACAACGAACGCACCCTCCTTTTGATACTCGCCACGACCTTCTCTATCTTCTCGTGCATCTGCTATGCCTAGATCGATATATTTTCTAAGTGCATTCATTGCTTGTTTTTGTAGGTCGAGGTCGATCGTGAGAAACACATCGTCGCCTTTCATAGCAGGGGCGGTCTCGGTGACGGCATATTTGCGTCCGGCTAGATCCTGTAGATACGTCTGGACACCGGGCTGACCACTGAGCAGCCAATTAGCTTCCAACTCCGTACCACTCAATCCTGTGAGAGACCTAGAGAGATAAGAGTCGATATCAGATGTTGATTCTCCAACCGAATCTCGTCTGCCCACATATCCCACGACATGTGATAAGCCTTGATCCAGTATTGTGTAGATTCTTCGATATCTATAGGGCACACTTATAGATCGCTCTTCGCCTATTGAGCTACGAATTTCAATGGCGTGTTGTAGAGTGATATCGGGCAGTAGAATTACTGGCCGATAAGGATCTGCTTGGGCAATATCAGTCTCCAGTGCCGCACGTATTTCACTCATAGAGAGGCCACTGAGCTCAGTTAGTCTTTGATAGTAGTCTTGAACAACGGCCGGCGTAGTAGGAATATATCCGGGGATGACCTCCAGTTGAAACACAATCTCGTTAGTAACTAATTCCTCTCCGTGGCGATCATATATTTCCCCTCGGAGAGCCTCAGTTGGCTGATTTTTACTAGTTAGTGTTATGTCTTGATCGACTGGCTCATAGCTCGTAAGAAGAGTTTTTTGCACGATCAAGAAACTTGTAAGACCGAGCAACGTATAGAGACTAAATATAATAAGAAAGGGACGGAACTTGTATGCCATTCACTCAACGATAGCGCATCGGAGTGATTGAATCGCCCGTCCGAATCATAAAATACAAACTCGCGAGTGTAGCTGCAAGCAGTGCGGATAGTAGTCCGCTTGATAAGTAACTTGGATCAATCAGTGAGAGTTCAGACTGCCAGTTGGATAAGCCTAGAGCCAAGTGGAACCAGCTTGTGCTACAAAATGCGATTAATCCGGTTAAGACTGCACTGTATATAGGTCGCCTCGCTGGATAGTGCTCCTGTGGCTGCATGATTATGCACATGGCTGGGACGGCAATCTGCATAATTATGATTTGATTGATAGATTCCGAACTTATGACCCCCCAAAATACTGAAGATAGTAAGAGAGGGATCCATATCTCGGACAGCTTTTTGTTATATCCCCAAAACGACAATACAACCACAGGCAAGACTGGGATTCTGCCAGTGTCAAAAAAACTCCCCAATACGGTGAATTGGAGAATATTAAGATAGGCCAAGCACAATGTGAGACCTATGACTGATATGAGGAGTTTTACGGTCGATTGCTGTTCTGTGACCACGGTACGAAGTCTATCACTACAAAAAGGTTTTCGAAGGGCTGGACTGTATTGTGTGTAATCATAGTGACTGAAGCCAGAAGACTATTCTCCGAACGTTCCAGTTGATCGACGAGTCCAACTGGCAGCCCGTGCGGTAGAAAGCCGCCAATCCCACTGGTTAATATTAATTCGCCGGAATAGATATCTGATTCTGTAGGTACGTAGTCAAGGTAATAGGTATCGCCGTCAGTGGTGAGTAGCGCTTCCACTTTGGAGGTAGCTGTTCTTACAGCAATGTTTGTATGAATATCAGAAATTAATCTCACTCGGCTGAGAGTTGCAGTAGTGTTTGTGGTTATTCCTACTAACGTACCGTTTGAATTCAATACTGGCTGGCCGATTCCTATTCCAGCGTTTGTACCAACATCTAAAATCACTTCATCTTTTGAATTTATTTGTTCATGCAAAATAATTCGAGCAGCGACTAGACGGTTTATTTCCGGCGAAGCTGCCACGATTGACTGAAGTTGTAATCTTTTTCTGAGATCAAGATTTTCCTTATTTACGGCCATTAGGCTTTCCGTTAGATTTTCGTCTGTCATGTTCGCTGGACCTTTTGTTTGGGTGTGTAGCCGACTTATACTTCCACCCAAAGGGGCAAAAGTTTCAATTGCAACGTCGTGAGCTAGCCCTCCTATAGGAGTCCAGTTACCGATTGCAAATATGATCGCCACCAATATCAAGCTTGAAAACCATGTTGGACTTGTAAATCTCATTATCGATGAGCTGCCCCGTCTAATTACTTCATTCAGGAAGTTTTCTCAGCGAATCTCGACTTGAGATTAGTTTCAGTGTGTCTGCCTCCGCTAAAGCCATTGCACACCCTTGCGCAACTGCTCGAAGCGGTTCCTGCGCAACGAATACATCGAATTTGGTCCCGACTGAGAGGCGCTGATCTAAACCTCTTAGCTGAGCTCCTCCACCTACAAGTGCGATACCTTGGATCATCAAATCTGCGATTAGTTGTGGCGGAGCCTGTTGTAAAGTTCCTTGGACCATTGAAACAATATCAGTAACCACTGGTGACAACGCTACTCGTAGTTCGCTTGTTGATATTGGGATACTTCTTGGCAGTCCAGATGCGATTTCTCGTCCTCGAACTTCCTCTGTGAATTCTTCTGGAAGTGGAATTGCTGAGCCAGCATTTATTTTTAAAGTTTCAGCACTTCGAACTCCTACAACAAGCCCATGCTGCTCTCGAAGGTAAGTAATTATTGCTTCATCCATTGCGTCACCAGCGGCATTCGTTGAGGAAGAGACGACCATTTCCCCGAGAGAAATGATCGCAGCCTCGGCCGTTCCGCCACCGATATCTACGCACATTGTTCCACCTGCCTCTGTAACGGGAAGGTTACAGCCGATCGCGGCAGCCAGCGGCTCTTCGATGGTGAATGCTTCTCTCGCTCCTGATTCGTAAGCTGCCTGCCTGACAGCACGTTTCTCTACTTCTGTTGCTGCAGAAGGGATCCCAATAACTACCCGAGGCCTGGGTCGCATATACCAAGATCTAGTGTGTGCCTGCCTGATGAAGTATTGAAGCATCCGCTTTGTGGTCTCCGCGTCGGAGATGACGCCGTCTCGTAATGGGCGCACGGCGACTACCGAGGCCGGAGTTCTACCAACCATCTTTTTTGCTTCCTCACCAATCGCCAGAGTCTTGTAAGAATTTTTATCAATAGCTACGACAGTAGGCTCATCTATAACGATACCTCTTCCACGGATCGAAACTAGTGTATTCGCCGTGCCTAAATCTATACCGATATCATGTGATATCGGACCGAGGGCTAAATTGAGCATCGTCGAGAATGGATTTCGCATGAATCTCCAGTACTGGTGGTCACTATAGAGACATTCTAATATAAATAGCCAGCCACCGAGTGTAGCGACCTAGTTAAGAAATATTTGGTCTATTGACCAACCAATCATGAACGTTACCGAAGCCACTCCCAGTCCAAGTATCATCTGTCTCAAACCAGATTTGAGCACATTCCTTCCGGTCAGGAATGTAACCAGCGCCCCGAGCGCAAAGAGACCCAAACCACATAGCAATGCGCCGGCGAATATATGTAAATTAGAATTACCAAAGAAAAACGGGATAATGGGAATTATTGCTCCAATTGAAAACAAAGCAAACGATGAGAGTGCAGCTTTATAGGGCGAACCAATATCGTCAATAGAGATTCCTAACTCTTCGCGTACCATCGCATCTCTCGCTCCTTCTTGAGTGGAAAAAATCGAAGCGACAAGTGATCGAGCGTCAGCTTCGCTCATTCCTCTGGCTCTGTAAATTAGTTCTAGCTCCTGTTTCTCTGATTCAGGGTCAAGTCTTATTTCTTCCATTTCAATTGCTATTTGCGCTTCTGCGGCCTCTTTAGATGTGGTAACTGAAATCCATTCCCCAAGAGCCATAGAAATTGACCCGGCCAGTAGTCCCGCAATTCCGGCGAGTACTACGGTCTCTTGATTTGGATTGACTCCAGCGAATCCAGCAACAAGTAGCATATTTGAGACGAGCCCATCACTAGAACCTAGTACTCCGGCTCGCAGAGTATCTCGTTCTGCCAGTGATGGGCTCGTCTCAAATATGCTACTTGTTGCTG
>CAZSFJ010000030.1:0-13249 GCA_964606125.1 uncultured Dehalococcoidaceae bacterium | reverse complement strand
CTGTTGCCTTCAGTCCACACAGTACCCAATCTGGCTCGAATTGTGCAGCAAGTTTCTCAACGCTAGGAGCAATAAGAGGGTCTTTAAGACGAATGTCCCCATCTTTACTTAATACAGTAATCCCGTCTTTTGAAACTAGGTCGAACTCGCTACGAATCACGAATCCAACCTCATGACCGGCCTCGGCCAGGCGTGCTCCGTAGTACGTCCCAACTGCACCAGCACCCACCACTGCTATTTTCATTATTTATGTTCCTGCACGACGGATTAATACTATGGGTATTTCCCCTCTAGCTGATCACCTGGTGAATATGCTGGATCAGTATAAAAAGCAATAGTTTTACGTTCCTTGAGTTCGATCTGGGCAGCAGTAGCAGGTACGTCTCGTGCTATAGATGACGGCACTTGTATGGCACCATGCTGGTCTGCAACAATAAGGTCACCAGGTCTGACAAGCATTCCCCCTACCTCAACCGCGCCACCGACCTCAACGAGATGCATATATCCATGTGACACCAAAACATGCTTAGACAAAGCGAGAAAACCCATGCCACGCATCTCATCGAGATCCCGGATACCGCCGTCAGTAATTACTCCGACTCCACCAAGTGCTGTATGCCTAGTAGAGTTTACCTCTCCCCACCATGAGCCGACCGACGGCTGATCGAGATCTTGAATCACTAAGAATTTCGGACCGGACTGAGATAGCATGGCCTCAATCAGCAGATCTCTGTCCACCGTCTGTGGATCTTCCTCACCAGGAATAGAAGCTCTCATTTTCGCGGTAACGGCGTAACCTGCCTTGATTCCTAATTCTGGGAACCTACATACTATTTCTGAATCTGTGAACCCTGTAGCTCGGGAGCGCATATCAAACGTCTCAATAGCGTTTGCAATTGCGGGCGTTGGCCATTCGCAAAGTGATTCGAGTTCTGTATGTGTCAAAATATCATTGTTCTCAGTACTCACTAAGTATTCCTCGCTAGTCGTTCATTTTTTATCTTTGATTGAGTTCAATTGTAATCAGACTTATTTCTGGTAAACAGATCCAAATAGTGCATCGACCAGAGCTATATTGCGTGGATCGCGCCACGAGCGACCACTTTGGTTACAGGTATAGGCCAGACTGACACCAGCTTCAGGATCCGCAATGCCTATATGCCCGCCATTTCCATAATGCCCGAATGCCCTCGGATTAGGGCCGAGCGGTCGGATTCCAGGAATCGCCAACTGGAACCCGAGACCAAACCTCGTTGGTCGACCCAGGACGAGATCTTCACCATCCGATTCAATATTCCTTGCCGCTTCAATCAGTTCCGGACTTAAAAGTTTATATCCGTTGCTACCGTATCCGCCGTTTGCTAGTGCACCAAAAATTAGAGCTACCGAACGGGCGTTAGAGTGAGGATTCGTACTCGGAAATTCCGCACCACGCCATACTCGAGAACCTGTCGAATGCTCCTTGTAGACTTTTGGATTTCCGTAGGTGCGTATGCTCATTCGCTGCAGGTGTGTGGCATCTTTCAGTTTTATTTTCTTCCATGGATGCCTCTCAGGTACAACCTCCCCTTCAAGAGGTCTATACGGGATCCAATCTGCCGTACGGTAGTCGTCTTTCTTCCGGGTTCCTACCATAAATTCGGCGTCGAGTGGCACTGCAATCTCGCTGGTAATAACCTCACGCACACGGTGATTTGTAACTCTGCGAACAACTTCACCCAATAAGAAACCAATAGTATTTGTGTGGTAGCCATGACCTTTATCCGGTTCCCACCATGGTTTCTGTGCAGCAAGCGCAGAGCACATCAGGTCCCAGTCAAGCAGCTGTGAACTTTTTGGCAAGACTCTATCAACAGCCGGAAGGCCAGCCCGGTGAGCCAAAAGCATTCGAATTGTCACTAAATCTTTGCCTGATTGGGCGAATTCAGGCCAATAATCAGAAACTGGATCATCAAGGTTGATCAGACCCTGATCGATCTGGCGTAGCAGGGCAATCGCAGTTACTCCCTTACCAATAGACCAAACGGGAACTAGTGTATTCTCTCGCCACGGTAGCCGTTGCCGCTGATCCCTGTAACCAGCCCACAGATCCACGACAAGCTCACCATCTTGGCACACGGCTACAGCAGCACCGATATCTCCTCGCTCAACAAAATTTCGAACGAATTCCTCCTCTAGTTTTTCAAATTTCGGATCACAAAATCCCGACAGTATTGGGGCGGGACGTAGTGGTCGAGGTGGCGGAAGCGGTGGCAATTCGAATTTTGAGGGCATAGAAGTTGATACCTTTGCACACATTGTAGGGTGATATAAGCGGATTTGATCTTATGCACTGCCGCAAACAAATAGTAGGATATGTTCTGTCATGCAAAGAACCACAATGTCGGTAAAAGCCTCGATCATATGGTCTGTAATAGCGACGGCTATATGGTGTCTCGTTTCGCTTGCGTTTATTAGTACTGAATTAGAGCCATTACTCGTTCAGGCACCTGCATTATTCCTGATGATGTTTTTCTCAATGCGGCTTGGGGCACTACTGTCCATTTGGATTAATAAGAAGTGGCCCCAGAAAGAAACTGACGTTCAAGAAGACAGATTAAGTAAAAATGATGCACCGACAACTGATCGGCCAGAACACGTTAGACGACGCAGAAACTCATCGCGGGCAAAGACTCGGCGCAAAAAATAACATCAGACAAGTATCACCCCTCGGCCGGCTTGAATCTCATAAAGGTGCTCACTGAGATCAAGTTGAGTACCATGCATTTTCCTGACGCTCAGAATTCTTTCTGTGATTCCTGACAAGTCAGAAAATTGCATATCGATGATTCCATCGGAAATCTGCTCTTCGATTCCTAAGGCCGTGTAACCAAGTGATTGGTGTGGCCGAAATCCCGTCAATAAAGTGGTACAGTAGCTTCTATTTGCCACCTCCACCGTAACTCTTCCTACAAATTCTCTGGCAGATTCGTAGCCCGCGAGGGGAGTTGTGATCTTGTCCAGAGCGACTCTTTCCGCACGAATTTCGTTAATCGCCTCGATCATCGCACTAGTGGATTCGTCCGCAGTCATCGGTCTCAGGACCTGATTTAGATTTTCGTCAGTTTCTGAAGGTTCAGCAGAAAGAGCACTATATTCGTCAGTCATCGAGAACTGAACAATCGACGCGTAACCATCATCAACAGCCGCTCGCAAATCCCAACCAAGAGAATTCGCCAGTTCAAACAGTGCTTCGGGATCTTCCGAGGTGCCTATCACTCCGGGTTCGCCTTCAGCAATTCCGGCCAGCACAAACTGGATACTGAATACAGTCTTGCCTACTCCGGGCTCCCCGGCGAGCAGGACTATAGCCCCCTGAGGGATGCCCCCATCGAGCTCCGTATCCAAACCAGTGATGCCAGTTGGTGTTCGCATGCACCCTCAATCAATGTTATCCAACCGCTAAATCGATCGCTCTCCAGAAATATACTCCTTAAAGCTGACACTGTCCGCTGAGTATCAATCCGGCTAGTCATTGACAAGTATTATTTTACCAAAGTTCACGTTCGTTTCCATATAGCTGTGCGCTGCGGCCACTTCATTTAACGGAAATACATGGTCGACTATTGACTGTAATTTGCCTCTTGCGAAAAGTGGCAGAATCCGTTTGGCAAAACCTTGCACAACTGTTGCTTTTTCTTCAAATGTCCGACTTCGAAGCCGAGTACCTCTCACAATAGCCCGTTTATTACCTAGTGCTCCAAGTTTGGCTTGGTCTAGCGTGCCTCCACCCATTGCCCCCACTAGAACGAGTCTTCCTAGGGTAGCGAGTGACCGAACATTGTCATCCCAGTATGGAGCGCCTATCACATCGAGTATCACATCGGCGCCATCGCCACCTGTGACCTCCATAACTACTTCTCGAAAATTCTGGGAATTATAGTTAATCCCGACATCGAGGCCTAATTCCTTTGCTTTTTCAAGCTTGCTATCCGATCCGGCGGTGCCGAAAGTGAGACATGACTGGGCTGCCGCGAGCTGCACAGCCGCCGTGCCGACTCCCGAACCAGCTGCGTGGATCAGTGCCACTTCACCCATTACTAGTTCGCATTGCAGATGCATTGCGTCGTAGGCAGTTAGATACACCTCTGGTATGCCAGCAGCTTCTTCGAAAGACAATCCCTCCGGTACAGGCATCAGCATCCTCTCATGCACTGCGATGTGTGTGGCGTAACCCATACCACCGAGGAGAGCCATTACTCGATCCCCCTCTTCCCAACCAACAACTCGTTCTCCTACCCCGATAATTATTCCGGCCATCTCTAGACCCGGGATATCATCTCTTATTCCGACCGGAGCAGGATAGTTCCCATGCCGTTGCGCGAGGTCAGCCCGGTTCAACGCGGTGGCTTTAATTTCAACCAAGACTTCGTCCGGCCCTGGTACAGGATCAGGAAGGGTTTGAATCTCGAACATTTCTGGCCCACCCGGTTCGCGAATAACCGCAGCTTGCATAATTATCTCCTCGTTTAATTTATTGTTAGGACTTCGATAGTAGAGCATCTCAGGGCCTATACTCATCAAATACTTCGAGGGGAACTTATGGATACTGAAGAGAACAGAAATTATACCTACGAATTGGCTTCTTTTATTGCTGAGACGAACGTGCCAGGAGAAGTTCGCCATACCGCCCGCAGATACCTCTTAGACTGGCTGGGGTCAGCCATCGGCGGGGGAAGCAGCGAGCCAGCATCTATAGCAAGAAAAGTCGCTGACATTCTCGGTGGCAATCAGTCCTCAACAATTATTGCAAGCGGCAAAAAAACCTCTGCGCCTCTCGCGGCGTTCTGCAACGCTGCTGCATCACACGTTATAGAAATGGATGACCTTGACAGGACATCTATAACTCATCCGGCAGCACCGGTGATAGCGTGTGCACTCTCTATCGCCGAACAATATGAGCTCAGTGGAGAAGAATTACTGGATGGCATAGCTATCGGCTATGAAGTGTGCGTTAGAGTCGGTGAGGCCCTCGGTCCTACTCATTATGAATATTGGCACACAACAGGGACGGCGGGCACGGCGGGTGCCGCCGCTGCCGCCGCCCGACTATTAGGTCTCAATATCAAGCAATCCGCACATACGCTGGGAAGTGCTGGAACTATGGCAGCTGGGCTATGGGAATTCTTGTCAGACGGAGCAATGTCAAAACAGCTTCACCCTGCAAAGGCTGCTCATGACGGGGCACTCGCCGCTCTTCTAGCCAGCGAAGGGTTCACCGGTGCTTCGCACATCTTTGAGGGTAAAAAAGGAATCCTCAGTGCCATGTCCAGAGCTCCTCGTCCTAACATGCTAACGGACAACCTAGAACACCTAGCGGAGAGAAGTGATGTCTGGAAAATAAATTTTGTGTCTTTCAAAGTCCATTCTTCTTGCAGGCATACGCATGCAGCAGTCGACGGGGCCATACGTATAGCGGACTCCAACGCATTCGAAATCACAGATATTGCCGACGTGAAGGTCGAAATATATAGTCAGGCTCTTGGCCTCCTCGACGGGGTCGAACCAGTAACGCCTTGGGCTGCTAAGTTCTCGCTCCCGTTTTGTGTTGCTACGGCGCTTCGATATAAGGACTGCACACCATCACGGTTTACAGAGGAAACCATACTGGACGAGACCACCTTAGCGTTGGCTGAAAAAATAAGCTTCGATACCAAGGAAGATCTTGACTCTATGTATCCAGCGGCATGGCCATCCAGGGTGATGGTTCGATTACAAAACGGTGCGTCCTATGAAACACAGGTGGATTATCCCGCAGGAGATCCCGAAACTGATGTCACCACAGAACAACTCTCAGAAAAATTTCGCTCGCTCGCATACCCATATCTCGAACACAATACTGATTCGGTGATAGAACTTGTCATGCAACGAACATATGCTCCTAAAGCTAGGGAACTGACTGACGTAATCGGGCATAAGTAACCCTATACTTAAGCGCTTTATCAAGAGTCGAGGACTACGGTGTCATCAGATTCGGAATTAATAAAGAATCAGAATAGTTCGGCGCTGCCAATAATAACGTTCGATTTAGACGGAGTACTGTGTAAACCGATCTTTGGTCTAAATCTCGGAATAAATAACTCTCCGTTAGACCCTGAAGCTGAATCCGTGCCAGCGAACATTCCTCCAATCTGGCTCCGTTTACTATGGGATACGATTCGTTTTGAACTCAGGCGTCCAATTTCCGGCACAGTTCAAGTACTCACGCAGCTTCAAGCAAACTATTCACTCATTCTGGTTACTGGGAGACGGACGTCGCCCGCTCGTTGGATGAGACGCCATGGCATCGAGCAATATTTTGACGCAATCGTCTGGAATTCCACTTTGGATAAAAGTCCCCATTACAAATTACTCACTTTGAATCGAATTCAACCGCTTGCCCATATAGAAGACGATCCTCGAACTGCTGATCTTTTAGCCTACTATGGCCATCGAGTGATACTACGCGACTGGCCATCTAGTCGAACAGCAAAAATACATTCGTCGATACAAAGAATTCCTACTCTCCAGTCGTTACTAGATAGGTCCGAAGATCTTCTCTCTTCCTGCGACGATAGCAGCTACTCATGATTCGTGTAGTTCGAGCTGCCGCCCAAGACATCACTCTAGAACGCCTCTTTCGTTCTCTTAAGTATCGAGACTATCGACTACTGTGGGTCGGGCAGGCATGTCATGCTGGCGCATTATGGATTGAGATGGTAGCAAGACCGTGGCTGGTTCTAGAAATTACAGATGGTGATGCCGCGATGGTGGGAGTCATGGTAGCGATTCGGGCTCTGCCAGCTCTGTTTTTTGGATTAATAGGTGGTGTACTCAGCGATCGCTTCAACCGAAAATATGTCTTGCTAATTGCCAAGGGGAGTGCCTTTACTATTAGTATCCTGTTCGTGGCCATACTTATGGCTGGATGGATGGAATTGTGGATAATTTTTCTCTTTGCATTCTTACGAGGTTCAGTCATGGCCTTCGATCAGCCGGCTCGGCAGTCACTTGTGAGTCAAGTCGTCCCAATGGAAATCATTACTAATTCGGTGGCATTAATGTCCTCGACTCAAAGTGTGATGAGGATTGTCGGGGTACTTGCGTCAGGGCTAGTGATCGAATTACTGGGATTCACTTACGCTTTTGCTTTAGTGGCCGTCATTTACTCTGGAGCTGTTGTTTCCACCTCACTGCTTCGAGTACATGGTCTTCAACACCGCAGAATTCTCCAGCCAATGTCCCTCACAACCGTGTGGAACGAATTGGTAGAAGGGGTGAAATTCGGCTTTTCCACACCGGCAATACGCGGAATTATAGTAATGTCCCTAGTCTTCTACGCGTTTGCAATGTCCTATATGCAAGTCTTTATTCCGCTTATAGCTTGGCAAGAAATTGGTCTGGGAGCTCGTGGGGTATCCTATCTTGCCGCATCGACGGGAATTGGGGCATTATTTGCTACGTTTGCGATCGCTGCCACCTATCCAAAGCGTCTTGGTCTCATACTGATACTTGCCCTAATTGGAATGGGAATTGCCCTTATAGCATATTCTGCGAGCGCATTACTTCCGGGCTGGGCGGGGATCGTGGTTCCAGTATTGCTGATTGGTATCGTTGGAGTTGGCCAGACTGGATACTTTTCGCTTTCCAATGCAACGCTCCTTACCGCTGCACCACCGGAAATTAGAGGGCGTATGGTTAGCCTCACCTCACTAGATCGGTCCATGGCCGCAGTCGGTGGGGCACTTGGAGGTGTGTTAGCGGGGCTGGTTGGTGCTATAGCTGCTCAGAGCATCTACGGAGCAATTGTGATTTTGGCGGGAATTGGATTTTTCGTACTCGGGGATGGCATTCGGAATTATCGCACGCCCTAGAAAAATCACCTCGACATAAAACAAAATGGAATAACATGAGGAGCAACCATGCTAAGAATGAGACAGATTGCCCTCATAGCTAGTGACTTGCAACTTATACAAAATCAGCTCGAGTCGCTGTTCAAGTTGTCAGTGTGCCACCGGGATCCAGGCGTGGTCAAATTTGGACTTGAAAATTTTCTGATGCCCGTCTCAAATTCGTTTCTTGAGGTAGTTGCCCCCTTTACTGATGACTCAGCGGGTGCGCGTTACCTGACAACACGAAATGGTGATAGTGGCTATATGGTGATCATGCAGACAGATGACATTGTTGGTGTCCGCACACGAGTCACAGAACTAGGAATCAGGCTCATTATGGATGGGAAGGGTTCTTCGGAATCAACTGATGGAATACAGCTCCATCCAAAAGATTTACCCGGCGCTATAGCGGAATTGCGATGGAACGAGGGTGATTCAGTCCTCGACGGACCTTGGTCCCCCGCCGGCGACAACTGGCAACCGTTTCGAAATACCGACATTATCGAATCAATAATCGGGGCCGAAATAAGCGCCTATGTGCCTGAAATACTCGCTTCACAATGGTCTGCTGTGCTCGATATACCAACGGCGCGTACCGAACAACATGGGCTCCATATCCAACTTGACGATGCAGTTCTCAGGTTCGTTCAGGTCCGGGACGACCGGGGAGAAGGACTCTCGCAGTTAGATTTTATGATTAACGACATTCACCACGTACGTGCTCGAGGGGACGCATTAGGGTTACTCCAAAACCCGAATCTCCTGGAAGTTTGTGGGATCGAAATAAATCTAATCGAATCAAGCTAGGAACAAGATCTGGAACAGTCCCAAAACACCGACCAAATATTTCCCAAGGAATTCTTCCGACGTGAGGATGGAACTGCCGATCGTTATTTCTACGAAGAGCCACGTCTTGTCACTCACATCGATGATGAGACTATCGCTGCGCTCACTGATTTTTACCGGGAATCACTATCCACGCGAAGCACCATACTCGACCTAATGACTTCTTGGATATCACACCTTCCGCCTGAGCTGGAGTTCGCCGAAGTTCACGGATTAGGGATGAATCACCAGGAACTCGAAGAAAATCAGGCGCTGACTGCTGGAGTACAGCACGATCTTAATGAGGACCCGAAGTTACCCTACGCGGACAATTATTTTGACTCGGTTTTGTGTGCGGTGTCCGTCCAATATTTGACCCGTCCAGTTGAAGTATTCCGTGAGGTTGGAAGAATATTAAAACCTGATGGCCGGTTCTTCGTGTCATTTTCGCATCGAATGTTTCCTACGAAGGCCGTGGAGGTTTGGAAGCAATTGGGCCCTGAAGATCGGAGTCGACTAGTAGGCTCTTATTTCAGTCTATCACAGGCATTTGGTGACCCAAGTCTCATTGATAGATCACCTAAAGCGGCCGATCCACTTTGGATTGTTACGGCCGCTAAATCTTGATTAATATAGTGCCGCCATAGCATCAATTAAATCGAGTGCCTCAGAACGCTCACCTGCTACAAAAGGAGCGATATGTGTTGTACTCGACAGCACGTCAACCGGCCTACGATCTACCCCATATAACTCCAGGCCCGCAGCTCGCACTATCGCAGCTCCGCCCGCAACATCATGTAATGCGTAATGCTCGGTTTTCCTCTGAGCAAATCCGGAAGATACGTAGGTTGTGGCTTGCCCGGTTGCTACTAGCGCCAGTCGCATAACCACTGAACCTACTGCATACACGGGAATTTCATTTGCAACGATCTGCCTCACCCAATGATCGTTCCATGACGCAACGACAGACGGCTCACCAGAATGAGCTGAAGGGACAATCTCCTCGCCATTAATTCTGACTCTTCGTTCACTTACTAACCCTGAAAGCACAATCGGTTGCTCCGGATCACGACTAAATCCCAAAGGGAATCCCAATACTCCAAGTACCAATTCTTTTCCCCGAAACAAGGCAATTGATGTTCCGTATTCACCGGCGCTCGGCTGATAGACGAGATTATTCGTTCCATCGATCGGATCTACTATCCAAATATATTTCTCACTCCCCGAGGACTCAATGGCATCGGATTCTTCCGATCGCCAACCACTACCAGGCAGAATAGCTAGAAGCTGCTCCCGCAATAATTTATCGACAGCCTGATCTATCTCCGTCAGTAATTCACCAGGGATGGTTGATACCTTGCGGCTCACACCTGCGCCCCGAAATAGAAAATCGACAACGAGCGAATTTGAGGTTTCGAGAACAGATTCAGTTCGCTCCAACAGATTGAGGAGGTCGTCATTTGTTGTGAGATCGTTCACAAACTGGCGCCGCCATCGACAGTGATTGTTTGCCCTGTCACAAAAATATTTCTCTCAATTAACGACACTATTGCGTCTGCACACGTCTCTGGAGTAGCTACTCCTTTTAGTGGCGCAGTCTCTGACAAATGATTCTTGCCTGCTTCATACGCGTGGTCACCACGACCTTGTCGCAACCAACGTCCTTCGATGAATCCCGGAGCTATCGTATTAATTCTTATTTCGGGGCCCAGAACTCTAGCTAGTGATTTTGTAATCATAATCACCCCAGCCTTTGACGCAACATAAGGGATCGAAGAGCCGGTACCCCGCTGACCGGCAGTAGAGGCAACATTCACGACGGCACCCTCACCTGCTTCACGCATATGTACTGCAGCTGCTCTCGTGCAATTGAAAACCCCCCGAAGATTCGCCCCCAGTATGTCATCCCAGACTTCGTCAGTAACGGCTTCAAGATCGGCATGATCGATGAAGTGAGTCATTCCCGCGTTGTTCACCAATATATGGAGAGCCCCAAACTGCTCCACTGCCTCATTAATAAGTTTTCTGCAATCAGAGTCATTTCGCACATCAGCTTGCACAGCGTGTGCTGAACCACCTTTGTCTCTGATTCTCTTGACTATCTCAGCTGCTGCCTCCTCACCTTTAACATAATTCACGATCACTTTGGCACCCAGTTCGGCCAACAATTCAGCAGTCGCCTCCCCTACTCCCGAAGATGATCCCGTTACTACCGCTACTTTTCCTTCTATTTCCATACATCCTCCAATTTAAATTTCTTAAGTTAATCACTAACGCGAATGTCTTTGAATTCCCGTATTGATCGGGCCAGTATCTCGATCACATGGACCACTTCTATTGAACTTGAGTCCCGACGGAGACCCGATTCTAATTGAAGCGTACAGCCCGGATTAGCGGTGCATACTACATCTGCTTCCACTGAATATATATCGGTTAGTTTTGAATCTAAGACTTGACCCGACAGACTCGGCTGGACGATAGAGTAAATACCAGCGGACCCACAACATCTGTCAGGTGTCTTCATTTCGACAAAACGAACTCCAGGTATCGCAGACAAAATTGCCCTCGGTGCAGCTTTCTCTTTCTGAGCATGTGCAAGATGACAGGCATCTTGCAATGTCACGACTTCCTCGACTCGGCCTAAATTCTTCGAAAAGTTTTCACCTGCCACAAATTCAAGAATATCCTGAACTTTCTCTGAAAACTGCCCAGCTTTTTCGGCCCACTCAGGATCGTGTCGTAGAAGTCGACCGTATTCTTTCATAGCCGATCCACAACCAGCGGCGTTCACAAGGATTACGTCCACACCTTGTTCTGCGAAAACATCAATATTAGTTCTTGCTAAAGCTCGGGCAGCCTCTGCGTCACCTGCATGAGTATGGAGTGCTCCGCAGCAAACCTGAGCAACGGGTGCTACGACCTCACAGCCAAGATGTTCTAAAACCGTCAGTGTGGAGCGATGCATTTCAGGATACAGCTCACCATGGATACATCCAGTCAAAAATGCGACTTTCCGGGCGGCCCCAGTGCCTCGTAATAGCACTCCATTTTGATGGAATGGTTTCTCGGAGAGAGCTGGCAATGAATTTTCAAGTCGCCGTAACTGGTAAGGCAAAATTATTTTAAGAGGACCACGAATCAATTTTTGCAGCCCCGAGAGGGAATATAACCGTCCCAGTGTTAGTGATATTCGAAGAACCTTGGGACGAGCAAGTACATTCCTCAAAGCCCATGATCTTAGCTGCCACTTCAGTGGTTTCTCGTTACCCGTGTTTGCCATGATCGAAGCCCGAGCATCCTCCATAATCCTTCCATATGGGACTGCGGAAGGGCATGCAGTCTCACAGGCTCGACACTGTAGACAACGGTCAATGTGCTCTATGGTGTTGGTATTCGCTTCTACTCGACCTTCCTTGATGCCGGCAATTAAATGTAGTCTGCCGCGAGGGGATTCCAGTTCGTGTCCCGTGGCCACGTAGGTAGGACAGGTCGGCAAACAGAACCCACAATGGACACAATTCTGCAGATCTTCGGTGGAGGGAGTATCTGGGCCAACAAATTGTAATCTTGACATCAGGAACCCCCGAATCGTCCAGTATTTAGTAATCGCCGAGGATCTAGTGACCTCGCAAGTTCCGCTGTTAGAGCGGAGTTAGTATCTATCAGTGGCACAAAGGCTTGTCTGATCGACTCTGGTGCTCGCTCCAGTATAAGGTAGCCAGCATGCGATTCCGCTAAATCACGCAACTCCCTAAGCAGGTCAAGAAGTGTGCTTTCCAAAATTTCGTCTGATCTCGGCAATTCGGCCATGATATGTCCGGCGGAAATGTTGCTATACGCGGCCATGTCGTGTGCGTGCATCCACTTCATTACAGGCGATACCGCGGTGATAAGTACTCCGATTCTAAGAATCATTCGATTCTCACCAGCAAAGATCCTCCGTAACTGTCTGTAAAATGAGGCGTCGAGCAGTCTAGGAGAGGATGAACTCGTTGCTTCCAATTGTTTCTTCGAATATTCCACTGCCGATTTACTGCCAGCAAAGTCGATCAGAAGATGGGGACTTTCATCTACTCCCAAAAGCAAACTCATTTCCTCGGAAAGTAGCGTCAACGCACGGATTGCAAGTCCAGTCCTTCGGAGTTCAGTTCCGATTGAAATAGCCTCTTCCTCCGACGACACTGCCGTAATAACTACTTCACTCACTGCCGGCAATGGGACTACCTTGAACGTCGTCTCGGCCACGATACCCAAGGTGCCGAGGGCACCAACATGGAGTCTGTGAAGATCGTATCCAGTCACATTCTTGACCACCCGGCCACCTGACTTGACCAGAGTTCCATCCCCTTGGATCGTAGTGGCACCTATTATTAAGTCACGGATTGAGGGTACGTTTCCGCGCCACGGGCCTACCATTCCAGTGGCAAGGGCGCCACCAATCGACACTTCATCAGACGGAGTGGGATTGACTGGCAGATACTGGCCATTTTCGGAGAGAACGGCTTGTAATCCCG
>CAZSFJ010000029.1:13181-13868 GCA_964606125.1 uncultured Dehalococcoidaceae bacterium | reverse complement strand
TATTTGATCTCGAATTAGCATTTATTTAATTCATTCATTTCACACTAAATTTATTTAAAGTAATTGATCTGGAGGGCATCCCTCACGTCACTCATTGTTTCTTGTGCAACTGATCTAGCATACCGTGACCCACTTTGTAGAGCGTCAGTAACCAAGTCTGTATTTTCAGTGAACTTGCGCCGACGTTCATGGAAGGGTTGTAGGAATGAATTTATCGCCTCAGAAAGCAAATCCTTGACTTCAACATCTCCAACCTTGCCGGCACGATAACGTTGCTTTAGGTCATCAACCTGTTCATGGTTCGGATTGAAAGCATCGTGATATATGAAAACCGGATTCCCTTCGACCGTCCCTGGATCCGTGGCATGAATTCTCTTTGGGTCAGTAAACATACGTCTTACTTTTTTAGTCACATCCTCGGGAGAATCGCCAATGAAAATGGCATTATTGAGACTTTTACTCATCTTTGCTTGCCCGTCTGTACCGACCAAACGACCAACTCTTCCAATAAGACCTTGAGGCTCTGGGAAAATATCCCTATCTGCAATAGTGTTGAACTTCCGCGCAATCTCTCGACTCATTTCGATATGAGGCTGCTGATCTTCTCCCGTAGGCACTAAATGGGCCTTTGGCATAAGGATGTTTGCGACCTGCATCATTGGATAATTAAAAAATGCTAATGGAGCC
>CAZSFJ010000029.1:0-13171 GCA_964606125.1 uncultured Dehalococcoidaceae bacterium | reverse complement strand
GCCGACCGTTTACTTGCGGATGACTCGATTTCGGAGAGTTCAGCCTTTAGAGTTGGGTTCCTTTGAAGCATTCCAAGAGGCGTCCACCAAGAAAGCCACGTTGTAAGCTCCGCATGTTCCGGCACAGAGCTTTCTACTACAAAGTGACATTTTTCTGGTTCAAGCCCCACAGCTAGCCAATCCAATGCTACATCTAAGACGCTTTGTCTGACTCTCGGCAAGTCTTCCGCATGATCTGAGACCTGATAATCGGCAATGAGAAAGAAACATTCATAATCTGATTGGAGCTTTACCCAGTTTTCAAGGGCACCAACATAGTGACCGAGATGCAAGGGGCCTGTCGGCCTTACTCCAGTCAAAATTCTTTGTGAACCAGATTTCGATATCTCAGTCATTCGCCTACCATTCCTGAATAACTTAAGTTTCTTTTGAGTGCTGCCTTCTCGGTACTGGATTAGCTCAAGAGTACATAATAGGCCAGTGGTCAGAGCTCAAGCTGCGACCATGAGATATGTCATCAATCCCTCTGAGCAATATTTAAATATGGGCGATGTGCTTCGCCCGTGTAAATCTGAGTTGGACGATAGATACGGTTGCCACTTTCCCATTGCTCTTCCATATTTGCGACCCAGCCTAGTGTTCTACCCGCAACGAATATAGGTGTGAATAGGTCGATTGGTATACCAATTGCTGCGAATACACAACCACTAAAGAGGTCGACATTGGGGAAGAGCCCACGGTCACCCAGTCGTTCTGTTGCAACAGATTCGACTGAGAGAGCAATTTTATAATGGTCATCATTTTTTGATCCGGGTTGAATAATTTGATCTGCAATTCTTTGAATGACTTTCGACCGCGGGTCTTTAACGCTATACACCCGATGACCAAATCCAGGTATTTTGAACTTATCATCGAGCTTTTTACCGATTTCTTGTTCGGCATTGTGGGGGTCGCCGATTTCTATGAAGAGTCTTAAGGAAGCCTCATTAGCCCCTCCATGGGCAGGTCCTGACAGGGCACCAATTGCTGACGATACCACGGCTTCTGGTTCCGCCTTAGTTGAAGTAACCACTCTTGAAGTGAATGTGGACGCGTTACCCGCCGAATGATCAGCCTGAAGTGTAAGTAGCGAATCCATGGTATGCACGTGACCATCCGGATGCGTTTCATTACCTGTGATCATTCTTAAAAGCATCTCTGCGTGGGATTCAGAGTCACGAGGTCCTTCATACGGTCGGTCCTCCAGGGACTGGGCAATCACTCCTACGACCGTGGCGACTTTTGCAACCAGTGATAGGGAACGCTGTCGGATACTCCCAACCTTGATTTCAAAGTCGTTGTCCTTCGGGCCAAGCATTGCTATTCCCGCCTGCATAGCAAACATAGGATGGGTTTTCTTGGCAATCTGCCTTATAAGTTCTACTATCTCCGGATCAAGACTTCTGTTTTCTCTGAGGATATCTTTCATTTCACTGAGACGACTCTCATTGGGTAATTCTCCGTCAAAAAGGAGAGCTACTGTTTGTTCGAATGTCGCTTCAGGAAGGGTGAGGTCCTCAATAGAATAGCCCCTGTAGGTGAGTCTTCCAGCTTCCCCTTCGACTAATGACAACGCAGACTCGCAAATCGGGACTCCCTCTAGTCCCGGACTATAACTTGGAGAATCGGTGGTCATGGAAAATCCTTCCGGTCATGTTCGTCTGATGAGATCGTTCTCATCGCAATGTTGATTATCTTCTTATTGGTCAAGGAATGATAGCATCCATCGCAACCCCCTTCTAGCGGTAAGATGAGTGTCTCACAACTAATTGACCGGGTTGGCGGTAACCCTTTAAACGGAGTAATTAGTAGGCGTTAGTATTAGTGTTTTGAAGAGACTGAGAGATCGAGGCAAATATGAATACGAGTTCCCCTTTTGGCTTACCTAGAGGCGACGGCAATGAGCCATCTGATGGAGACCAACCAGTAGATGACTCCAAGGATCTGGATGAAATGACGTTGTCGATCCATGGTGCCAAAGCAAGACCAGCTGAGTTAGACGGAGAAATTGATGTTCAATTGGACACCACAAGGGGGGAGATAATTTTGCATTTCCGTCCAGTGGAGGGTGCAATCAACGCTCTGATTTGTGTTGGTGGAGCGGGCGGAGGAGTTTCCGGCCCAGCAGACAAAGTTTATGAGCGATTATCAGCCGAGCTATCAGAAGAAAACATTTCCACGGTGCGAGTTGAATATCGGGAAGCCGGTGAGTTTGAAGAAAGTGTTCTCGATACTCTAGCAGCGGGGTCTTTTTTGAAGGGTATAGGGGCTGAATCAGCGATATTAGTGGGTCACTCATTCGGAGGGGCTGTGGCGGTTAGGGCAGCCGGCTTATCAGATATTATTCACGGGGTAATCGCCCTTTCTTCGCAAAGATTTGGCACTGCTGAAGTTGACAGGTTGCACAAACCTCTCCTATTGATCCATGGTTCAGCGGACGATGTTTTAGACAAGGCGGCCTCTGAGGATATTTTTCAGAGAGCGAGTGAACCAAAGGCACTTGAGATCCTGGAAGGGGAAGGACACGGATTGTCTGATAATCCAGAGGACGTTTTCAGACTTATCAAATCATTTGTTTTGAACTATATGAAGACTAGTTAATAGCTAGATAGGTCAGGCGCTTGATTGTGCCAATCAGTATGAGTTTGATAAGCGTTAGCAATTCTCAACAAAGTGGGCTCGGAGAATGAGTGACCCACAACTTGAAGTCCTACTGGCAGGCCCTCTACGAACCCTCCAGGAATAGAAAGACCGGGGAGTCCCGCAATGTTCGCTGGTAGGGTATACAAATCATTGAGATACATCTCTAACGGGTCGTCTAATTTTGCTCCTAGTTCAAAAGCGGGGGTAGGGGTAGTAGGAGTAAGAATCGCATCGACCTTACTGAGAGCTTCTTCGTATTCACTTCGGATCACCGTTCGAACTTTTTGAGCTTTAAGGTAAAAAGCGTCGTAATACCCGGCAGATAGTGCGTAAGTGCCAATCAATATTCTTCTTTTCACTTCAGGGCCAAATCCTTCACCCCGAGTGTTAAACATTGTTTCTTCAGAACTCTCGCCGAGCTCAGCCGAATATCCGTATTTAACTCCGTCATACCGAGCGAGATTTGCTGAGGCTTCAGAGGGTGCAATTAGATAGTAGACCGGTAGAGCTGCCTCTATCGAAGGCAGTTGTATATCTCGATTTATCCGCGCACCGTTAGTCTCGAGTACTTTAATAGATTCTTCAAATGCACTCTGTACAAGCGGATCAACTCCGGACGAAAGCATGTCAGCAGGGATCCCAAAAGTGAGACCGTCAAGACCATGCAGGAGTTGCGAAGAGAAGTCAGGGACTGGGATCCGGGAGGACGTCGAATCCTTCTGATCATACCCAGAGATTATTTGTAACAGATTGGCCAGATCATGTGAATCTCTGGCAAAAGGTCCAACCTGATCAAGCGATGATGCAAAAGCAACTACTCCAAAACGAGAGACCCGCCCATAGGTGGGTTTCAGGCCGAGAACTCCACAAAAAGCTGCCGGTTGCCTAATAGAACCACCAGTATCTGTACCTATAGACAGTGGAACTGCTCGAGACGCAACGGTCGCTGCTGACCCCCCGGATGATCCGCCCGGAACCCTTGAGGTATCCCAAGGGTTTTTCACGGGGCCAAAAGCTGAAAATTCGTTGGAGGAGCCCATGGCAAATTCGTCCAAGTTCGTTTTGCCTACAATCACAGCACCCGCTGCTTTGAGTCGAGCTACAACAGTCGAGTCTTCCACAGGAACATAAGTTGACAGCATTTTTGACGCTGCAGTAGTTTTCCAATTTTTCGTATTTAGCAGGTCTTTAACGGCAATTGGTATGCCAGTGAGAGGCCCTGCCTCGCCGGACTGGATAGTCGAAGAAGCTCGCCTCGCGGCAGATTTTGCGTCAGCATGCATGACGCTGATATATGCGTTTAGCCTAGTATCTATTTCTTCTAAATAATCGAGCGTTTGATTCAACAGGTCTTCCGGGCTGTATGTTCCCTCTCTGAAGTTTTTAGCGTGCATGTGTGCATTTTGATTCAACTGAATTTTAGTATCCATTTGAGCTCTTACCCGACGATCCTAGAGAACGCCTTTTGTTCTAATAAACGTATTTTCTCGATGAGGAGAATTTTGGAGGACTTGCTCGGTATCTAGAGGGGGCTCAACATGATCAGCACGAATATTTTGATGCGCGTCTTCTCGGTCGCTGTGATCCAAAATAATCTGGTTACCAGAAATATGCATAGTTGGGTCTACCGATTCAGTGTCGATATCTTGTAGGCTGGAGAAGTGCTGGAAAATAGTGTCCAGCTGTTCCTTTATCTCCCGCGACTCTTCGCGGGTCACCCTGATCCTCGCCAGCTCCGCAACGTGTAGTACGTCGTCTTCAGAAATTTCCATTCTAATAGCATAGGAGAGTGACGGCACTGAATCTATAGTGTTTATCGTTAGCTCTATTGGTTTCTGAGCTCGTTAGAATTAGCATAATTTAATAACGTACACGTTGGACGAAGTTCGGTCATGGAGGGTCAGTGAACAAATTAGCAGGTGAGCCAGATGCTTCAAGGCTGGGGAACCCATCTTTTGTATGGCGATTCGGGCAGTGGCGAAGGCTGCAAAAAATCCAAGCCTACGTAAATATTCGAGGCGCTCAGGTTCTTGACTTGGGCTGTGGAGTTGGTGAATACGTGCGAGCCATTAGGGATTTGAATGCGATTTGTGTTGGGATAGATCTCGAAATCGGACGATTGAACGAGGCGCAGAAACGAGAAAAGAAGTCTCGTCTAGATAACAGGTCCAGCGCCAGCTTCATCGCGGCTGCTAGCGAGCGATTGCCACTTAAGGGCAATTGCTTTGATTTAGTTTTACTAAACGAAGTTATCGAGCACGTGGATGATGATTCTCTGACTCTTGAGGAAGTTGCCCGTGTTCTGAAAATAGGAGGCTATTGCATATTGTTTGCGCCAAACCGAGGTTATCCTTTTGAGACCCACGGCATCTGGTGGCGCGGGAAGTATATTTTTGGAAATATTCCGCTCGTCAATTGGCTTCCCACTCGGCTAAGGAATCGCCTCGTTCCTCATGCCCGGATTTATAGTCATCACGGTTTTGAGAATCTCGTAAATAAGCGTTTGTTCGAGATCGTTGAGCATACCTATGTTTTCCCTGGATTTGACAACGTATTTGCTCGATCACGACTGATCGGTAGTTTGCTTCGAAAAATTTGTTACAGTCTTGAAACAACCTATTTCAAGCGCCTAGGAATTTCTCACCTATTAGTGTTACGTAGGATTGATCGTAGAGATGCTTTCCAGAGTTACTAACTTACGTAGACGGCTAGTCCGCCAAAAGGCTTTGGCGAGTGCACGCAAAGCGAGCTTCAGACGAAGAATACTTTTATTAACTATAGGGTCACCTATTTTATTGCTGACAGGGATCGTTATTTTCGGCGGCATATGGGTATTTGATTACTACGATGAGGTCGCTAATCAAGTGGTAGAGCCAAGACGGCTGCTGGACCAATATTCGAGGGGTTCTGCTCGAGTATATGATCGCAACGGAGAACTGTTATACCAATTTGTTGATCCAGCTGAGGGTTTGCGTGAGCCGGTGCCATTAGGTGAGATTTCTCCTTGGCTAGTTGAAGCTACCATTGCTATAGAGGATCCGACGTTCTATACCAATAACGGACTTAATTTTACGGGCCTTCTGCGGGCTGGAGTTGAAAATTTATTCCCGTGGTTAAATTCGCCGACCGATGAACTATTTCAAGGTTCAGGTGGATCTTCGATAACGCAACAGCTGGCAAAAAATATATATATTCCTCAACAGCAGCGATTTGAACGCAGTTATTTGCGAAAAATGAAGGAGACAGTGGTTGCGCTTGAGTTAACCAGGAAATATCCGAAGGACGACATACTAGTATGGTATTTGAACTCGATATCCTACGGTGGCCCTTACGTCGGGATAGAAGCTGCGGCTATAGCTTATTTCGGGAAGGATTCTAGCGAATTGACTCTTGCGGAGGCATCTCTGTTGGCGGGAATTCCACAGTCTCCGGTGAAGTATGATCCTTTTTCGCCAATTAACTTTGATCCTAGTACAGGTCAGCTTGTGTGGGGGTCACCAGCAAAATTCCGACAAAGAACGGTCCTCAATCTGATGGTTAGACGAGGAATTATCACCGAAGCACAAGCAGATGCTACTTTGAAAGCTCCACTAAATTTCAAGACTGTAGAATTCGATATAGAAGCTCCTCACTTTGTGTTGGGTAGAGTGACGGAGGAGCTTGTTACTCGATTTGGTACGTTTGCTATCTACAACGACGGATTAGAAGTTACGACGACGCTCGACCTGTCGTTACAGAGAAACACGGAGAGAATTGTCGATGACATCATTCGACAGAAAGGTGAAGAGGCCGGTTTGTTGAATGGTGCAGTAATGGTTTTGGACCCAAAAACCGGCCAGATCCTCACGTACGTGGGTTCGCGGGATTACTTTCGAGATGATATTGAGGGTCGCAACGATAATATTATTTCACTCAACTCACCTGGTTCGACCTTGAAGCCATTCGGTTACATGGCTGCATTTATGAAGGGATGGGGCACACGGATAGCATTACTAGACACACCTCTTGTGCTTCAGGACAAAGAGACAGGAAAAGAGTGGCGTCCTATTGATCCGTTGGACTATTGGGTAGGTCCATTGGCCGCGGCTGAATCACTTGGCAATTCACTTAATGTCAGCGCCATCAAAATGGCATTGTTTGCTGGGGTTCCTGATCTCCTGCAAATTCTGAGGGGTATGGGTTATACAACTCTAGATAATCCACAAGGTTATGGACCGGCTTTGATTACTGGCGGAAGTGACATCACTTTATTTGATCACGTCATTGGCTATAGTGTGCTTGCAAATAATGGCATTATGCGTGGTCAATTCGTTCTGAACGAGGCCTCTACTGATAAACGGAATCGTGATATAGAGCCAATTTCCCTCCTCAAAGTCATCGATTTTAAGGGTGACACTCGCCTAGTTAATAACCAATTCCAGGAAAAGCGGATAGTGGACGCCAAATATGCTTGGCTGACTACTTCGATCCTTGCCGATGGTGATAATCAATGCCTCGTCTACGCGACCTGCGACCGGCTGCGTGTGTTGGAAGGATATCCAACTGCCGCAAAAACTGGGACGAGCGAACCTTTCGCTAGGGAAAGTATGCCTGGTCAGGAAGTGGGCCGTTTGGTTGGGGAAACCTGGACGATGGGATACTCGCCGAACATCGTCGTGGGGGTCTGGGCGGGAAACTCCGACAACGCGATAATTAAAGATATTTATTCCACTACTGTTGCGTTCCCGATATGGAAGCAGGTAATGCTGACCTCAATCGAAAGATTTTCGCTACAGCCAGATGAGTTTATTCGTCCCCCCGGTATATCCGAGGTTGAGGTCTGTTGGCCATCCGGCCGTTTAGTTACTCCAGAATGTCCAGAATTTTTGAGAGAAAAATCCTTGTACTCGACCCAAATTTTGAACAATATATCGCAGAGGTCGGTTTCCGACCAGTTGCCCAAGGTAATGACTCCCACTCCAGTGCCAAAACTGACATCACCTGACGATCTTGGTTCACTTGAAGATTCGGCCATCGACGAGATAACGCAATCTCCAGCTGTAGTTGGGTGGGAGATCGGTAAGAACTACACATCTCCCGTCGATGAATGGTGGCAGACGGTCATCGTGGACTGGCGTAATGGCTCACTTGCTACAGAAGACACTCCTAATGAATTCAGACGATCAACGTTAAAGCTGATCTTCCCGTGGAACGAAATTTCTGAATGGGAGAGTATTTGGGAGTGGGCCAGTTTTAAGGGAGTTCAGGAATTTATTCCTTGGTCAGACTTTGTCAGCGAGCCCGCAGTACTAAATAAACCTGTTGTTTCAAGCGGTTCGACTTCTGCGGACGAATCTAAAGAGCAGAGTGATGAAATAGCTGCTCTGCCCACGGAACTTAAGTACCCTGTGTCATCTCAGAAGTTATCCGGTCAGACGCCGATAGTGATAGATCAAACTAGATCGGATGTTGTGACGCGTGTAATCGAATTGCAAAAAATCGGTCAGGACTCATGGACCATTTTGAGTACTCTCGAGAACCCCATTCCTGAGGAGCATATATTCGTGTGGGAGACGGAATTATTCGCGAACGGTGATTATGTTTTACGGTTTAGAGAATTTCATAATCACCAACTGAGGCCGGTATCGTATTACCAAATACCTATAACCCTCGAAAATCAGACTCCGGCTACCTATCAAGGGTTCCAGTGGTTAGGTGTTGAAGACTATCAGACTGTAATCGGAAATGACAACTTTCAAATACTAATGTCCGGGACCGTTCCGATGAAATTAGAGGCTTGGATCGGTGTAGGGAATGATACTACCGGAACTCACTCACGGACCATAGTTGATAGTGTTGGAGCGGGTAGAGTGATTATTCCTATTGATAGCCAAGATTTCGAGGACGGGATCTACACTCTCCAAATAATCCTTTATGAGAATAATGTTCCTTTTGCCAACGGTAGTCGGGTATTCGTGGTAAACAATAAGATCAGGTGAAGCTTATTCCCCCGTGACTAATTCAGAATGTAAGACAGATAATTCTTGCCGGGACGTGATGTTTCTGACAAACCGAAGGAACTCCTTAGTTGAACCGGCGATAGATCTGATATCTCGCATTTGTTCTCCTACGGGATCGATCGACCCGGCTTGATACGCGTACTGTCCAATCCAGGCCAAATAAGCCTGATTAATCCTGCGGGGGCATGACTCATATTCTTCGCACCAGAGAACCTGCTTACTATCCATAAGTTTTTCGGCCTCGAATAAGTTATCTTCTGCGAGGAGCTCGTCTACTTCCCTGCGGAGATTTTGGAGGTGTGTCGGATCCAGCCTGTCATGAGAACTGATTTTATCAACAGGATATAGTTCAGGGTATTTCTCTAGTACGGCTCTTGTGATGTCAGTGGCGACCAAATCAGCAACTGTTTCATTGAGGGCTTTGCCGTCTGAAAAATAGGTACGCCCAAGTGGAAAGAATATTAGATAGTGATGTACCCACTCATGAGCGGCCGTGAAGACTGTCTGTTTATAGGCTAATCGGTCGGAGATTAAAGAAGGAAATGTTGCTATCCCAGATATTCTCGCTGCGTAGGCTGATGTTATCCCAGTTTCTTCGGCTTTTTTCTCCTCCCGTTGAATTTGCTGAGGTTCAAGATCCTCTTTAAGTAAATACCCCCCTGTATGCTCTACTCGATCTCTGGGAGACAAGACCATGTACTTCGGTGGTCGAGCAATTTCAAGTAACACTGGTGGAAAAGGTTGCTCAATCAGTGGGATCGAGATCCCTATATTTAGGTCTTTGATGGCTTGCTGAATGCGTTGCTCCAAACGTATCTCTACTATTGACTCAATCTTTTGGTTTGATTCGAAAGATTGAGTCAGGTATTGCTGAATTTCAGTCTCAGGAAATTCCGTTGCTCTGGCATCGTACTTAACGACTCTGACAATCGAGTTTATTATTTGAATTGCCTGGAAGCGTTCGATTTGCCAACGGTTGTTTTGATACCTGGCTTGGACAAGAACCATCAGCGATACGCATGAAATCAGGAAGATGGATATTGCCAATGCGCTACTTTGTTTGGAAACAGATCTTCTATTCATTAGTATTTAGGATAATCTAGTCAGGGATGACTGTGAGAATGACGGGTCCCCCGTCACGATATACGATAGGGCCAAAAAGGCCTCTATATCGAAGACTAAACTATGGAAGCATGGGGTCGAATTTGTCAGGCATAACTAAAGTTAGACCACTAGCGAGTATTTTGGAATGGTTTCTGGATTACATCTCAAAAATAGCACTGCTGTGTTTTACCATTGCATTTGGTATAGCGGTCACCACTGTTACGTTGGAAAGAATTACCTCTGAACAACCAACACTTACAGCAATTGAGTACACGCTAGAGAGCCTAATTGGTATCGAATCGATGCTCGAAATGCAGATGGAAGATCTGAGGGAATTGGTAGGGGAGAGCAATGATACAAGTTACATCATCCCCACTGGCTGGCCGTTCACTAACGGCCTGCCAGCCACCACCATTCGTGACGATTCTGTAAGCGACTGGGCTCAAATACTTAGGACGGAAGCTGCGCAGAGAATATACCTTGACGGGCCCGAGACTGTCATCGCAAATCCATCCAGCGTGAGGTCAAGTTGGTTCAGTGACTCGGGTAACTTTTTACAAGTTTGGAAACTATGGGGGAACTCAACGCACATTTGGCTTAGCAAAGTCAATAGCATCGTGCTACCCATTACTGTGGCAATGTTCGTATTAAGTTTAGCCTCAACTAATCTGAGTTTCCGCCTTAAGTCAATCGCAGCAGCAGCCTTTATTGCGTCTATGCCGAGTCTGATTGGTTTTGGGCTTCTAGCATTTATTTGGCGACAGTTAGGTCCTAGCGGTTCACCATTTGCGGACTCCCTACAAGAGGTTGTATCTGCGGCTCTCTGGGTTGGCCTTCTCAATTCCCTAATTGTTGGAGCTACTGCCTTTTTATTTGGAACAATTTTGTACGGTATTGGTAGGACGCTACGCCGGACAAAGAGTAATGCAATCACAGTTTGAGCCATCAGCTCTATGCTTAATTGATCATTCTGAGTTAGTTGGTTAGCGTGTGTGTGTGTGACAATGCAAGGATATCGTTAGGAAATTTCAATGGCAAACAATCCCAGAGAATTTTTTTCACCTCTGGCTATAGGAGCCCCGGAGCCTCTTCGTAGTATTCCGTGGAAGCCGTCTCGAATGATTCATTTTATGAATGCAGCAAATGAGAAAATGCGGGCTCGTGTGCCTCAGATGCTTAATCAAGTCGATGTTCTTTTAGGAAATCTTGAAGATGCAGTCGCTTCCGATGAAAAAATTGCTGCAAGGCAAGGTTTCATCGAAGTAGTACAAGAAAACAATTTTGCGGACGCAGGCGTGGGTTGTTGGACCAGAGTTAATGCATTGGACTCACCTTGGTTTTTAGATGACTTAGTAGAACTTGTATCGAAAATAGGTAACCAACTGGACGTAGTTATGATTCCGAAAGTTCTGGGTGTGGCCGACGTGCACTATGTTGACCGTCTGCTTGCTCAACTCGAAGCGAAGTATCAGATCCAAGAACCGATCTTGATTCATGCGATTCTCGAGACCGGCGGTGGAGTAGTTGCCGTTGACGATATCGCATTGGCTTCTCCCAGGATGCAGGGCATGTCGTTCGGACCAGCTGACTTAGCCGCATCGCGTCGAATGAAGACAACCAGAGTGGGTGGAGGCCATCCTTTTTATCGTGTCCGGACTGATCCTGATCAGACAGACCCTGAAGCCGAACGTGCGACTGCTCAACAGGACCCTTGGCACTATTCCATTGCTCGTATGGTGGACGCCTGCGTGAATGCGGAGATCTACCCATACTATGGACCATTTGGTGATATTAGTGATCCCATCGGATGCGAAGATCAATTCCGGTCGGCATTTTTGCTAGGGTGTGTGGGAGCATGGTCTCTTCATCCGTCCCAGATAGACATAGCAAGAAACGTTTTCTCACCCGATCCCGAGGAAGTACAGTTGGCCCGCAGGATATTAGAGGCAATGCCCGATGGTTCAGGAGTCGCAATGGTCGATGGAAAAATGCAGGATGACGCAACGTGGAAGCAGGCGAAGGTTATTTTTGACTTGGCGACTATGATCGCTGAGAATGATGTCGAGATGGCCAAGTCATACGGGATGTGACGTTATTACACTTTGTTTGGTTTGATTGGATGGTGGATGTCAATGCGGTTTTATGAGTACGAATCAAAAGCAATCCTCAGTGAATATGGGATCGCGGTCCCGGCATCTGAATTTTGCCAGACTGCTGAGGAGGTGCGCTCTGCAGTGATCGATATCAACAGACCAGTTGCCCTTAAATCTCAGGTTTTGAGTGGTGGGAGAATGAAAGCAGGTGGTATAAAATTTGCGGAATCTGCTGATGAAGCAGCAGCGGCAGCCATCGACATTTTTGCGTTAAGCATCAATGGAAATAAGCCAGTCGGGATACTTGTCGAAGAACAGATGGATGTTGAACAGGAATATTATGCGGCTGTGACTTATGACGGAAGAGCGAAGAAACCTCTTGTCATTTTTAGTGATATGGGTGGGATAGATATAGAGCAGGTCGCAGAAGAACATCCTGAACACCTGTCTCGCACACATTTCTCAGCAATGGGAAGATTTCCTGATTATGTAGCGAAGAATGCAGTGGCGGGGGTCGGAATTGCTGGAGCCGAACTCAATGGATTAACTCGAATGGTGGCGGCTCTCGGTAGACTCGCTCTGGAAAGAGATATGACATTGGCAGAGATTAATCCCATAGGCCGACTGTCGGATGGCCGGATTATTGCCTTGGATTGTCATCTTGATTTGGAACAGGAGGCTACTCGCAATCATTTAGACCTATTGGATAGATTGAATATCGGTCCTGATGAGAAACGACAGGCACGTCCACCCACAGATTTTGAGCAGGCGGCGGCAATAGTAGACTCTGCGGATCCTCGCGGTGTAGCAGGTAACCTGACAGAGTTCGAGGGTAATCTCGGACTGATAATTGGCGCGGGAGGCGGCTCACTTACTCTATTCGATGCGGTCCGTGATGCAGGTGGTAGCCCAGCGAACTACTGCGAGATAGGTGGAAATCCATCGGTCTCAAAAGCGGCAGCCCTTACTAAGTTGATATGCGAACAACCGGGGATTGAAAAGATCGCAGTCATGATGAATGTAGTCTCGAATACTAGGGTGGATATTGTTGCCCGTGGAGTAGTGAAGGGCTGTATACAAGCTGGTTACGATCCATCAGAGAAGATAGCACTGTTTCGAATACCGGGCTCGTGGGAAGAGGACGGTTTCGCGATCCTCGACAAATATGGAGTTGAATATGTCGATCGCTCCGTTAGCATGGATGAGGCAGCAGCTCGAGCTGTTAATTCCCTCAGCTGACGCTCTAGGTTACGGCTAGAACAATGACACCAATTCGCACAACGATGGTGGGAT